>JAKQCM010000396.1 GCA_029559155.1 Chloroflexota bacterium
ATTTCCTGTGGAGATCAGCGCGCAATATCTGGCCGGTATGGAAACCGTGTTCGCCTTTGTGCAAGACATCAGCGAGCGCAAGCGGCAAGAAGCAGAGCATGATCGGCTTCAAGCGCAGTTGGCGCAGGCGCAAAAAATGGAGACGGTCGGCCGGCTGGCCGGCGGCATTGCCCACGATTTTAACAATTTGCTGGCGGTGATGATGCTGCGCACGGAAATGGCGCTGCAATTGACCGATCTGGATACGCTGCTGCATCGGAATCTGACGGAAATTTACACCACTGCGCAGCGCTCTGCGGAACTGGTGCGCAAGCTGCTCGGCTTTGCGCGTAAACAGATGGTTTCTCCCAAGGTGTTAAACCTGAATGCGGCAGTAGAGAGCGCTTTGCCCATGCTCAAGAACTTGCTCAGCGAGGAGATCAAGCTGGTATGGCGTCCGGACGGGCAGCTGTGGCCGGTTAAAATCGACCCGACGCAGATTGATCAGATCCTGGTGAACTTATGCGTCAACGCGCGTGATGCCATCCAGGGTGTGGGCGTGTTTATGATCGAAACAGAGAATATCGCCCTGGCGGATTCCATTGTGGCGGCAAATGGATTTACCATGCCGCCGGGCGATTATGCGATGCTCACGGTAAGCGATACTGGGAGCGGCATCGATAAGGATTTGCTGGCGCACATTTTTGAGCCGTTTTTTACCACCAAAGAAATCGGCAAAGGTACCGGCCTGGGTTTGTCTGTGGTGGATGGCATTGTGCAGCAGAATGGGGGGCAGGTGCAGGTGTACAGCGCGCCGAACATGGGTACAACGTTTAAGGTTTACCTGCCGCGTTTTGTCGATTTGGAGGATGCAGCGGAGGAAGAACGGCCGTTACCGCCACCGCTCCAGTGCGAAGGTGAGACCGTGTTGGTGGTAGAAGACGAAGCAGCGGTCTTGCAAATGACGGCCGATGCTTTGCGCTATTTGGGTTATCAGGTGATCACGGCCGTTACACCCGACGAGGCCATCTACCAGATGGAAAATTTTGCCGGAACCATCGATCTGCTTATGACCGATATCATTCTGCCGGTGATGAACGGCCGTGAATTAGCCGAGCGTATCATGGCCATCCAGCCAGCCATCAAAATCCTCTATGTGTCTGGCTATCCGGCCGATTTTATTGCCCATCGCGGGATGCTAGAAGGTGGAGTACACTTTTTGCAGAAGCCGTTTTCGCTACAGAAGTTGGCGTCTAGCCTGAAAGAGGCGCTGGCAGGAACCCCATAGCGGGGTGTAAGTCAGGCCTCTTTAATCAGCCCGGAGCGATAGGCGGACAGCAGGTCTTTCAGGTGGTTGATGCGCTGTTGGATGGCGTGCCCCTCATCGGTGTCTTTCACGCGGATACGGAGGCGATTGCGTTCCAGAATTTCTGTCTGCGTTTGCATGTCGATGCCTTCTTCGATAGCCAGCTGCTGCGATTCAAAAGGGTCGTGGGAGGCCAAGAGCAGGCCATACGAATTGAAGATGAGCGTATAGCCGGCGATGCCGGTGATTTTGTGGTATGCCTTGGCCAGCCCGCCATCAATCACCAGCAGTTTGCCGCCAGCTTTGATGGGGCTTTCCCCCCGGCGCACCTGTACCGGGACGTGGCCGTTGATGATGTGGGCTGTGTCGGGGTTTAGGCCAAATTCGCGCAGGATTTTAACGGCCGTTTCCTCCTTATCGCGCCAGGCAAAATATGCGTTTTTCTCTTCTTTGTGCGTTCTTTCATCGGCAATAAAATACCGCTCAAAGGTCGCCATCTTGTTTTTGCCAAAAATTGGCGACTTGGCTCCGCTCCACAAATACCACATCACATCCTGGCCATATCGCTTCTCGTCCGGGTCTGTGCTGAAATAACCCTGCCGCGCCAGCCGGTCCAGCCGGTCCATAAATGCCTTGCCCGCAAATTCTTGCCCGGCAATACGCGCCGACATAAAAGAGCCGTCATCTTCCATGGCAATGCAGCCGTGATAAAGCAAATTGCCGTTGTAGATCAGGTACATGCTGCCCCGCGAAAAGAGAAAACGCACATGCTGCTGCAACCTTTCACTGATGGCGAACGATTGTTGCAGCCGGGTGACGGTGCTGGCTTCTTCCGGGGTAAGCTGGTAAGGATTGGCCGGGTCGATGGTGGGGAAGTGGGCGTCGAGGAGGGGATAGGAACGGCCGTCCACCGTCACAGTTCCTGTCTCATAATCGATCTTATCCAACAAAAGGCGGTCGTGCATTTCGTAATGCGGCCGTCGCTGGATAATCTGCGCCTCCAACTTGAGCTGGATGATGGTGATGGCTTTGTGCATCTTGGCCATCAACTGGATTTCGTTTTGCGTAAATTGCTCATCGCTGCCAATTTTAGGCTGGAACCGCTCGCACGGATCGTCGCCATACACATCCATAGCAAAGGTGGCCAGCGGCAGCAGACTCAGCGCGTATCCATGTTCCAAAGTCTCCATATTGGCGTAACGCAGCGCCGTGCGAATGACATTGGCAATGCACGCGGCGCTGCCCGCCGCCGCGCCCATCCACACAATGTCATGATTGCCCCATTGGATGTCCAGGTCGTGGTAGGCCATCAATGTGTCCATGATAATGTGCGCCCCAGGGCCGCGATCATACACATCGCCAATGACATGCAGCCGGGCGATGGCCAGCCGCTGAATTAATTCGGCCATTGCTTCAATGAAATCATTAGCCTGCCCAATGGCGATAATCGTTTCGATGATGCTGCGGTAATACGCCAGTTTGTTGTCGCTGCCTTCTTGTTCGTGCAGCAGTTCCTCGATGATGTTGCCGAAATCGGCCGGTAAGGCGGCGCGCACATCGGCGCGGGTATATTTGGAGGCCAGATTACGGCACAGACGGATCAGGCGAAACAAAGTGATGCGATACCAGGCATCCGGATTTTCGGTTTTGGGCAGCAAGTGGGCCAGTTTTTTCTCCGGGTAATAGATCAATGTCGCCAGATCGCGTTTTTCTTTCTCGTCCATGTCGTAGACAAACAGCTCGTCGATGCGCCGTTTGATGGAGCCGGAACCGTTTTTAAGGACGTGGAGAAAGGCTTCGTATTCCCCGTGAATGTCGGAAACGAAGTGTTCTGTGCCCTTGGGAAGCTGCAATTTGGCGCTGAGGTTGATGATTTCCGTGGAAGCGGCTTGAATGGTGGGAAATTGTTGGGAGAGCAGGGAAAGATAGGCTAGTTTTTCAGCTGAAATGTCCATATGACCTTCTGACGCAGTTACGGGATCAGGCGCTGGCGCAGCCAACGGCCGTCTGCTTGCAACGTATAGGCGAAGCGGTCGGGCAAATTGTCCGGTTGGCTTTGCCAAAATTCATACCGATAGGGCTGCAAACGATAGCCGCCCCAGGCGCTGGGTAAGGGAACCTGCCCGGCCTGAAATTTTTGTTTGAGTTCGGCCATTTTCGCTTGCAAAATGCTTCGTGAGGAAATCACTGCGCTGGATTGTGTGAGCCAGGCGCCCAATTGGCTGCCGCGCGGTCGGGTGACAAAATATTGCCATACTTCCGTGGTGGAAAGGGCAACGGCCGTTCCCTGAATGCGCACTTGCCGCCCCAGCGCCAGCCACGGGAAAAGCAGCGCCGCTTGTGGATGGGCGTTTAAATCATGCGCTTTTTGTGTGTCCAGGCCGGTGTAAAAGACAAATCCTTGCTGATCATATGTGCGCAGAAGCACGAGACGGGACGAAACGTCGCCTTCAGCCGACACAGTTGCCAGGCTCATGGCATTGGGCTGGGGCAAATTCTGCGCCTGAGCCGCCTGGTACCAGGCGGCAAACTGCGCCAGCGGATCATCGTCAAGGTCTGTGGCAGGGAGTGGTTCACTCATTACCGGGCAGAGGGACAAAAAAACGGCCGTCTTGGTTCCCAATCAGGTTCCGAGACGGCCGTTTGCTATGCGCTTGTTTGCAATTGACCTGTTACCAGGTATCAATCACCTACCAACGGCGGCTGTTACCACTGTCGTTGTAATCGTTACGACGGCCGTAGCTGTCACCGCCGCCACGGCTGCCACCGCCACGGCTGTCACCGCGGCCACCGCCGCTCCGACTGCCGCCGCCACCACGATTACCACCGCCGCCACTGCGTTCTTCACGCGGACGGGCCTCGTTGACGCGCAAATTACGACCGCCAACTTCTTTGCCGTCTAAAGCAGCGATTGCTGCATCAGCCGCAGAAGGGGCCATCTCGACGAAGCAGAAACCACGAAAACGGCCGGTGTCCCGGTCATTGATCATGGCGACTGATTCGACATCACCAAACTCTGAAAATAGGTCACGAACATCTTCTTCTGTGGCCGAAAACGACAAATTCCCTACGTAAACTTTCTTTGCCAAGTCTAACTCTCTCCAAAATGTAGTCCCAGTCTAAAACACAACCAAAAGCTGCGCAAACATGGGTGAAAAATATTTAACGTTTATAGGATACCTATATTTTTCGATTTGTCCACAAAATGACTTTCGAAAGCGATTCCTGACCATTTCCAGGCTGATTTCTCCTGAAAAATTGCCGAAAACCGGTTTCTTCAATCCGTTGTTCGTAATCCGTTGCCGCAAACTCTGGGAAATCCGTTGGATACCGGGAAGCGGACTTCAGGCGGCGGTCAGTGTTATAATCTCGTGTATGGTAGACGACTTGCTGACTCAAAAGCCTATTCCCGACGATGTGCGGACGGAAGCAGATGTTTATTGGATGAATTTGGCGCTGGCGCAGGCTGCCCAGGCAGCTGCTTTGGGGGAAGTGCCGGTAGGCGCGGTAGCGGTGCTGCACGACGCCGTAATCGGCGTTGGGTTTAACCGTAAAGAAGCCGACCTGGACCCCATGGCCCATGCGGAGATGATCGCGCTGCGGGCGGCGGCAACGGCCGTGCAAAACTGGCGGCTGATAGGCGTGACACTCTACTGTACATTGGAACCATGTCCCATGTGCGCCGGGGCAATGATTCAGGCGCGGCTGCCGCGATTGGTCTACGGAGCCAAAGACACACGCTTTGGCGCAGATGGTTCGGTCGTCCAGGTACTGCGCGCGCCGGAATTTAACCATCGAGTGGCTATCACATCCGGCGTGTTAGAGCAAGAGGCGGCCGCCTTGCTGCAACAATTTTTTCAGAACTTGCGGGAAAAACGGGGAAAAGCGGAAAAACGCGATCTGTGAGTGGCTTTCTTACCGCTAGCGACTGAATCGTCGACGGCCGTAAGCCACCACTTGCTCCAATTCCTTCACGCGCAGCACGGCGCAGGCCAGCAAATAAGCCAATCCGCCCACGACCGACCCCACCAGCATCTGCCACCAGGGGGAAGAGGGAATTTGCGCCAGGGCGATGAGGGTAACGGCCGTCATCACCCCCGCCGCCAATCCCATGCGCAAGCTGCCATCCAGCAGCACGCGCCCTTCCAACCGCCCCATCTTGCGCCGCAGCAGCCAAAACAGCAGCGCCACTTCAAAGTAGTTGGATAAGCTAAATCCCAACGCCAGCCCACCCAGCGGCAGCAGCCCGCGCTGCGGAAACACCTTCTGGCTCAACCACAAACTCAGCACAGCCATGATGGCTATTTGCGCGCCGCCGGCCAAAACCGGCGTCAGCGTGTCGCTCAAGGCATAAAAAGCGCGGGCAATCACCTCCAGCATCATCAGGGCAATCAAGCCCAGCGACAGGTAAAACAAGGCCGCCGAAGCAAATTCGGTGGATTCGGCGTTAAACAAGCCGCGCTCAAACAACAGCGTGATGGTGGGTTGGCTGAGCAGCAGCAGCAGCACGGTAATCGGAAACCCCAGAAACAGCAGCAGGCGTAAAGAATCGGTGATGATGACGCGCATGTCATCCAGCGCATGGCGAGCGGCCAGCGTAGACAGCGTGGGGAAGGCGGCAATGCCCAGGGCAATACCCAGAATACCCAACGGCAAATTGATAATGCGAAAGGCAACGTTAATGGCCGGCAGACTACCCAGGGCCATCACGGCCGTTCCCGTTAAAAACAAAATAATGAACTTGTTGATCTCGCTAAAAGACAACCCCAGCACACGCGGGGCCATCAGCTTCAATACCTGGATGACACCGGGATCGCGCACGGTAACAATGGGCGCGTAACGCGCTTTCTTTTGCGCCAACCCCGGCAGTTGGATCAAAAAGTGGCCTAATGCGCCAATCACTGTGCCTACGGCCAGCCCCATGGCTTTGCCCTGTGTTGGGCCGGCGTCTGGCTGCACCCAGAGCACTGCCCCGGCGATGATGCCCAAATTGTAGATGGTCGGAGCCAGCGCCGGCAGCAAAAAATGCTGGCGCGCGTTCAACGCGCCCATGATCACCCCGCTGGCGGCAAAGATGACCGTGGAAAACAGCATCACCCGCATCAAAGTGACAGTTAACGGCAATAGTTCTGGGGCCAGGGCGATCTGGTCGGCATAAAAGAATTGGATGAGCGGCGCGGCAAAGATGGCCGCCAGCACAGCAATCGCCGCGACCACCAGGGTAATCAGGTTGATGACCGATGAGAACAACCGCCAGGCGCCCGGCTCGTCCTGGCGCACGAAGTAGGCGGAAAACGTGGGGATGAAAGCCGAGCCAATCGCGCCGCCGGCGACAATCATAAAAATCGCTTCCGGGAAACGGCTGGCAACAGCGTAAGCGTTGGCTTCCAGGGTTTCTGTGCCCAAATAATTAAGCGTGACCATGTCGCGCACCAGCCCTACTACTCGGCTGAGCATGACGGCCACGCTCACCAATCCGGCGGCGCGGAGAACCTGGGAACGGCCGTTATCCAACCTGCTTTCTTCTGTTTCTGTGGCTGACATAGCGGGGGATTATACGACCAACCCTTTAAAACAAAAACGGGCTGGTCCCCAACGAACCAGCCCGATTGGTTTTTGGAGAGTCAGGAACGCCGAAACCTGACTCTCGTTAAAAGGAGGAGAAGAAGAAGAGATTTTACCCTTCAATGACTATTCTAAGGCAAAACCCCTACGGCACACTGTACGTCGATCCTACGCAAAACCTACGCCAAACCTACGCTAGTGAAATACTGCACAATATCCGGGCAATTGAACCGCCTGAGAGAATGGAGAGCGCCAATTTCTAACATGCCTACTCTGCCATTGTATGACGTTTAAGAGGGGACGGGCTAAAATCCATGCCTATGACCCGAATCAACCGGTATCACGCCCTGATTTTTATGCTGCTATGTTTGCTGGCGGCGGCTGTGCTGCGCCTGCCAGATTTGCCGGTTGTGCCGCCGGGCGTACATTACGATGAGGCGGCCAACGGTATTTTGGCGGCGGAAATTGGGCGGGGCGAAAGTCGGCCTATCTTTATTGAAAGCTACACGGGTAAGGAAGTGCTGTTTTTCTACCTGGCCGGGGCGTTGGCGCGGTTGGTGGGAGAGACGGTGTTTGCGCTGCGGCTTACGGCCGTTTTCATCAGCCTGCTAACCATTGCCGCAACCTACTGGCTGGGGCGCGAACTGTTACGGGATCGACGGGTGGCCTTGTTGGCCGCCGCGCTGCTGGCGGTGAGTTTTTGGCATTTGCTGTTTAGCCGGTTGGGATTTCGGGCTATCAGCGAGCCGCTGCTGCAAGCTCTGACGGCTGCGGCGCTGTTTCGCGGGCTGCGGCGCGGGCAGTGGCGTTGGCTGATTCTGAGCGGCGTGTGCCTGGGTCTGACGGGGTACACCTATTTGGCAGCGCGGCTGTTTCCGGTTCCTCTGCTGCTGGCGGCGCTGCCGCTGCTTTTCCAGCGGCAGCAGTATAAATTGCGCTGGCGGCAATTGGCGGTGGTTGCCGGCGTTGGCCTGGTGGTGGTTGCGCCGCTGCTTGTGTACTTCGTCACCCATCCGGACGCCTTTTGGGTGCGGATTGGTCAGGTTGGCCCGGCCAGCAGCCGGACGCTGCTGGAAAGTTATGGGCGTACGCTGCAAATGTTTTTCTTGAAGGGCGACCCGTATGTGCGCTTTAATGTGCCGGAACGGCCGTTATTCAGCCTGTTTTGGGGCGCATGGTTGGTGGTGGGCTGGATCGTCACTCTGTTAAGTTGGCGGAAATTGCAGGTTGACTGGCAGCGAGCCGCAGCGGTTCTACTTTTGTGCGTGCCATTCATCATGATTTTGCCCACTGCGCTGGCCGTGAATGAAATTTTGCCCAGCAATTTACGGGCGATTGGCCTGATGCCGTTCATCTTTTATTTACCGGCGCTGGGATTGGTAACCCTGGTGGATGCGTTGGCGCAGCGGTTGGCACGGCCGTATCTGGCCAACACCGGCTTTCTGGTGCTGTGTGGCGTGGTTTTGGTCGCGGAAGGGTTGGCGCTGAACCGGCTTTATTTCGACGTTTGGGGAGCAGACCCGGCGTTGTTTGTGGCTACCGATGGCGATTTAACGGCCGTTGCCGATTTCCTCAACAACCTGCCGCCCAGACCCGACGAGACCATTTTTGTCGCCGCTTTGCATTACCAACACCCGACCATCGCCTATCTCAGCGACCGGTATGGCGAGGTGAAATGGCTGCCAGGAAGCGCGGCGTTTGTGCTGCCGGCCGAAGGGTCGGCATTGTACATTTATCCCATCAACAGCCCGCTGCCAGATTGGGCCGAGCCATTTTTGGCCGGGGCGACAGCGCTGCCCACCGTGAATGGGCCGGATGGACAACCGGCGTTTGTGGCGTATCGCCTAACGGCCGTGCCACCCATCAACCCGCCGCACGCGCAAACCGTCCATTTTGGCGGCGCGGTCACTTTGTTGGGCTACGATGTCGGCGCGGCGGCGGCCGGTGAAACGGCGCCGCTGACCCTTTATTGGCGCATCGACGCTGTGCCCGGAGCCGATTTTACGCCCTTCGCTCACCTGGAAGATGCCTGGGGCGCGCGCTGGAGCCAGGCGCAGACGTTTGCCTATCCGGTTGCCCAGTGGCAGGCGGGCGATGTCGTGGTGCAGCGCGTGAACGTGCCGGTTCCGGCGGGCGCGCCGCCGGGCGATTATCGGGTGCGTTTGGGCTGGTTTGATGAGGCAAGCGGGGAACGGTTGCCGGTGTTGGATGGCGACGGCCGTTTTGCCGGTGACAGCCTGGTGATTGAAGGCCTGGCGGTAACAGCAGGGACGCCGCCCGATCCGCTGCCCACGCCGCCATTTGTGGTGAACGAACCCATTCGGCGCGGGCTGCAACTGCTAGGCTACGAACGAGGCGGCAGCGCCATCACCACCGGCGAGACGATGGATCTGGCCTTTTGGTGGCTGGCCGAGGAGCCGCAGCCGGCCCTGAGTTTGCGCGTGGAGGCTTTTCGCGCCGATCATACTGGCCGGATTTTGTTGGAGACGCTGCCGGTGCATGGCACGTATCCGTTCCCCAGTTGGGTGACGCCGCAGTTTGTCATCGACCGGCAGCGGCTGCCTATTCCGGTGAATCTGGAACCCGGAGAGTACCGCCTGACCTTGCACCTGTTCGATGCGGGCAACCAATCGCTTTTTAAAGTAGATTTGGGGCCGTTGACTGTGGCGCAAACGGAACGCCTGTTTGCCGCGCCCGATACGCAGTTCCCCTTGGCGGCGACATTTGGCGGGGAGATTCAGCTTTTGGGGTACGATTTGGCGACCGGCGAGGCGGCTGGCACGTTTGATTTGCGGCTGGTCTGGCAGGCCATCACAGCGCCAACGGCCGATTACACTGTTTTTGTTCACGTTCTTAATCAAGATGGGACGTGCTGTCTTTGGCAGCAAGATGCGCTGCCCCAGCAGGGCCAATATCCCACCAGCCGCTGGCTGGCGGGCGAAGTGGTGGTGGATGAGTACCAGATCGCGCTGCCGGAGGGAACCACGCCCGGTTATTACCCATTGGAAATTGGGCTGTATGTGGCGGAAAACGGCCGTCGCCTGCAAGTGCAATCGCCGCTGCTGCCGCCGTCCGACGCGGTGTATTTGAATCCGCTGCTGGTGGGGGAATGAACTCGCTACTCTTTCGTGTCGATTCTGGCCGCCGGATAAGAGCCTAACACCTTCAGGAAAGACGCCCGTTTAAGAATGCCCAGCATCGCTTCGCGCACCAGTGGGTCATCTTCGTGCCCTTCAAAATCCACGTAAAACAGGTAATGCCAGGGACGGTTGCGCCGAGGGCGCGATTCGATCTTGGTCAGGTTGATGTTGCGGCTGGCCAGTTCACCCATCACGGCATATAACGCGCCGGGGACATGGCGCGTGGTGAAGATGATCGACGTTTTGCTGGGATCGCGCCGGGGCGGCGTGGATTTGCCGAGGACAAAAAAGCGGGTGAAATTAAAGTCCAGGTCTTCCAGGTTGCGCACAAGAATTTCCAGGTTGTAGGTTTGGGCGGCCAGTTCGCTGGCGATGGCTGCTGTGCCGGGTTCCGGATTGGCGGCCAGATCACGGGCTGCGCCGGCCGTGTCGTAGTAGTCGATGGGGGTAATACCCAGGCGGCGCAGGGTTTGTTCGCATTGGGCCAGGGCCTGGTAATGGGATTTTACGCGTTTGATGTCGCTAAGATGGGAACCGGCGGGGGCCATGAGGCAGTGTTCTACTTTGACGATGGCCTCCGCCTGGACGGAAAGGTCGTGGTCCATGAGCAGGTCGTAGGCGGGGACGACGGTACCGGCGAGGGAGTTTTCGACGGGTAACATGCCGTGGGTGACACGGCCGTTATGCAGCGCTTCAAAAATTTCGGTAAATGTGCGACAGGGCAGGGTGCGCGCTTGCGCGCCAAAATGCTGCCGCACGGCTTGTTCGGAATAGGCGCCTGGTTCGCCCTGAAAGGCGATGAGTTGCTCTTCGACCATGTTGTTCTCTCCTGGTAGGCTGTAAAGGCGGAAACGGCCGTACAGCAACAACAAGTATACCGTCGAACCAAACCATAAACGAACCATATCCAACGCCGAACCGGCCCATTGTTTACGATCCGACTCCGGTTGGAAGACCCAACGATTTTCTCAATTTCCAGCCAGGAACATGGTGTATTTTTTACAAGAGACGATAGGTTTTGTGATACTATTTGTCCATGGATGAAAGAGGAGCTGCCATTCCCTTAATACAGCCTAAGAGTCTGTGCGTCATTAACTTTTGAGTTTGCAGATTGGTCCAATCTCCCAGATTGGACCAATCTTACCAGGTAAAAAACATACAGACCCTTAGGGGAGGCGCCGGCAGGTAAGTTGTCAGTGAATATAGAAGGAGAACCCAACAATGGAAATGACATACGCAGATAAACCCTGGTTGAAAATGTATGATAAAGGCGTTCCGGCGACGGTTGACATCCCTCAGGAAACCATCCTTGATATGTTGGATGGCGTCGCCCGCAAATATCCCCAACACGCAGCCATCAATTACAAAGGTAAGGCCCTGACGTACCAAACGTTCAAAGAGCAAATAGACGCCACTGCGGCCGCTTTAGTTGCCAGCGGCTTCAAAAAAGGGGATCGCGCCGTCATTTATATGCCCAACACGCCCCAGTTTGTGATCAGCTATTTTGGTATCATGAAGGCCGGCGGCATTGTCATTGCCACCAACCCGCTGTATACCGAGCGGGAATTGGAACACCAACTGGCAGATTGCGGCGCAGAGACCGTATTTGTCATGAGCCGGTACTACCCTCTTTTAAAGAGCGTTCAGCGTAAAGGCCATACCCAGGTCAAGCGAATTATCGTTGCCAATATCAAAGAGTACTTCCCCGCCATGCTAAAAATCCTCTTTACCTTGCTGCGCGAGAAAAAAGGCGGCGATCAGGTAAAACCAGAGCAAGGCGACATGAGTTTCCCCGACTTTCTCGCCTTGGGGCGGCGTTCGCCGCAGGCCAAAGTGACCGTAACCAACGAGGATTTGGCGATGCTGCAATATACCGGCGGCACAACCGGTCTGGCCAAAGGCGCGATTGGGCAGCATAAAAACCTGGCGGCAAATATCGCCATGCTGAAAGAGTGGTTGGAGTGGGAAGAAGCGAAAGAAGGCTTTGTGGGGGCCATTCCATTTTTCCATTCGTATGGCATGATCACAACCATGATTTTATCGGCGACAATGGCCGCTACCCTGTATATTGTGCCTGACCCGCGGGACCAAAAGGATTTATTGAGCACCATCGACAAATACAAACCGACGCTTTTCCCCGGCGTACCGGCCATGTACATTGCCATCAACAATAATCCTGATGTCGCTTCTGGCAAATATGATGTCACGTCGATTCGCGCTTGCATCTCCGGGTCTGCGCCGCTGCTTATGGAAACCAAGCGCCGATTTGAAGAATTGACCGGCGGTAAGTTGGTTGAAGGGTTTGGCATGACAGAAACATTCGTGGCCACCCACTGCAATCCCATCGAAGGGGAAAACCGTGAAGGTTCTATTGGTTTGCCGCTGCCCGGTGTGGAATGCCGTATTGTGGATGCGGCCGAAGGCGAGAAGGATTTGCCGGTTGGCGAGGTTGGCGAACTGCTGATTAAAGGGCCGACGGTGATGAAGGGTTACTGGAACATGCCTACCGAAACGGTCAATTCGCTGCGTGATGGCTGGTTGTATTCCGGCGATATTGCCCGCATGGATGAGCAAGGTTACTTCTATATTGAAGATCGCAAGAAAGATATGATTATCGCCGGTGGGTATAATGTTTACCCGCGTGAGATCGAAGAGGTTCTCATGATGCATCCGGCGGTGGTGGAAGCGGCCGTTGCCGGTGTGCCAGATCCGAAGCGCGGTGAAACGGTGAAGGCCTGGATCGTCAAAAAACCAGGCGACGCCACCACGGAAGCGGAAATTGTCGAGTGGTCTAAGACGCAATTGGCCAAATATAAATATCCGCGGTTGATTGAATTCCGCAGCGAGCTGCCAAAAACAACGGTGGGGAAGGTATTGAAGCGGGATTTGGTGAAAGAATACAAAGCCCAGTTGTCCGAAACGGATCAGACTGCGTGACGCTGGCCTTGTTTGCGTGATGCAAAAGCCCTGCCCTTGGTTAATCATGGGCAGGGCTTTTTAGTTTCTGGGGTGCTTGTTTATGCTTTGCGGGCGGGCTGGAGGGCGCGCCAGAGGGGGCCTTCCTGGCGCAGACCGCGCCGGTCCAGGTCGCTATTTGCCAGGATGATGCGACCTGTGCAGCGGTTTGTGAGGCCGCGAATGATGTTGCTGAGGAGTTCGTTGCGAATGGCAAATTCTTCTTCGGTACTCCAGAGAATTGGTTGGCGGCTTTGGGCCAGGACAAAGGCATTGCTAAGTGGTTGTTTGGGTATGTCCCACCAGCCGGTAGCGGCCGTTTCCAGCCATACCTGGTAAGTTACCCGTTGTCCCGCCAGCAGGTAGCCGTAAATGGTGGAGATCATAATGCCGTTGGGGTCGGGTGGGTCGCCCAATTCAGGGGGATTGGCGGTGACAAGGCCTTGATTGACGCCATCGATAAAGGTGACGCCAATTTCAGCCGGGGTGGTTAACCCAATCGCTTGCGCCGACTGTCGGAGGCGGGTGGCCGACTGGACCAGCCAATCGCACACGGCCGCGCCGGATATATCCGGTTCGGGGCGAAAACGGGGCTGCGCCAGCAGATCGTTGAACAGGTTGTAGAGAAAGGCATCAATGGGCAGCGCCGGGCTTTGCGCTTCCAGCCAGAGGCGGAGTTCTTCTACCAGGTTTATGGTGTGCGCGCCGATGCGTTCCGCAAGCCAATCGGGCAGTTCGCTGCCAGGCAGCAGGCGTGGTCCTTTGGATTGGTAAAGGCGTTCGGCGATAAGGGCAGCGCGGGCGGGATCAAGGCCGCTGATGCTTAGCGTGAGGGCTTCGGCGACATCGTATTCAGACGGAGCGAGGCCCCAGGTTGGATAGGCCAGGGCGAGCCAGGTGAGCCAGGCGCGGATGCGCGGTTCTTCGCGCGGGCTGGAGCGGCGGCGCAGCAAAAAGTAGGGCAGGCCGGTCTCTTGGAGGGCCTGGGTGAGCAGGTAGTGGAGCGCGCCATCGATGTAGGGGACGATGATGGCTATTTGATTGGTTGGCGTTCCCTGATCGACGAGATTGGCGAGGAGAGGCGCAAGTTGAGAGGTCATGTCGCGGCGGTAACGGCCGTTTACCACCCGTTCCACCGCCTTTTCTGCCCCCAGCGTGGGCAGGTTGGTGTGCATCAGAAAGTTTTCTACCAGATTCGAGAGCGCGATCATCTCTGGCGCGGCGACAAAGTTCTGGGCGAAATCGAAAGCCAGCTTGCAGTTTAGCCGCAAGCGTTTGGCTCCCGACGGATCGGCGGCCATGAAGCGTTTGTAACCGCCGCCGTCGTCGTAGGCGACGGCCGTTGTTTGCGTTGAGTGCATGAGCTGCGTGACAAAGTTTTGGCCGGCCGGGGTCTGCTCTTCGATGTTGTCCACAATCAGGTGGCGGAAACGTTCGCGGAAATAGCGATGAAATTCAGGGTGTTTGACAAGCTGCGTATCGAACATTTGCACGGCCAGCGAGAGATCGAGCAGGCTGTGAGACAGGCAGTGGCGGCGGAATTGGGAAACGGCCGTGGCTGCATCCTGCAAATGCCGTACTCGCTCCGCTTCTCCCACCCAGGTGTCGATCTGCCGATCGATAGCCGCTTCCAGGCTCAGGCCATTCAACGCCGCCCGATTCAACGTATCCAACAACTGGCTCACAATTTGCTGCGGGCGCAGCCGCAAATCGGAAAAAGCTCCCTCGCGCAGCATCGCCGAGATGATGCCCCACATTAACAATTGGGCCAGATCATAACTGAGAAAAGCGGGAGGACGGTAAGGATGAACAAACCCGCCTGGCCGGGCTACCAGCGGCCAAAACAAGGCCACCATTTCCTGCGCCAGTTGCGTGTAAGTGGTAATTTTCAGGTCAGCGTAAGGGCCGAGGCCCGATTGGTGTACGGCGTCCAGGTATTCCTGTTGGTGTTCCGGCTCGGCGACCAAAACCAACAGGGTGTAAGCTGGCTCCCCGTCTGCCAGCAGACGCAGCAGGCGCTGCTGCAAAGCGGTTGTTTTGCCTGTGCCTGCCGCGCCCAACAAAAAGCTGTGCGTGTTCGCGGCTATGGTTTCGTTTTGAACGGCCGTAAGCGCAACCATTAACCGGCAAGCAAACTGACCAGCCAGGCAGCCAAAAATCCGCCCAAGAAGCCAAACAAATGGCCGGTCGTGGAAATGCCTTCTTTGCCGGGCGCAATCTGTTTGAGCATGCCAAACGCGCCATAAAAGAAGACGCCCAGTACAAGCACCCCAATGGCGATCAGAATGGAGACAAAATCACGCGGAGGCAGAATGCCATTCCCCAGCACATACCCAAAATAACCTAAAATAAGGCTGCTGGCACCGATATGGGCCGTGCCCGATTTACCAAAAAACCAGATGCCCAGGCCACTGGTTACCATAACAATGGGCGTTACCACCCAAAAAGCAATGGTGTTCGGAACCATCACCAGATAAGCCAACACCAGGAAAGGGATGGTGTTCGACATGATATGCTTAAAATCTTTGTGCAAAAAAGGCGCGATGAGAATAGGCAGCAGCCGAAAAGATGTGCGCGGCTGGATAGCAAATCGTTGGTTCAACCGGTTGCGCAGCAGCAGGCCGTCTATGAGACGCAGCCCCCAAATGAGGATAAACAAGCCAATGACGATGTAGAGACGGCCGGAAACATTGCTCAAAAGTGAATCCATGATGTTAAGCCTCCCGATAGCGTAAGTGGACAGCTCCTAGATGAATTTCGTCCCCATCCATGAGTTGAATGCCATATTCCGGCACTTGTTGTTCGTTGACCCAGGTGCTGCTGGTTGATCGTTCATCGAAAATGCGGAAATGTGTGCCTTCCAAATGCAGGCTGGCATGCAGCCGGGAAACCGTGATGTCATTTTCGAAGGCGATGTCGGCCTGGGCCGGGGAACGGCCGAGTTTGACCAGACTGGCTGTGAGGGCTAAATAATCGGGCATCCGTGTGACCGATTCTAAGATTTCCAGGTAAGCGAGCGGTTCGGTAGAGGTGACGACGGGTTCGTTGGCGTAGTCCTCACTGGTGGGTTGATTGTAGGCGGCGGCGACCGGTTTTTCACGTTTGGGGCCGGCGCTGGCCGGAAGTTTCTTGAGCCAGCCCTGACGACGGGCCAGGAAAATAAGGCCGCCGACTACAGCCACGATCAGCAGAAGGATTAAAAAGGTTCTAAAGATGCCGCCTAAGCTGCTGCCGGTGGCTAATTCGGGGGGGATTTCGCGGCTGCCTTCTTGGACGGTTAAGAGAATGGGCGGGCTGGTGACTGGAATGCCCTGGTCGTCCAAAATGGCGACCTGGACGCTGTTGTCGCCAAAAATCAGGTTGTTGATTTCGGCTTCAAAGGAAGGCAGGTCGGCAATGGGAATGTCTTGGATGACCTGGCTGTTGACGATGAGCTGGGCTGCATCGACGCTGCGCTCGACGCCATCTAACCAGGAAACGGCCGTTGTAAACCGCAGCTTCACCGGATCATCCAGGTTGGGCAGGGTCAATAATCGGCTTTCTGGCGGTAGGTTAATCACAATACTGGGAATGCTGCCAGACACAGTGACCGTTGTTTCGGCGCGCACATCCGGGTTGTCCGCCAGGCTTAAAACCACGGTGGCTTCGCCGCCGCCCATATTTTCCACCACATAGCGCAGGCGCGTTTGGTCGCGGAAACTGGCGATACGCTGCCAGATGGGCGGCAGTTCGCCCGCATTTTCCATGCGCGCCGCCAGACCGCGCGAGCCGGCGGAGACGCTGCTGAGGTAATTTTGTCCGATTTCTTGCCCAACGGGCGGCAGATCCGTGTTTGTCAGCCAAATCGTGTGGACGGGAATGCCCAGCAAGGCGGCGCGCGGCGCTACGTCGATATCTTTGAACTGGTTGCTGACGGCGTCCGTGCCATCAGACATGATCACCAGAGAAGCGACCATGGCCGGGTTTGGCTTCAGCCCGTCCATTTGATCCAGCAGCGACATAGTGCTGTCGATCAGCGCCGTCGCGCCTGTTTCGGGGGTCAGGGCGCTGGCGAACAAATTGCGCACACTGTTGTGAAAATTGGTTGGCGCCAAAAGTTGGGTGGGGTCCGATTCGCCTACTTTATAGACGGCCACATAATCCACGCCTTCGCGCATGGTGGGTTCGGCGGCGAATTGTAAAATGGCGTCCTGAATGGCCGGAATCTGGTCGCTGACGCCCGGCGGAATATCAATCAGAAAAACGGTGAGCGTGCCGACGCTGTTGGTTCCGGCTATTTCTGGCGTTACTGTTTGCCCGCCGTGGTCAACGACCAGCGAATTGGCCGAAAATGGTAGCGCGGTTCCGTCGCTGTTGATGCCGTAGGCTTGCAGCTCGATGCTGGGCGGGCTGGTGGTGTTGGTGTCGGTGATATGCAGGTGGGGCGGCGCAGGTTGGCTTTCCTGCGCCAGCACGCGGGTCCCCGTCAGGCTGATGCTCAGAAAGAGGACGAGGAGAAGGAGTATAAAAGACGGCCGTTCCTGGATCGTTTGGTGCATAATTGCTGCCTCTTGGGGTTTGCCAGGCTACGACTGCCACCTTGTTTTGATTAAACTTTGTGGGGCAATCGTAACATTCCTGTCGAAATGATTATCGGCTCGGATTCGTTAGCTTCCGGCAGTTGCCTGTATAATATCAAACCAGGGGCAGAAAGTAAACATAATCAAACACATTCCGCCATTAAAATGTATGAGAACGCACCCGAAAAGAACCCGTCCACTTTGGCAAACTGCCAACCTGATTATTGGGCTGCTGGCTGTTTTGGCAGCCGGTCTGGGGGTAACGGCCGTTTCCGGCCAAAACCCGCCGCCGACGGTCATTCGTATCACGGCCGTCGATGACCAACATTTCCCCCAGGTAACGGTCAACGTTATCACCCTTGCGCCGCCTGGAGGACCGATGGCCGATCCGGCCAGCCTCAGCTTGCGCGAGAACGGCATCCCGGTTGCTTTTACGGCGACCACCGTGCCTGTCGGCGTCGATGTGACCTTTGTGATCGACGCCAACGGGACCATGTTAGACGTAGACGACGACAGCGGCCAGACGCGCTGGCAAAAAGTGCAGGCGACCATTACCCGCTTTGCTGAAGAGTTTATGGACCCGACCGGACTGGATCGGGTGTCGATTGTGCTGCCGGACGAAGCGGGGGAAAACGGCCGTTTCCTCATCCAAAACGAAACCGATCCCGCCGCCGTTGCTGCCGCCATCCAACAAACCGGGCCGCTGCTGGTGAATCCCACGCCGCTGAACGGGATGATGAACCAGGCCATTACGCAGATGGCCGGACAAACGGCCGACGGCCGTTACCAGGCCATTCTCTTGCTCACCGACGCCGGGCAAATTCACGTGCAACTGCCCTTCGACGACCTGGTACAGCAGGCGCAAACCATCGACCTGCCGCTTTTTGTAGCCATCTTGGGCGCGCGCGCCGACGCCGACGAGATTTTTCGCGCTAATCGCCTGACCGAGCCGACCACCGCCATGACCCTGCACATGCCTCAGCCGGAAGCGGGCGACGCCATTTATGAAATTTGGGCGCAGCAAGGTCAACAACTGCAACTGCAATACGAATCGCTCCAGCGGCAAAGCGGCCAATATCCCATTTCGCTGAACCTGGGCGAGGTGCGCGACCTGACCACGCTAGACCTGGAACTGCTGCCGCCGCAGATCGCGGTGACGCCGCTCAACCCATCGATCCAACGAGAAGGCAGCGCGCCCGATACGCCGTTGATGGATTTGCAGCCGCAGCGCGTGCCGCTGCCGCTAACGGTTTCCTGGCCGGATGGCAAACCGCGCGCCTTGGCCGGGCTGGCCTGGACGGTCAATGGCGTGCCGCAGGCTACCCCGGAAACATTGGCTTTGGACGCCGCCGGGCAGCTTTTGCTAGATTGGGACGTGCGCACGGCCGTTTCCGGCGCGTATGAAATTGTGGTGCAGGCGGCCGACGAATTGGGCTTCACGGCCAAGTCCGCGCCGGCGGTTGTGCAAGTGGTGGAAGAACGGCCGCTGCCGCCCACGCCCACGCCGCTGCCTACGCCTACCGCCACACCGACACCTGTGAAAACGGCCGTGCCCGCCGCCGATTTGCTATCTACCGCCTGGGTATGGCTGTTGTTGGGGTTGGGCCTTGTGGCGGCGTTGTTACTCTGGCGGCGCAAACGCCGCAAGGCCGCTGCCAAACCGCCGGTGGAAACGGAAACGGCAGCCCCAGCGGCGGCAGAACCGGCGGCGGAGCCGGTGCTGATGATGGCCGTGCTGGAACCATTTTTGGGCGATATTGGCACGGCGGGCTTGATTGTGTTGACGCAGGCCAATACGAGCATTGGGCGGGACACGGCCGTGGCCGACCTGGTGTTGGCCGACGCCAGCGTGGCCCGCCTTCATGCGCGCATCTTGCAGCAAGGCGACGAGTATTGGCTTTATGACGAAGGCAGCGCGGCCGGCACCTTCCATAATTACGGCCGTGTGGGCCTGGCGCCCCAACTGCTGCAAGACGGTGATCAGATTGGTCTGGGGCGCGTGCAGTTTCGTTTCCGCCTGCGCCCGGCGGCCAGTTTACCCGCGCTGATTGGCGCGGATGAGGAAGAATAGGATGCAGCGATGCGCAGTTATTTTTGATATGGATGGCTTGATGGTCGATACGGAACCTCTGGCGCGCGCCGCCTGGGCGACCATTGTGGACCAGCACGGGCAAACCTTAACCGATGAGGTTTACCTGCAGATGATTGGCCGCCGCACGGTGGAGAGCGCGCAATTGCTGCTGGATCGGTATGAGCTGCCATATACGGCCGTTTCGTTAGCCGCCTATAAAAACGAATTATTTGCCGTGCGTCGGGCGCAAGGCGTGCCGTCTATGCCCGGATTGATGGAATTGGTAACGGCCGTTGCCGGGCGCGGGCTGCCCTGGGCGGTGGCCACATCCAGCCCGCAGCAACATGCCCAGGCCATTTTAGAGCAGCTAGGCTTGCGGGCTGCCTGCGCCGCCGTCGCCGCCGGCGACGAAGTGACGCACGGCAAACCGGCGCCCGACATTTACTTGCTGGCGGCGCAGCGTTTGGGCGTAGACCCAACGCGCTGTCTGGCGTTAGAAGATTCGCGCCCCGGCTGTCAGGCGGCGGTCGCCGCCGGCATGAAAACGGTGGCGGTCCCCAATCGAGACACGCAAGAAGCCGATTTCAGCTTTACCCACGCTGTGTACGCCTCACTTTATGCGGTAAGCCGTGACCTGGAGGGTCTGTTAGCCGACTAAATAAAGAGGTGGATGGGAGACGGCCGTTTGCAGCAATTCTCAGTTTAACCAGACAAGTGTCATGCTGAGGTCCTCCGAAGCATCCCGTTCTTGTGGTGGAGTGGGATGCTTCGCTCCGAAGACTCCGCTCAGCATGACGGTTCAACATCAATTGCAAAGAAATTACCTTTTTCGCACGAATGCCTGATCTAAATTGAGAATTCCGGCCGTTTGTGAAATGTTAGACAAAGGATGCAGATTTGATTAGAATAGGTTTGCTTTGCAACAGTCCACCATCGCTACTTGTCGGTACCATCGTCATTTATGCGTTTCAAATCTGAATTAAGCTGTTATGCCTGCTGACAAATTCACTACTCGGATATGTCGTGTCGCAACGTGCGAGACCCTTAGAGTTGTTGCAAGTGCCTGAGATTTGACAAGACATAAGGGAGGAGAGATAAGAAGATGTTTCGTCGATTTGGGGTAAATTTTGCTATCTTATCCATGTTTTTGGATGGGGGGTTGACCTTTCTGGCCCTGGTAATAGCATTCAAATTGCGACCATACTTACTTTCATTGCCCTTTCTCATCGTTGGCGAAGTGAGAATCCCCCTGATCCTTTTTGTCATCATTCCTGTGTTGTGGGTGATGGTTTTTCTGCTGGCGTCGGTTTACGATCCCAAGCGCACGTACAAAGCCGTAGACGAATTGCAACATGTCACCCTCTCTAGCGCGTTTGCCGCATTGGTGGTGGCCGGTATGCTTTATCTGGCTTTCCGGGACGTTTCGCGCTGGTTGTTCATAACATTTGTTATCCTCAATATGTTTTTTTTGCTCGGCTGGCGCATCATTGCCCGCGTATTGTTTAAGATGGGGCGGGTGCGCGAAGCGGAACAGCGTGTGTTGATCGTGGGCGCGGGTGAAGTGGGACAGCGCGTGGGCGAGATGATTGAAGCCTACGCCTTCGCCGGTTTGCGCCTGATCGGCTATCTGGATGACGACGCCAATAAACGGGAAGCCAACTTGTCGATTTTGGGCAACATCCAGAATGCCCGCGAAGTTGTGCAGGTAAATAATATTGATAATGTGGTCATTGCCTTGCCGCGCCGGGCCTATGGGCAGGTGAATAAATTGGTGTTGAGCCTGAGCGATTTACCGGTACGGCTGCGGGTGGTGCCGGATTATTTCAGCCTGACGTTGTACCGGGCCACAGTGGATGATTTTGGCGGGGTTCCGATGATTAATCTGCGGGACCCGGCTTTGAATGATTACCAGCGGTTGATGAAGCGCATTTTTGATCTGACGTTGGGCGGCATCATGACGCTGCTGCTGCTGCCGGTGATGGGGTTGATTGCCCTGCTGGTGCGGCTAGATTCGCCGGGAGCGGTTATTTTTCGGCAGGAGCGGGTGGGGGAGAACGGCCGTCTCTTTGCCATGTTCAAATTTCGTTCGATGGTTGAAGGGGCGGAGGAGATGCAGGCCGACGTGAACCACACAAACGGCAACGGGGAGCTGATTCACAAGCAGCCCAACGATCCGCGTGTGACGCGGGTGGGTCAGTTTTTGCGCCGGTCGAGCCTGGATGAGCTGCCGCAGTTTTTTAATGTGCTAAAAGGCGACATGAGTCTGGTGGGGCCGCGCCCGGAGATGCCCTGGCTGCTGACGGAATATGAGCCGTGGCAGCACAAACGGTTTGCCGTGCCGCAGGGGATGACGGGCTGGTGGCAGGTAAACGGCCGTTCCGACAAGCCCATGCACCTGCACAGCGACGACGACATCTACTATGTGCAAAACTACTCGTTGTGGATGGACTTCTACATATTGTTCAAGACGCCCTGGGTGGTGCTGCGCGGCAAAGGCGCTTTCTGAAATTTGGGACTGACGGCCGGGGCTTAGGGATCAGGGACCGGATTAATCGTAAATCGTAAATCGCCAATCGTAAATGGTAAATCGTAAATCGTAAATCGCCACTTCCCTCAATCCAGCAAAACCGCATCCAAAATCCT
>JAKQCM010000420.1 GCA_029559155.1 Chloroflexota bacterium
CTGCGCCCCGGCATAGCCGTTGCGCGCCGCTTTGCGCCGCGCCCCCGCCAGCGTGTGGTAACGATACAGCAGCATGTTGCGGGCAATGTGCGGCTGCGTGTAGCTGAAAAACGGCAGGATAAAAATCTCCGTATCCCAAAAAACGTGGCCCCGATAGCCGTAGCCGCTGAGCGTCTTCGCGCCAATGCTCACCCGTTCGTCGTGCTGCGGCGCGGCGGCGAACAGTTGGAATAAGTTGAACCGCAGGGCCAACTGCGCCTCAGGATCGCCTTCGATGACGACGTCGCTGACCTGCCAAACCTGCCGCCAGGCGGCCACGTGGGCGGCGCGCAGCCCATCGTAGGTCTGGTTTTGCAGATAAGCCTGAGCGCGGGCGACGACGTTTGGCGCATCTGGTTCATTGTCGCGGCTGGCGGCGTAGCCGATCAATTTATCGGCCTGCAAGCTTTGGCCAGCGTTGAGCATTTGTTCCAGGCGCAGGCGCGGCTGGCCGGGGCAATCTTGGGCCAGGCAGTATGCGCCGCCGGAATGGGTGACGGCCACGGCCGTGCCCACCTCTATCCCCGTTTTGCGCGTGCGGCTGTGCAGCCAGGCGGCATTTTCGTCTGCGCCCTGGTCCAGCAGACGCCAGTGCAACAAATCTTCGTTGGCGACGTGGCCGTTGATGCCTGTGTGCAGGGCGATGTGGCAGGGTTGGTTAACGGCCGTTACCAACAGTCGCAGCGCCCCCACATGTTCGGCCGCATAACTGGCAAACCGCTCAAAGGTCAGGTCAACGATGGCCCCGGATGGCGCCTGCCAACGCACGTCGCGGCGCAAAATGCCCTGGCGCAGATCCATCTGCCGGAAAAAGTGCAAAACCTGGCCCTGGTCCAGCCGAAACGACGCGCCGTCCACCCAAATGGTCGTATCCAGCCAGTCGGGCATGTTGACCAGTTCGGTAAAGCTCACCGGCATGTCGTCGAAGATGCCGTGGGCAAAGGTGATGGCTTTGTCGTCGGGATACCCTTCCTCGAACGCGCCGCGGGTGCTGAAATAACCATTGCCCAGAGTGAACACGGTTTCCATGTGGTGCTGCGCGGCCGGATCAAAGGTTGGCTGGGTGACGACCCATTGCGGATCAACGGCCGTCATCGCCCGCAGCTCGTCCAAGGTCACATTTTCCAGGCTGTCGCGGCGGTTCGCAATCGCCGGCAGGTCGGCGAAACGGTCGGCCGGCCCCAGAGCCAGAGTCATCATGCCCGCTGTCAGTCCCGCCTGGACCCCGGCGGCGGCGTCTTCCACCACCAGGCAGCCGCCCGGCGGCACGTTCAATTGGGCGGCGGCAAAGCGAAATAGATCGGGGGCCGGTTTGGGATCATCCACACTGCGGCCGTCGGCCAGCACGCCTAACCGCTCCGCGATGCCCAGGCGCTGGACCACAAATGGCGCGTTGCGGCTGGCGGAGGCGATGGCGTAGGGGATACCGGCGGCGTCCAGTTCGTCCAGCAGGTCGGCCACGCCGGGCAGCAGGTCGGCCGGGGAAATTTGGGTCAACATTTGCTGGTAATAGATGTTTTTGCGCACCATGAGTTTAAGTATGGTTTCTTCGGGCAGGAAACGGCCGTCTAAAATAATCATCAACGATTCCCGCCGGGAGATGCCGCGCAGCTTTTCGTTAAGGGTCCGGTCGAACGGCAGCCCTTCTTCGTCGGCCAGCTTTTTCCAGGCCAGATAGTGGAATTCGGCCGTGTCGGTAATGACGCCGTCTAAATCAAAAATGACCGCCTGCAATGTCATGAGTTCTGTTTCTCCACGTAATTTTGGCTGTGATGGGTCGGTTTTGGGCGTTTAGCTTGATTCTCGAATGACCAGTTCTGGTTTGAGTAGGATGCCTTTTTCCGCGATGGGCTGCCCTTTGATTTGTTTGAGCAGCAGATCGACAACTTGCTGCCCGACTGTGGCGATGGGCTGGCGGACGGTGGTCAGGGACGGGGTGAAGTATTGGGCCATCGGAATATCGTCGTAGCCCGTGATGGCGATGTCTTGGCCGACAATCAGGCCGGCCGCGCTGGCGTCGTTTAGAGCGCCAATGGCGATGAGGTCGGACACGCAAGCCACGGCCGTTGGCCGTTCCGCCTCAGGCAAACTGCGAAAATGCTGCATGCCCACCGCGCCAAACTGTACCGTGTTGTTGCCGCGCAGCACCCAATCCGGCCGCAGTTCCAGGCCGGCTTCGCGCAGGCCGGCGGCAAAACCTTCCTCGCGGTACGCGCCCGCTTCCGAGCCTTCCGGCCAGGTGAGCAGGCCAATGCGCTGGTGGCCGCGCTGGATGAGATGATCGACCACACTGCGCAGGCCGTGACGGCCGTCGATGTCCACCCAACAAAAATCCCACTCGGTGTTTGCCCGGCCAAAACTGGCAAACGGGATATTCTGCTCCATCAGATAGGCAATGCGCGGGTCGTTGTGGTTGGTGTCGGCCAGGATGAACCCCTCCACCTGCCGACGGTCGTACAACTCCTTATAAATGGGCGCCTCTGGCTTGTCGTCTACGTCGACGAGGAACGTGAGCAGGTGATAGCCGTGCTGCTCAAATGTGTAGACGGCATCATACAGGAATTGGTCCAGAATCGGGCGGGGGGAATCGTCTACACTGCGCTGCCAGGCGTAACCGATGAGATTACTAGACTGCGTGCGCAAATTGCGGGCGCTGATGTTGGGCTTGTAGCCCAGTTCTTTCACCGCCTGCCAGATGCGCGCCTCGGTTTCGGCCGAGACGTTGCCCTGGTTGTTCAGCACTTTAGAGACAGTTTGGTAGCTGACGCCAGAGCGCGCCGCCACATCTTTGATGGTGATTCGGGTCATGAAGTCGCCTTCCTCTGTTAACAAACGGGTGAAAACCGTTTAAGCGAACGTTCGCCCGAACGTTCGCTTGTATTAAAGCATAACCGCGTGCCGTCTGTCAAGGCCCATATGGGTAATTGCTGAGAGTTTGCCGGAAGGTTGGCTGAGGAGGGGATGGGGCAACGGCCGTTTCGGACATTTTGACAGCCTCGTTCGTGACCTGAGCGTGAAATCAGGTAGTGCGTGGTAGGTTGGGTGTGTTTCCCGTTTTCAATTGTGCTAAACTTCGAGCCAGGGAAACATCATGGAAACCGACCATCTCTTAGATTTGCTGAACCGCGCTACCGCCGCCCGAAATGGGCAGGCCAATGATGCTGCCATGCAGCTTTACGCCGAACTCATCGCTGAAACCGATGGGGCTTTGGCGGACCCGCAGGCGCGTGAAATTCGGCTAGAGGCGCTGAGAGAGAACGGCCGTCTCCACCGGTTACTGGGCCATCAACAGGCTGCGCTGGCTTGCTTCCAACAAATCTACATGGACGCCGGTTCTGGCGAGCAGGCCGTCGATGCGCTGGCTCTGCTGGCCAACCAATACAACAGCATGGGACGTTACGACGACGCCCTGCAAGCCTGCCGCGAAGCTCTGGAACTTACCGAAGCGCTGAATTATTCGGCCGGCCGCGCCGCCGCCTTTCAGGTGTTGGGCCGGGCCTACGCGCATCTCGGACGCACCGAAGACGCCATCAACAACATGCAAAAAGCCCTGGCCCTCTTTGACCAGATCAACAATCGCACCGAAGTGGCCCGCACCAACAACTGGATTGGCGTTGTGCGAATGGATCAATGGCATATCGACAAAGCCATTCAGGCTTTCCAACGCGCGCTGCAAGAATCGGCCCACATCAGCGATGTGCTGCACGCCACGCTGCTGAATAATCTGGGCGAATGTTACCAATACCTGTTCGATTTTGAACAAGCGCTGGCATATCATCGGGAAGCTCTGGACCTGATTACTCAGACGCACTTCACCTCGCCAAAAGATGACCTCTTGCGCAATTTGGGTGTAGATTTGTGCCGAATTGGCCAGATGGATGAAGGGTTGGCCTACCTGCACGATGCCCTACAGCTCAGCGAAACAAATGGCGACCAGGATGTTCGGCTGCAGGTGTTGGATTCGCTGGTTTATGCGGAATTGGAGAGTGGGAGGCCGCAAGTGGCTATGCCATATGCCCAAACCATGCGGCTGGAGGCGGAGCGGATCAAAGCGCGGCATTTTGAAGCGCGCGCTTTGTATGGCCTGGGTTTGTGTTATCAGCAGTTGGAGGAAGCAGTGGCTGCGGAGCAAGTTTGGCAGCAGGCTCTTTTTCTGGCTCATGAGACACACCAGCAGAACCTTATCTGGCAGCTTCATGCCGGGCTGGCGCAGATTGTGGGCATTGCGCCTTTAGCAGAAACGCACAATCGGATTGCCGCTGAAGTGATTGATCAGATTATGTATCCCCTTGAAGATGTGCAATTGCGGGAAAAATTTCTTGCCGCCCCGGCCGTCCGTGCTGTTATGACAGCAAAAGCGGAATAACCCCCCTAATTTTTGCCAATTGATTCGCGCCGCGCTCGCCACCAGGCTTTTAGATCGTGCATGGCGGCGGCATTTAGGCGATGACCGGTGTCGTAGTCGCGATAGGTGAGGCTGGCCCCGGCGGTTGTTAGCGTTTGCGCGCTTGCTCTGGCTCGCTGGTAGGGAATAAGCGGATCTTCCTTGCCAACAGCCATGAAGATAGGCAGGTTGTGTAACACGGCCGTTTCCACCCCCACCTCGCTTTCCTCTGGCACAAATCCTACCAGGCCCGCAATCCCCTGCACCAATCCGGGCTGCCGCATGGCGGTAGCATAGGCTGTCGCTGCCCCCTGGCTGAAGCCCATGAGGTAAATTTGCTGCGGGTCAGCGTGGTATAGGGCGGGTAGGGCGTGGATGAAGCGGGTTACGGCCGTTACCGCCGGTTCAAACTGCGCTAGTGTCGGCCACTCATCGTGGCTGCGCGGATGCCAGGCAAAACCACCGTCAGGGTCTGGTTTGATGGCGCGCGGAGCGACCAGAAGCCAATCACGCGGGCAGCTTTGCGCAAAGACCCACATCACGTCTTCATTGCCGGAACGGCCGTGCAGCAGCACCACCGTGGGAAATGGCCCACTCCCTGGCGGCTGTTGCACGCGATGAATAAGCCCGGTCTGGTTGATGATGGGCACGGCCGTAACCAATTGTGGAGTCGATTTGTTCGTCATGGGCGAAATGAGTTGGGGGTTGCGTGGGCTGATTTGGTGTGGGTGACGCCCCCGTTTAAAAAAGTATGAGGTGGCGAACTAACGGGCGTTAGTTCGACCACCTCTGGGGGGGGAGCCAAAGAGAGTATAGCATTGTCCAAGTCTGTCGTCAATCCCTGATTTAAGGAATTTTCGACCAATTTTTGGTCACGCCAATTTTGATGCCAGACTTGGGGCGTTCCTCTTGCCAGTATGCCCCCGCCAGGACTCGAACCTGAATCTACCGCTTAGGAGGCGGTTGCTCTATCCATTGAGCTACGAGGGCGGGGAAATTGTTAATTGACAATGACCAAGTGTCTCACGACAATTGGCGGCAAACCGGAAGGATTATAACAAACTATGAGCATGAAATCGACGCCCAGGTTTTTGCCTTTTTTTGTGTATGGCACGCTGCTGCCCGGCCAACCGAACGCGCATTTGTGGGGCGATGGCATCGTTTCGCAGCAAGACGCCACGTTGGCTAACGGCCGTCTCTACGATTTAGGCGCTTTCCCGATGTTGGTGGAAGAGGGTGAGGAAAATGTGGTCGGCTGTCTGATAACGTTGCAGCCGGACCAATATCACACCATCCTGGCAAAGCTGGATGAGTTGGAAGGATACGATCCGGCGCAGCCAACGGCCTCGGCGTATTGTCGGGAGCCGCGCGAGGTGGTGGGGGAAGACGGCCGTTCTTATGCCGCCTGGGTTTACATCGGTCATGCAGCGGCGCTGCCGGGCATGATGCCCATCCCCGGCGGCGACTGGCGGCGTCATGTAGCCGCTACTTTTCAGGACATTGACGAGTGGTGGCAAACCGTTCAAAGCGTTCACGGCTTGCTCAAGCCGCCGGAGCAGCGCGACGCTGCCTGAGGAACCGGTCGGGCGGCTCTTTTGCGGCCATCTGGCCCGGCTGATTTGCCTTTGGTCTATCGGCCAAAACACATTACAATCCGGCGTCTTTGTTTACCCCTAACGCAGGATGGACGGTTATGATTGCACGTTTTGATTGGCAAATTGCGCCCCCACCGTCGACGAACAGGTCGGCGGCTCAACCCAGGTTATCGGTTCAGGTGGCCGGTATTGTTTTGGGTGGGTTAACGGCCGTTTTTCTCCTCTGGCTTCTGCTGCACTATGCTGTTTTGCCGGATTGGTTCGCCGGTTGGCCGCGTGGCCTCACCGATACCCTGCGTCTGTTAGAAGCGTCTGGCTTTTTTACCCTGACGCTCTTGTGGCTGGTGTGGGGGTGGCGATTGGTGCGCGAACGGCCGTCGCCGCAACCTGCCGCCCACGTTCCCACACTCGAAGAGCTTTACGCCCTCAGCCCGGCCGAATTTGAAGCCTACGTGGCGCGTTTGTTCCGCAGCAAAGGGTATAAAGTTAAGCTGCGTGGTCGCAGCGGCGACCAGGGCGTGGATTTGGAACTGGCAAAAGCGGGCGGCAAGCGGGCCATCGTGCAGTGCAAACGGTATCAAAGCACCATCGGCCCGGATATTGTCCGTGAATTGTACGGCACGCTCATGCACGAAAAAGTTGCCCATGCCTTCCTGGTAACCACGGCCGACATCTCTGAGTCGGCGCGGGACTGGGCGCAGGGCAAGCCGATGACACTCATCGACGGCGCGCTGCTGGTAGAAGTGGCGGCGATGCTGGCCCAAACCGGTATCTGATACAGTTGCTTGTAAAAAACGGGATTGGCGACCATCTGTTTCCAGTCTCCGATTGCCGCGCGTGTCTCAAAACTCTCGAAAGGAAACCAGATGACCCAGGACCCCATCGAAAAAACCATTGCCACATATGACCGGATTGCGGCTGAATATGCCCAACGCTGGCAAGATCGTTCGATGATGGAGCGGGAGGCGGCGCAGTTTGCCGCGTTGGCCGGAGCTGGCGGGCGGGTGTTGGATGTAGGCTGCGGCGCGGGGTTTGATACGGCCGTTCTCGCCCGCCACAATTTACGCGCTGTCGGCATGGATTTGTCCTGGGGGATGATGCAGGCCGGACGGCGGCACGGCGTAACTGTGGATTTTGTGCAGGCCGATATGCGCGCTTTGCCCTTTGCCGCCGGATGGGATGGCCTTTGGGCGTGCGCTTCGCTGCTGCACGTGCCGCGATTGCAGGTAACGGCCGTTCTGGCTAACCTGGCCGCCTTGCTCAAACCGGGCGGCGTTTTCTACCTTTCCGTTAAGCTGGGCGACGATGAAGGCTGGACCGCCGATAAATTTGGCCGGCGGCGCTCGCGCTTTTTCACCTACTGGCAGCCAGAAGCGCTGGATGCAGTCTTAGCCGCCGCCGGGTTTCAACTTGTCGCCGGCAGCATTCGCCAGGGCAGCATAGACACCTGGATTTCGCGTCTGGCCACAAAAACAAGCCAACAAGACCCCAAGGGTTTAATACCCCAATAATCTCAATTCCCAGGAGCAAACCCTTGGGGTCTGTAGTAATACCAACCTTTTAAAAAACAGGTTCACCGATCACCTATGACAACCATTCTGCTTCTAATTCGACATGGACAGACGGCCTACAACGCGGCGAAGCGTTGGCAAGGGCATTTAGATGTACCTCTGGACGACGTTGGCCAGACACAGGCCCAGGCATTGGCCGCGCGATTGGCGGGTTGGCCGGGCACGGCCGTTTACAGCAGCGATCTGCAACGGGCCGCCATGACGGCCGTTCCCCTGGCCCAGGCCTGGAACGTGACCCCTGTCTGCGAAACCGCCTGGCGCGAACGCCACGTAGGCGATTTTGAGGGGCGCGCCACGGACGAACTGCAAGCCGCTTATCCCGATGTATTTGCCCGGATGCGCCAGGGCGTTATCGACATCCCCGGCGGCGAGAAACATGAACATCTGCGCGAGCGCGTCGCGGCGGCCTACCAGCGCGTGGTGGATAACCACCCCGACGAGATGGTGGCGATTGTCAGTCATGGCGGCACATTGAACGCGCTGGTATCGCATGTGCTGGACATTCCACACCAATACGGCCGTCTCAGCTTTCATGGCAACACCGGCCTCACCATCCTGCGCGTCACCAACCACGTCCCACGCCTGACCATGATCAACGACACGCGCCATCTTGGCGACCATGTACCGACATGATCCGTCACATATCACGCATCACGTTCCCCCATCTATCAAACACAAAAAAGGATTCACATGAACGACATAGCAAAAGCAATTGATCAACAAATTAACGAACGATTGGACTATTGGATTGCCCAACTGGGCCGCCTGGTTGGGCAGCCAAGTGTCTCGACGCAAAATTGGGGCATTACGGAATGCGCCGAACTGGTGGCGACAATGTTGACGGAGCAGGGGTATACGGCGGAGATTATGCCCTCCGGCGGCCATCCGGTGGTTTATGGCGCGGGCAACGGCCGTGCCGACAAAACGCTCCTCTTCTACCTCCATTACGACGTGCAGCCGCCCGAACCGCTGGACTTGTGGGAATCGCCGCCCTTTGAACTGACACGGCGCGGTGATCAGTTTTTCGCGCGCGGGGTCAGCGACGACAAAGGCCATGTCATCACGCGCCTGGCGGCGCTGGATGCTGTGCGGCGAGTGATGGGCGAACTGCCTTGCGACGTAAAATTTGTTATCGAGGGCGAGGAAGAGATTGGCAGCCCCAATATGCCCGCTTTTGTGGCCAATCATCAAGAAAAACTGGCCGCCGACGCCTGCATTTGGGAGTTTGGCAGCGTGGATGCGGCCGGCGCGCCCAATCAATCGTTGGGGATGCGCGGGATTTGTTACGTGGAATTGTCGGTGGAAACGGCCGTTACCGATGCCCATTCCGGTTTGGGCGGCTCTATCTTCCCCAACGCCGCCTGGCGGTTGGTCTGGGCCTTAAACACCCTTAAAGACCAGGACGAACGCATCCTCATCCCCGGTTTTTACGACAACGTTGTCGGACCGTCGGCGCGAGACCTGGAATTATTGGGCAAGCTGCCCGACCATTCGGCCAAGATGCAGGAAATGTATGGTCTGGCTGGCTTTTTGAAGGGGTTGACGGGTGGGGTGGAATTGCAGCGCACGGCCGTTTTCGAGCCAACGTGTACGATCTGCGGCATTACCAGCGGCTACCAGGGGCCAGGGCTAAAAACCGTTCTGCCTGCCAAAGCCAGCGCCAAAGTCGATTTCCGTCTGGTTCCCGACCAATCGCCGGAGGAAATTGTGGGCAAATTACGCGCCCATCTCGACGCGCAGGGGTTTAGCGACGTGCAGATCACCTACTTCGGCGGCGGGCGACCGGCCAAAGTAGACCCCGACGACCCATTTGTGCGCATTGCCAACGAAACGGCCGTGCAGGTTTACGGCCGTGAGCCGGTGATCGAGCCGCTCATCGGCGGCAGTGGTCCAAACTACCCGTTTATCCACGTTTTGGGACTACCGGTAGTCTCGGCGGGCATTGGCTATCCGGGCGGGCGGGTCCACGCCCCCAATGAAAACATTCGCCTGGCAGATTTGATCAACGGAATTCGCCACACGGCTTATATTGTGGCGCAGTTTGCGGCGCAGTTTGCAGCCGAGAATTAGAGCAATGGCCCTCCCGGAAGGCAGCTAACTTCCGGGAGGGCCAGACCTGCTTTACGCTTTTTGCGCCATTTCCTCGCCGAAATCGAGCAGGGCTTTTACCCGTGCATCGTTAGGCGCTTCGGCATACACACGCAAGACAGGTTCGGTGCCAGACGGCCGTATCAACAACCAACTGCCATCATCCAGGTAATACTTCACCCCGTCCACCGTCTGCACTTCTTCCACGCTCACGCCGGCAATCGCCGCCGGAGCCGAATCGACCAGCAGCTTCACCATGTCCGATTTGTTAATCGGCCGTTTGAGCTTCATGTCGGTACGGGCATACTGCGCCGGACCATATTTGTCCAGCAAATCGGCCACCAGGACGTGCAGCGGAGCCTGCGCTTCGGCCATCACCTCCAGCAGCAGCAAACCCATCAGCACGCCATCCCCTTCCGGGATGTGGCCCTTAATGCTGATACCGCCCGACTCTTCTCCGCCCATCAACACGCCGTTGGCGACCATTAAATCGGCGATGTGGTTAAAGCCCACCGGCGTTTCTACCAGCGGCAGGTTGTGGGCGGCGGCGATGCGGTCGACCATGCGCGTGGTAGAAACCGTGCGCACGACTTTGCCGGTCCAGCCGCGCTTCTCGATGAGATACCGCAGCACCAGCGCAAAAATGCGGTGCGGGTCCACAAATTCGCCCCGCGCATCCACCGCGCCAATGCGGTCAGCGTCGCCATCCGTGGCCAGCCCCACGTCCCAATGCCCGGCCTGAATGGTCGACATCAGCATACCCAAATGTTTGGCGATGGGTTCCGGATGGATGCCGCCGAAGCCAGGATTCATTTCGTGGCGAATGTTATGCACCCGCGAACGGCCGCGCGCCAACACCTCGCCAATCGCACCACGCCCGGAGCCGTACATGCCATCGGCCACCACCCGCAGTTCCCCACTGGAAATGACATCCAGGTCGATAAGCGTGCTGAGGTGTTCGTAATAGGCCCAGGCCGGGTCAAATTTGTTGACCAGACCTTGTTTTACTGCGTCCTCCAGGTCCATGAGATTTGGGCCGTGGACGGTTTCCAGGTTGCGGTCCAGCAGATATTCCACGCGCTTGTTTTGCGCCGGCGTGGCGCTGCCGCCGTAACTGGCCTTGAGTTTTACGCCGTTGTAACGTGGCGCATTGTGGCTGGCGGTGATCATGACCCCGGCGGTAGCCTTTTTGTATACTACAGCATGGCTAATGGTCGGCGTAGGCGTGTCGGCGCGGGCCAGCCAGGTGGAAATCTGGTTGGCGGCCATGACGCGGGCCACTTCGGCAGCGTACCGGTCGGACAGAAAGCGGGTGTCGAAGCCGATGATGACGCTGGGGTCGTTGTTGTTTTGTTCGCGGACAAAGTCGGCGATGGCCTGGGCCACCAGGCGCAGATTGCCAAAGGTAAAAGTCTCACTGATGACGGCGCGCCAGCCGTCAGTGCCAAATTTGATGGTCATGAAGGTACTCCTCTCAGATTGTCGGGCAACCATGCCCGATGGATTTATTTGGGTACTGTCTGGTTAATTATAGACAGGAAGGTTTTAGCAGACCTTACGACGAATGTCCTGTTGACGCTTTTTCGGCTGCCCATTGGTCCTGGTTTTCGGGCAGGTGACCAAAAAAGCGCCAATAAAGATAAATAGCCACGACGTAAGCCGCCATCGTGCCCAGGTAAATGGGCGCGAAGCCCATATTTACCTGCAGCCAGCCGCTAACCATCGGGCTAAAAGCCCAGCCGAAATTCCAGCTCATGCTGACCAGGCTGGCGACGGTGGCCCGCGCTTCCTCGTCTACCTGTTCCATCACGAATGCCTGGTAAACCGGGTTGCTCATGTTCATCAGCATCAGGCGCACCAGATAAGCCAGCGCGCTGAGGCCAAACCAGGGTGAGAAGCCCATCATGGCCAGGAAGGGGATGGAGAGCGCCTGCGACAGCACGACGACCTTCATCTTGCCGTAGCGATCGGCCAGCGGGGGAGCGATGAGTAAGCCAAAGGCCATCGCCAGGGAGCCTACGGCGAACAATCCGCCGATAGTCCCGTCGGAGGCAATGTACTTATGCCGGTAGAAGACGTTCATGAAAGGCATGAGCAGCCCAGCGCCTAACGACGTGACAAACATGGGGGCGATGAGTTTGACCAGTAAGACGGGCTGTTGACGGGCATATTGAAAGGGCGAAAGGCTGGTGGATTGGTCCGGTTGTTCGCGGTTTGGCCGGTGAATGAGTAGGAGAGGGATGATGGACAGCGCTGCGATGCCGCCAACGATGGCCATGGAGAGGCCGTAGGCGGCGGCGGAGGTGGGGTCGGCTTGCACGGCCGTTCCCAACCACGTCGGCAGCTTACCGCCCAACCAGTTGCCGCCAAACCCGGCGATCATCTGTACGCCAAAACTGAATGAGAACAGGTAGGTGCGTTCTTCGTGGCCGCTGTTTTCCATCAGGAATGGCCCCAACGTGACGCCGCTCAGGCTTTGCCCGACGCCCAACAGCGCGCTTAAAATGTAGAAGCCAACCGGATCGCGCCAAAAAACAAAGCCGAAAACGGCCGTTGTCGTCAGCAGGCTGGCTGTCAGCAGCGCCGGTTTGCGCCCCAGCCGGTCGCTCACATAACCGGCGGGCAGGGCGGCCACCAGCGCTACCAAATTGGTCACCGTCAGCAAGCGCCCTAGCAGCGCTTCGTCAAAGCCCAGGCTGAGGGCGTAAAAGTTAAACAGCAGGCGAAAGATGCCCAAAGCCAGGCCGCTAATGACGGTGTACCCCAGGTACATCCGGGCGTTGGGCGTGAACAAGCGCACCCGGGCGGCGTATTCTCGCCCGCCGCGCTGCAGGCGGGCTGCCAGTCGTTCAGAAGAAATTGGCGAAGGAGTTAACATAATGTACCAGTACGAAGGTGAAATGGGTGGGTTACGGCCGTTCGGCCGTGATGAGGAAGAAAGGCAGGTGGGCGATTTGCGCCCAGGGTTCCGGCAAGCGGCGGGCGGCCGTTTCGGCCTGGTTGAGCGTGGTTTGCTCTGTGGGGGTGAGGGGGAGTGTACGTAAAAAATCGAAACGGGTGGGTGACGGCCGTTCCACCTCTTCCAATAAATCGACCCGCACGGTAAGACCCTGCGCTGTCAGGATTCCCGGCAGTTTGCGCCCGATTTCCGGCTCCGCGCCGGCCCTTGCCAGCGCCGCCAGCCAGAGGTCGCGGGTGGCGATGTCCGGCGGCTGCTCGATCATGGCCGCGTAATCCGGCTCCAGGGCGATGAACACGCCGCCTGCTTCCAGGACGCGCCGGATTTCGGCAACGGCCGTGGCCACATCGCCCACCCACAGCAGCACGCATTGGCAAAAGACCAGGTCAAAGGTTTCGCTCCTGAAAGGTAAACAGCGAGCATCGCCGTTGACGTTGAGCGCCGGGGTATGGGATACGGCCGTAAACTCCCGATCTAACGCTGCTACCCAGCCGCCCCCACGCCGCAGCAGTTCCCCCGTCACCGCGCCATAGCCCGCCCCCAGGTCCAAAATCCGCCGCCGCCGCGCCACCCCCACACGCCGCAGCAGCCGCCCACGCGCCGGGGCCAGCCAGGCGGCCTGTTCGGCCAGCAACGTTGGTGCGGGAAGAGAAGGTTTGTTCATTGCGGAGTGCGGAGTGCGGAATGCGGAGTGCAAAAAATTCCGCACTCCGCATTCCGCACTCCGCAATTACCGTCCGCCGCCGGCGCAGGCACAGGCGCAGGCGCAGCCGGCGCAGGCACAGGCACAGCCGCCGCCGGAAGACCCGCCGCCGCCGCTGCCGGAGGAGGAGGCCAGCGCTTTGAAGATGTCGCCGGTTACTTTATCGGCGCCGCCCAGATTCACCAGGCCGCCCGCGCCGCTGAGCGTGGCCGGGGAAATGGAGGTAGCCAGTTTGCCGGCTGTGTTTTCCGTCCAACCGGCGAAAGAGGCGGCCACGTCGCCGAAGCTGGTTTTGCCGCCATAGGATGGGCCAGACTGGCCTCCCCCGCTGGGAAGAGGTGAACCGGAGCCGCCGCCGATATACGGCCGTACCCACACGGGCTGATAGTTATACCCGCCGCGCTGCAAGACCGGGCCATAATTGTCGTCCATCAAAATCCAGGGCCAGGTGCGGTCCAGGAATTTCTCCAATTCCGGCACTTCGCCCATACGGGTGGCTTCTTCCATCGCCCGGCTGATGATTTTCTTGTAATAGTCCTGCGTGTCAGACAGGTCAAAGCCTTTCATTTTGCCGACCACGCTTTTGATCAAATGATTCATCGCCGGACCAAAATCTTGCTTGTGAACCGGTTTAGCAGGATTGTCTTGCAGCGCGTCCAGCACGTCTTGTTCGTAATCGCGCAGCACGACGCCGAATTGTTTAGCCGCTTCGCGCCGGTCTTGCCGCCGCTTGGAAGCGGTTTCGCCCTTGGCAACGTAATCTTTTTCCACGGCCACCGTTAGCGGCGAATCATCAACCAGGCGCACCGCTTTTTTATCCAGCAGGCCAAACATGATCAGCAGGAGGATTTTGTTGAGGGGCATTTCCAGCAAAACGGCCGCTTCCGGGGCGGTGAGACCGCGTTTGATGCCGCCGCCTTCCACCTGGGCGATGGCCGGCAGATAGGTATCTTTGCCTTTATGCCTCTTTTTCTCCACAAAAACCAGAAAGGCCACGGCCGGAATCCAGGCAAATAGGGAGACCAGGGGGTTCATGAACAAGAGGAAGACCAGCCCGCAAGCCAACAGGGCAAAGATCGATATGCCTGTGCCGCCGGAGAACCGGAAGAAGGCTACGGCCACCAAAATGAAGGTGATTAGTCCAAAAGTAAAGGATACGCCAGGGTTGTCTTGCAGCCATTTGATGGTGATGTCGTACAAACTTTGCTGCACCACGCGAGTCATGCCGCGCTGCGGGAAGGAGACGCCCACCTGGTTAGGACCGGTGGCTGTGCCTTCCGGCCAGCGCCAGCCAACGACGGTGTGTTCTTCAAAAATGACTTTGTCGGTGGTGAAGGGCACATCATGGTAGAGTACTTCGTCGGGTTGGATTTCTGGCAGCATGTGGACCAGAATCCAGACGTCGGTGCTGCCGCGTATCAGGGAGCTGTCGAACCAGGTAGGCGTGATTTGCAGCGAGGCGTAGCCGTCGCGGGTGGTGTCTTCATACACCATGTCGGGCATGGTGAACTCGACGTGCAGCGTGCCGGATTGGCCGCCGGGGATGGCTTCGCCGTCTAAGTGGACTTCCACGCCGGTGTCGATGTATTCGGACGTGCGGATGTCGGAAAGGGAACGGCCGTTAATCGACGCCGAGAAGTTCGCCAGATCATACCCCCGGTTTGGCGTGCCAATGTCTACAACGTCGATGGCGCTGCCGAAGTTATCGAAGGTGATGTCGTAGACAATGTGGATGGAGGCGTCCGGCTGCACGAAGACCTGCATCTTCAGCTCCGGCACGGCGAAGCTGTACGACTGCGCCAAAGCTCTGGAAGCGGGCAGCGCCAGCAGCAGCAGAATGAGCAGCATAAACATGCCCGCCCGCCGATTGACAACGGAATTCCACGGGGAATTGGGCGTGGGTGGCTGAGGCTGGGGTGTTGGGGGGTGGGAAACGGCCGTTACTCCCCCTTGCCGCTTTGTTTTTTGTTCTTTATCCATAGATCCCTGTTGATGATTGTGCTGTTTCTTTTTCATGCTAACGCACCTCCCACTCCCTGCGCCCATCCGCTCTGCTCGCGGGGGCAGTCGGCTTCACAAATAACCAGTCCGGGACAATCTGTGCAGCGTGTTGGCGCGGCTACCCGTTCCCGATAACGCACAAACGCCTGGTTGCCCCAAATCATAAGCCAGGGGTCGGCCAACAGATTGCCGGCTTTCAGGTATGGGCCGCGCGGCGGAATCACATCGCCGTTGGTCTCAATTCGCACGGCCGCATCACCAGAACAGCGCGGTCCCTGGCGCACCTGTTCTGCCAGCGTCAGGCGCGGATCGCGCTGCACCGGCGGCTGCCAGATAAATCGCACGTCGGCTTGATGCGCGATCTCCTCCACCCAGGCGGCCGTTTGCGGCATAGCCTGGGCAGTCAGCGCCCCGGCGCGCTCTTCATTGCCCATGCCCTGCGGCGCGACAATGGCGAAAAACGAAAAATTATGCACGCCAACATCCAACAGGCGGTTCAGCGTTTCGCGCAAGATGTCCAGCGTGCTTTCCACCAGAGGGATTTCGGCGACCGGGCACACTTCGTTGGTTTCAATGGCCGCATAAAGATCGGCCAGAAGAGCATGGTCGCCTATGCCGCAAAGAGCATCGTGGACTTCAGCGTCAGCGGCGGCATAAAGAACCGTGACGTGGTCGACGCCAGCCTGAGCCAGGTTTGCCAGCAGGCCATCCTGGTGTAAATCGGTGGCCCGCCCGCGTACGCCGGCAATGAGACCCAGGTCTTCGGCGCGTTCGATGGCGCGAATCATCTGCGCGGCATCAGCTTGTTCTGGCGCCAGGAACGTTACGTGGGGAATGCCCACATCCCACAGCTTATCCAGTATCGGCACGATTTTTTCCGGCTCGGCCAGAGGCACACTGGCTTCCAAAGGAGCCAGCAGTTGGGATTCAAAGATGTTGACCTTAATTTCGTTGAAATTGATGATGGGATAATTGTCGTCGGGCGATGTTAGACTGGAAAGAAGGCCGCGCACACGTTGTAAATCGGCGGTGACTGTCTCCCGGGAAGCGCCTTTGTAGCGCGACAGCACGTCGTTCAGGACGTCATCAGGCGGCTCGCCATCCAGCAATTCCTTGACCATCACCACGCCGGTGGGGTTGAGACGGGCGGCGGCGGCGGCGTTGGCCAGCAGCATGCCTTGTCCATCTGGCTCCACGCGCAGGTGGAAGCGGGTGATGGCCCCGTCTTCTTCATGCAGATAGGGATATAAACCGGGGGCAATGGGTTTGGGCGGTTTGCGCCGTTTGAGAAGCATCCAACTTAGAAGTCGCTCTTTGTCCATGATTTCCGTCGCTTTTGGGGGATGGAGATTGGAGATTGGAGACTGGAGACTGGAGACTGATTGGAGTCTCTTAGTCTCTGGTCTCTAGTCTCTAATCCCTAATCCCTAATCTCCAACAACCAAACTATCTAGCGAAATAAATGTTGTGTGTTTAATGTCGCTGCCGGAACGGCCGTTTCCCTTCCCGCCGCCTGTCCCGCAGCTGCCACACGCCAGGCTGTCCGTCCCGGCCACGCGCACGCCGTCGCGCGCTTCACGTTCGATACGGCAGCCGCCGCCGCACAGCGGCAGGTCGGGACACTGCCAGCATTTTTGCGGCAGGCCGGCCCAAGCCGGATCATCCTCACGGTCGCGGAAGCTGCGGAACAGCTCGCTGCGCCAGATTTGTGACCACTCATCGCGTAAAATGTTGCCTGCGGCCACGTAAAACGATTGGCAGGGCAGCACGTCGCCGTTGGGTTCGATACAAATCGAGTATTCCCCGGCGTTGCAGCGTTTGGCCCCAATTTCCAGCTCCACCGGCGACATGCGGCAGTATTCGGTAGGCGTGTACCAGAGAAATTTCATGCCTTTTTCGGCGGCATGGTCGCGCACGCGCACCAGCAAGGCAGGCATTTCCACTTCGGGGATGGCGTTGGGGTCAGCGAAACCGCCTCCGCTGTAGATCATGCCATTCATGGCGAAGGTGCGGATACCCAGGTCGTAGAGGAAGTCGATGATCTCTTCCACATGGTCGACGTTGCGGCGCATGAGGGTGGTGTTGGTGATGGCGTGCAGGTTGCTGGCGACGGCGTTTTGGATGCCGCGCACGGTCTGGTGGAAGGAGCGGGCGTTCATCACCGCGTCGTGGACGTCCGGGCGGCTGGAGCCAAGGGTGATTTGCACGTGGTTGAGACCGGCGGCGACCAGTTCGTCGACATAGGGCTGGTGGGCGAGGCGACGGCCGTTGGTATTCATGCCTACCACGTGTCCTAAATCATTCGCGTACCGGATGATGTCTAGCAAATCCGGGTTCAACGTGGCCTCGCCGCCGGTGATAATCAGGTGCGGCACGCCCACCGCGTGCAGCCGGTCAATCACCCGCTGCCAGTCGGCCAGGGTGAGCGAGGCCATGTCGAAGCGATCCGGTTCGTTGTAGCAGTGGTTGCAGGCATTGTTGCAGCCGTAAGTGATGGCCAGGTCGGCTTTGTACGGCGCGTCGGCGCGGTGGCTAAAGAGGGCGGTGGCCTCTAAAAGCGAGGGCTGCAAATCTTGCACGGCACAGGTGGGGCAGCCGGTTTCCGGCGCGCGGAAGCGTTGCACCATCGCGTAGATGGCGTCCAATTCAGCTTGCATTTGCGGCCGATTGGTCGGGTGCAGGCGGCGCGCCAGAGCGGCTTCGGCCTGGTATTGCGGGATTTCATTAAGAGCCAGGAAGGCCATTTCCGCAGCGGTGGGGTTCAGGTGGATAACGTCGGTGACGTCGATGAAAAGGGCAGCGGAGCCGTCACTTTCCTGGCGGAAATGGAGCCGTTTTTGCCCGCCGTTGAGGGGCACGTGGAAGGTGTGCAAGCCGGAGTCGGCGGTGGGCAGTTCGCTGAAGGCGGCGCGGAAACTTCCCCAATCGCGCCGCAGCCCCTGCCAAAATCGTTGGGCCAGATTATCCCCGTTGGGTTTGACTTCTGAATGATAACCGGGCGGCTCCCCAGTGCAGCACACGTCTTGCTCGTCGCAGATAGGCGCTTCCTGTATCCCCCGCGGTTTCGTCAGAAATTTTACCATTTGGGTTTTTCCTCGAATTGGTAGCTGGCGCCGCAAAATTCGCATTCCACGAAAATGGCCCCGGCTTCTACACGGATAGATTTGTCGCTGAGGGCGGCGTCGCAGTTTTGGCAGCGGATTTGCTGCAAGTCCACGTCGCCGCTGAGGTCAATTTTTTGCACGATGGTGGTCTGGGTGGGCTGGGGTTTGACGCGGACCATGTAGACAAAAACGGCCGCTGCGCCCAACAAAATCACGCCGACGACGATGCGAATGAACTGCCCCTGGGAACCGGCGATGAAGATGAAACCAAAAAAGGCGAGGGCTGCGGCCACGAGGTAGGAGACGATTTTCATAGAACCTCCGTTGATGAGCGAGTGCGCGGGTGGTTTGTGTCTGGCAGGCTGGGTTGCGCACTCTGAAATTGGTAAGCAGGATCATTGTAACATGCAGAATGGGTTGATGATAGTCGGGATGGGGAAACGGCCGTAGTGTCTTACATCACAAACGGCGGGGATAAATGTCATTTTCTGGCCGGATGGCCGAGGGGCGGCGCGGGTATTTTACAAGGGCCAGAACGCGCCATCGGTGTAGCGCGTGCCGCGATGGCCTTTGTAGGGCAGGGGCGCGGGCAGGCGCTCGCCGGGGCAGGCGACCATCACCAGAGTGCGTGGTTTGCCGGAATCGGGGTTGGTGGCTCCGGGGATGAGTTCTTGAATCTGGCAGCGCCCGATGAGTTCGTCGTTGAAGATGGTGTAGACGTAATGGCCGACAGCCAGTTTGGAGGGTTTGCCGGCCATGTGGAATTCGAATTCGGCCAGAGCGCCATCGTATAAGCTGTCTACGGCGGCACGGCCGTCGCCGGCGGGGATGGTCTTGGTGATGCCAAAGGTCATGAGGTGTTCTCCTTGAGTGTAGAGTGTAGAGTGTGCTTTCGTTCTATCTCTACCCTCTATCTCTATCTCTACCCTCTATCTCTATCTCTACCCTCTATCTTCTTTCTGGTCCCACAACTGGCGCAGGATTTGCACATGGCCGAGGTGGATGGCGACGTGTTCCAGGGTATGCGCCAGCGACCAGGCGACGCGGAAGCGACGGCCGTTGTGCAGCGCCGATTCATATTCCTTGTCCAGGTCGGCCAGGGTGATGGCTTCCAGCACGGACCGGCTGTGGGCCAGGGTTTCGTCGAGCAGGGTGGTGAGGGAAACGGCCGTTACCCCTGTCGTCTCAAATTCCTGCGCCCGCACCCGCCCGGAAGGGTCGCGCCCAATCATATCGCCTATCCAGTATCGTTCGGATCGGGCGGTGTGGGTGATGAGGATGGTAAACGAGTTCATATCGGAGCCGGGCTGCCAATCGAGAGCGGCTGGTGGGAGGTCGTGGACGGCCGTTTTCAGTTCATCGTGCAAACTGGTTAATCGTTCTAAATAATCCGCAAACAATAATACATTCATGGGCTGCCTCCGATCATTTCGCGTAAAGCGTGCGGGAATTATACTGTGGATAGCTCAATGGCGGTATCGGTATTGTCGTTAGTCAGTTGCACAACTTTTGTTAAGATATATTCATGATATATGATTGATTTAGCTTTCGCAACATGTTAAAGTTAGAAGACGTGTGAAAAATATAACAATCGGCAAAGGCAGCAAGCGTCATGGGCATGGTACGGATTGAACAAATAAGTAAATTCTTTTCAGAAGGTAGACAAAATCGCCTGGTGCTGGATAACATCCAGGCAGATATTGCCGAGGGTGAGTTTGTCGCGTTGTTGGGGCGTTCTGGCAGCGGCAAATCGACACTGCTGAATTTGATGAGCGGCATTGAAAAACCGGATACCGGCGACATCTGGATCAACGATGTAGCCATTACCCGGCTGACAGAACGGGAGCGCACCTTGTTTCGCCGCGACCACATCGGGTTTGTGTTCCAATTTTTTAACCTCATTCCGACCCTCACGGTGCTGGAAAACATTACCCTGCCGCAAGAATTGGCCGGGAAGAAGGAAACGGCCGTGCGCGCCCACGCCATGCACCTGCTAGACCAGATCGGTCTGGCTGATCGCTGCGATACGTTTCCCGACAAGCTCTCCGGCGGCGAGCAGCAGCGCGTCGCCATTGCCCGCGCCCTGGCCCATAACCCCCTGCTGGTGCTGGCCGACGAACCCACCGGCAACCTGGACGAAGACACCGGCCGGCGCGTGCTCCAACTGCTCATCGACCGGACGCGCGGCGCGGGCAAAACCTTGCTGATGGCCACCCACAGCCCGGAAATCGTGCCCTTTGCTGACCGGGTGATTGAAGTGCATAACGGCCGTCTCGAAGAGCGTCCCGCTGGTACCCCTCAACCAGCCGATAACGGCCGTGCGCTCATCCAAACCCCATGAATCTCCAATCTCCAGTCTCTAACGCCCCCCTCTTCCGCCTCGCCTGGCGGCGGCTAAGAAGACGGCCGTTGCAGTACATCCTGCTCATCGTCGGCGTGGCCATCGGCGTGGCCATGATGGTCAGCATCGACCTGGCCAACGGCAGCGCCCAACGCGCCTTCCAGCTCTCCACCGACGCCATCGCCGGCAAAACCACCCACCGCATCGTCGGCGGGCCGAC
>JAKQCM010000430.1 GCA_029559155.1 Chloroflexota bacterium
TAGTAGATGGCGATGCGGCCGGTCGGCTCGTCGTAGAGGGCGGCGCAGGGGAAGGCCACGTTGGGCACATCGCCGACGCATTCGTAGAGCGTCTGCGGGGCCAGCAGATACGGCGCGCCGCGATAGATGACCTTCCACGGCTGGTCCAGATCCAGCAGGGCCGCGCCAAAGGCGTAGACAAAGCCGTTGCAGGAGGTGAGAACGCCGTGGTAGATGAGCAGCCAGCCTTCGGGTGTCTCGATGGGGATGGGGCCGGCGCCGATTTTGGTGCTTTGCCAGCCGCCCTTCGTGCCCATGACAAAACGATGCTCGCCCCAGTAGACCATGTCTTTGCTCTGGCTGAGATAGATGTCGCCGAACGGGGTGTGGCCGTTGTCGGACGGCCGATTGAGCATGACGTACTTGCCGTTGATGCGGCGCGGGAAGAGCACGCCGTTGCGATTAAACGGCAGCAGCGCATTTTCGAGGAAGTGGAAATCCTCAAAGTCGTAGGTGTAGCCCACGCCGATGGTGGGGCCGTGGTAGCCGTTGCACCACGTCACCCAGTAGCGATCCTCAATCCAGACGACGCGCGGGTCGTAGCGGTACTGGTAACGGCCGATTTCCTCATCGTCGCACAGCCAGTGGATGGGGTCGTTGTCCAGCCGCCAGGTGATGCCGTCGTCGCTGAAGCCACGGTTGAGGTTCATGTCGCGCTTTTTGTTGTCGCAGCGGAAGACGCCGGCGAATTGGCCGTTGAAGGGCACGGCGGCGCTGTTGAAGATGCTGTTGGCCGAGGGGATGAGGTCGCGGGGGATGATCGGGTTGGCGCTGTAGCGCCAGACGACGTCCGATGAGTCGGACGGCCGTTCCTCCCAGGGGATGTTGGGTAATTGGTAGTTGGGATAGGTATTCATAAAATTTTTTACACTGTTCCTTATAATTGATTTGCAATTATCCGGGCGCTGGTCGTTATTCGAGAGACCCCAAGGGTTTGATGCCCAAATAATTCAAATTCTCACGAGCAAACCCTTGGGGTCTGTGTAGCTTACACAAAACGGCCGTTGTGGTATCATCCCCCCTGAGCAGACCTGTCTGGTCGTCGATAAAAATGTTGTGACAATTCACAAAACAGGAGTAAACCCCATGACCATTCGCCTGATTGTCAATTCCGATGATTACGGCCGTAGTTCCGAAGTTTCTCGCGGCATCCGCCACGCGCACACGCACGGCATTGTGTCTTCCACCACCTGCATGATGAATTTCCCCAACGTGGCCGATGATTTGGCGGCGGCGTTGGCGGAAACGCCCAATCTGGGTTTGGGCGTGCATCTGGTGCTGACCTCGGGACGGCCGTTGCTGCCTGCCGCAGAAATCCCCACCCTGGTTGAAGCCGATGGTGGGTTTGGCCGGTTGGATTCGTTTTTGGGGCGGTTGACGGCCGTTGACCCGCAACAAGCCAAAGCCGAATGGCGCGCCCAAATCGAAAAATTTGTCCGCATCACCGGCCGCCAGCCGACCCATCTCGATTCCCATCATCATTCCTCCTATTTCACCGCAGGGCTGTTCCGCTGCATGTTGGAACTGGCCCATGAATACAACTGCCCCATCCGCCGGATCATTGCCCGGACCGACGCCGACCAACCGGTAGGGCTGCCCGGCGCATTAGCCAACTCGGTGCGAGAGTTTGCCCCGGCGCTTCTGGCCGAATTTTCGCCGCGTATGCCCGACGTTTTTTACGCCACGTTTTATGATGAATGGGCGACCAAAAACCATTTGCTAGACCTGATCGCCCATCTGCCGGCCAGCGGCACGGCTGAAATAATGTGCCATCCCGGTTACGTCGACGCGGATTTGATTGCCGGTACGGTGTACGCGCGTCAGCGCGCCGTGGAGCTGGCGGTGCTGACGGATGCAGAGGTGGTAACGGCCGTGCGCTCCCGCCCCATTACGCTCATCGCCTACAACGCCCTCTAACCCGACCACATATCAAACATAAACATGGTCGCCATCACGCCCATCGTCAAAATACTGCCCAACGTCCAGATGCGGTCAAACGCCGGGCGGCGGCCCAGACGGCTCAGAAATAAATAAATCGGCGGCGCGGCCAGGACATACCGATACATGCCCTGCGCCGGGCCGCTGGTAAAAGACAATACCACCACCAACAAGCCAAACCAGGCCAGGTCCGGATAATGCTTCAGCCCGGCAATGCACGCCGTAAATGCCAGCACAATAGCCGCAAATTCCACCGCGTAATACGCGGCCGTTTGCGGATTGCTGCCAAACAAACTGTAAAACGCCTCCCGCCAGGCAGTATACGTATATCCCAGCGATAAAAATCCGCGCCCAAAAAATTCCTCTTCCACTCGACTAAAAGCCATGCCAAAATAAGACAAACGCCAGACCACAAAGGCGATCAGCGGCGCAAACGCCACCAACCCGCGCCCAATTGCCCGCCACGGCAGTCCCTTAAAATAAAGCTGCCGCCACTCCATATCAAGTTCCAGCCAATCTCCTTCTTTCACCCAGGCCATCAACAGGGGAACCACCAGCGTCACCCCGGCAGCCCGGGTAAACGTAGCCAAGACGGCCAGCAGCGCCGCCCAGACAAAATGCCCCCGACGCAGCAGCAGCAAACTGGAAAAAGCCAGCCCCACAAACAGCCCTTCGGTATAAACCACCCCCAGGAAAAAACTGCTGGGGAAAATGAGCAGATAAAAGGCTGCCCGCAGGCCGCCGTCTGGGCCAAATTCGTCTTGCGCCAGGGCAAAAATCGCCTGCGCCGCCGCCAACGCCCCCACCATGGAAATGATCACCCCGGCCAGTGTGGCTGCGCCGATGGACGTTAAACCGAAGATGGTTAACGGCCGTGCCAACAACCGCATCAGAAACGGATACAACGGGAAAAACGCATAACTCAGCGAGATACCTTCGCGCACCACGCCGCTGTTTGGCGGAATAACAAACGGCCAAAAGCCTGCGCCGGAGCGCACAATGCCCGACATCTGCCCAACCCGGTCGGGATGAGGGTCCTCATAACCGCCCAAAGCGATGGCCAGATAATACTCGGAATCCCAGGCGACCTGTCGCTTGAGAAATGGGTCTTGCAGGTAATATTTGCCGTCTTGCTCGCCGCCGACGCGGGTAGAATTAGCCGTCCACGCCAAAGCTTTATCCGGCCGTACCAGCGTAAAACGCGCCGGAACAAACACGTTATACGTCAGCAAAATGACCGCCCAACCCAGCCATAAGGCGAAAACCGTGCGTTTTGTGGGTGTATTTGCCATCATCGCCTACCCTTCCGCGCCGGTTATGACCAGATTACGCATAAAATAACGCTGCGAAATGATCAAAATTAACACCGGCACAATCATAATCACCAGCGCGCTGGCTTGCAGTTGGTTTTGCACCGGCGCCAGGGATTGAAAGTTTTGGATGCCAAAGGACACCGGAATCAAATCGCGGCGGGTACTCAGGTAAAGCGACGCCTGGCGCGTTTCGTTCCACATATAAAAGAAGTGGAGCAAAGACACCGTAATAACCACCGGCCAGGATTGCGGCAAAATGACCGAGATGAGGGTGCGCAGCGGGCCGGCGCCATCCAGCATAGCCGCCTCGTCCAGGTCTTTGGGGATGCTCTTGAAATTTTGGCGCAGCAGGAAAATATACACCGCGTTGCCAAAAAAGAAAGGCAGCACAATCGGCAGCCACGATCCCGACCAGCCCAACACGCGGACAAAAATAAAGTAGGTCGGGATAAGGGTTACTTTTTCCGGAATAAGGATGGTAGCAATCATCAGGTAGAAGATGAGGTTGCCGCCGGGGATGGGGAAGCGGGCAAACCCATAGGCCACCACAATGGAGGAGGCCAAAACGCCAATTTCGGTGATGAGCGCCAGGAGCAAGGTGTTGCGCAGCATTTCGGGAAAACGCAGGGATCGGAACAGCAGCCTGAAATTTTCCCAGGTCATGTGGAATTTGTAGACGCCGATCAACTGTCGCCAGTTGCCTTCCCAGTGGATCAGGCCGGCGTTGGGCGATTGGGGATCGATGAATTCGCTGGATGAGCGCCCGGGCGTGACCAAGGCAAGGTGGCGACTTTCTTCGCCAAAAGGGACGTCGTAAATCTTGTAGGATTTGCCTTCGTAGGTGGCGCTGAGCTGCATGGCAGGATATGGCGGCGCGTTGCGATCGCGGAGTTGGACGGTTTCCATGAAAGCGGTGGCTGTCATGTAGACGATGGGGAACAGGTAGACAATGAGCAAGGTGAAGACGAACAGATTAAATACGGCCGTGCCCACCATCTCCCACATCCGCAAACTTACATACGCGCGCGGCAACAACGAGCGCCGTGATTGCCCAGATAAATCGCTCACCGCTAAAACTCCCTGTCCGGGAAATACACCCAGCGCCGCGACCAGGCAAACAAGGCCACAACCACCCCCATCACCACCACAAAGAAAAACCAGGCCAGCCCGGCCGCATACCCCAAATCCCACTGGTCAAACATCCAATAGGTGATATATCCATCAAACGGCGCGCCGCCGCCGCGAAACGAATTGCCGCGATCCAACAAAATCACCCCGCCGAAGACGGCTATCAGGTTGATGACCAGCGAGAAAAAGATAGCCGGCGTAATCATCGGCAGGGTAACGCGGAAAAAGCGCACCAGCGGTCCCGCGCCATCCACTCTGGCCGCTTCCTGAATTTCGGTGGAGATGCTTTGCATTGCCGCCAGCATGATGAGCATGCCCGGTCCAATCGCCCACAGCGAGCTAATCGCCCATAAAAACGCCGTCGCCGCGTCGGAATACACATCGTTAAAACCGGCCAGCCCAACAGCGGGCAAGATAAATCGGGTCAGCCAACCGGTGGTCGGGTCCATAAATCCATACCACATGAAGGCGATAGCCACCCCGGGAATGATGCTGGGCAAGAAAAATAAGGTACGCACGGGAGTTGGAGCTTTGAGGCGCGGGCTGCTGAGCAGCGCGGCCAGAAAAATGGACGCCACAAGCTGCAAAGGCACGATGCCGATGGCCTGGCTGAGGGTCATGACGATGAGATAGCCGACGGCTTCGTCCTGAAAAAGGCGCATGTAATTCGCCAGCCCAACGAAGCTGGTGCGGCCCGGATCCAGCATATTAAAATCGGTCAGCGACAGGCCGAGAGAGGCGGCAATGGGCAGGAGCTTGAATAACAGGAAGCCTACCAGCCAGGGAGAAATGAGCAGCAGCCCGAATGTTTTATCGTAGCGCAGGGTGCGTTTTTTCATGGGATGCGCGCTCGGGTTGGTAGGTATCGACCAGGGAATAAACGGCGAGGGCTTGCTGGATGGCGGCCAACGGCCGTTCCCCCGCCAGGTCGGCCAGGGTGACGGTATGGGCGCGGCCCGGATACAAATGGAAGAAATTGTCTGAAAGCTGCAACCCATCCGGGATTTCCAGCCAGACCCAAAGGGCCGGTTTGTCGCTGGTGAGGGTGATGGCGTAACGGCCGTTCTCCACCTCAGCTATCTGCCAGCGAATATCTGGGTCGGGCAGCGGCAAATGCTTGGGCCGGGCAAACAGCGCCAGATTGCGCGAAACCACCTGGCCATCGACACGCAGCGCCAGCCAGACGAGCAAATCACGCGGGCCATGCTGGGCCAACTGCGCCTGCACATCCAGGGCAGCCGCAAAGGTGTTCTGATTGGCGGGAAACACGGCCGTTTCCATCCCTGCCGCCACCGTTTGCCCCTGCGCTGTCGTCACTTCCCAGACCACGTCGCCGCGCACGTCGGCCAACAGATCGCTGGTGACATGCACGGCAACCGTGCCATCGTCCTTGTTGGCCACAGCCGAGATGAGCAGCGGGGCGTAAAAGTGGCGGGCCATGTGGTGCAAGGCTTTCCAACGGCCGTCATAATCCAGCGACGACCAACTGGCCACCGGCCAACAATCGTTAAGCTGCCAATACAACGTGCCCATGCCGCGCGGCATCGTGCGCCGCCAATGTTCCACGGCATGTTTAACGGCCATGCCCTGCAAAATCTGGCTCAACCACAGGGTCATATCAAACGAGCCGGGCAGACGGAACCAATCCAGCAGGTAGTGCATGATTTTGCTGTTGCCGCTGGGGCTGCGCTGGTGGTGTTCCATCACAAAACTGGTGATGTTGCGGTCTTCCGGCAGGGTAAAGGCGCGCGCCATCTGCGGTTCAGGGAACGATTGGAAGCCAAATTCGCTGTTGAACCGATGGAAGCAGGTGTAATAAAACTCAAACGGCTCCATCCCATGCCAGACATCCCAAATGTGGGCATCGCCCCAGCGTGGATCATTCCAGGCGCGGCGGTCTTCGTGCGGGGTGTGCGGGCTGCTCGGCCAATAAGCTGTCTGCGGGTCCAATTCGGCCACAATCTGCGGCAGAAGCTGATCGAACAACTTGCCGTAGTCGTCCCAGCTCATCGCCCATGGGTTCCAGGTGTTTTGCACCAGACCCTGCTCCATTTCGTTGTTGCCGCACCACAACGCCAGGCTGGCGTGATGGCGCAGGCGGCGGATGGTTTCGCGCGCTTCTTGGGCCACATTCGCCATAAACGCATCATCGAACGTGGGATAGGTGGCGCAGGCGAACATAAAATCTTGCCAGACACATATGCCCAGCTCGTCACACAGATCGTAAAAAGCTGGTTGTTCGTAGATGCCGCCGCCCCACACGCGCAGCATGTTCATGTGTACATCGGCGGCCGTTTGCAGCAAGCGGGCATAATCGGCGTCCGTCAACCGGGTGATGAAGGTATCGGCCGGGATCCAATTGGCTCCTTTGGCGAAGAAAGGCACGCCGTTGCAGGCAAAATGGAAACTTTCGCCCCAATCGTCGGCCTGGCGCACCAGTTCCAGCGTGCGCAAGCCGATGCGTTTTTGCCAGGTGTCCAGGAAACGGCCGTTCTCGTCCGTCAGGGTTACGGCGATGGTGTAAAGCGGTTGGCTTCCCATTCCGTTGGGCCACCACAGCTGTGGATTGGAAATGGGCAGGGTGAAAACGGCCGTCTCCCCTGCCAATTCCACCACTGCCACGGCGACTTCTTGCCCATTTAAGCTGGCGCGGCAGGCTGCTCGCAGCGGAACGGCCGTGTCTCGCGCCAAAACCATCGTCCCCGTCAGAATCACCTGCTCGGCGATGGTGTGGTCTTGCAAGATATGCACATCAACCAGGCGGGCATCGTCCCAGGCGGCCAGGGCAATGTCACGCCAGATGCCGCAGGTGACCAGCATCGGTCCCCAGTCCCAGCCAAAGTTGCACTGCGATTTGCGCACGTAATTGCCGCCGGGCAATTTGTGGTCGTCGGTGCTCCAACTGTGGATGTAGCGCTCGGCCAGCCGCGCCTGCCCATAAACCAGGGCGGAATCAAAACGAATTTCGATGTCGTTATCGCCAGGGTGAAGGAACGGCCGTGCGTCAAATTCCCAGGCGCGGAACATATTGTCGGCGCGCGCAAGTTGACGGCCGTTTAGCCAGATGGTTGCCAGGGTGTCTAAGCCATCACAGCGCAGGCAGACGTGGTCATGGCGCAGCCATTCGGCCGTCACGGAGAACGTGCGCCGGTAAAGCCAATCTGTCTCGCCAATCCACATCACCTGACGTTCATTGTCGCGGTAATAAGGGTCAGGGATGGCTCCGGCGGCCAGCAAGTCGGTATGGACACAGCCCGGCACGGTCGCTTCCAGCCAATTGGTGTGGGTAGAGCCAGCTTGTTTGAACTGCCAACGGCCGTTTAGGCTTACAATTTCCATATCCTGTCCTTCCAGACCCTAAGGGTTTGCTCTCGAGAAAGGCGTCTTCCTGGCAATCAACCCCTTAGGGTCTTCATGCAATTCAAACCAGCAAACACCACAGCCCAAATTTCCAATTCCTACTCTTCCGCATCCAGGGCGCGCTGCAAACGCTCGCGCACATCCGTGTCCAACGTCGTTTCAACGATCTTGCTCTGGAATTTGCGGAACGTATTCAACACCACACCCGATTGTTTGGTGTACCCCATCACAAACAACGCAGTTTGCCCCTGCTCCAGGTCATCGGCGATCGATTGAATCGTGCCTGAGTCAATGCCCAGGTCCATGCGCTTGCCCACCAACCGCCCGACAGCCGCGCCGCCGGCCAGCCCCAGAATCGGCCCACCCAGCATCAACCCCACCATCACGCCCAAAACGGCTCCTTTGCCCATGCCGGTTCTTTTCTCTTTGTGGACTTTTTCGTCAAGCTCCAATTCCCCGTCGGCATTCTTGGAAACAAACACGGCGTCTTTCAGATCGATCAGGTTTTGCTTGTCCAAATCGACCAAAGCGTCGTACAACCCTTCAGCCTGGGAGGCTTCGGCAAATGTCAGAACAATTAACTGACTGGGCTGCTCAGCATTCAAACTGGCTCCCGGAGCAGCGCCGCCAGACCCTCTCACCGATTGATTCGACAATTCACTGGGCATAATCATTTCTCCTTCTGAAAAAATATGTAGCCATCTGCGACAAAATATACCACAACGCGCCGAACAGCCAGAAGCAGGAGAAGACGGTGGGACACGGCCGTTCATCATCCCATCCCACTCCCGCTTCTTGGCGACGTTTTGTTATCCTAACACAACTTCCACCCGGTTTGCGCCCGCCAGCCGCGCCGCCGGAACCAGATTGTCGGCCAACGGTTCACCGTTTAAGGTTATCGACTGCACGCCCTGGCAAACGCCGGTCGGATTTGTCACCACAATGTCGATGGTGTGGCCCCGGAAGCGGCGGCTGGCGGTAAAGCCCGGCCAATCGGCAGGGATACAGGGGTCGATCCGCAGGCCGTCTACCTCTGGCCGGATACCCAGAATGTACTGGGTGGCGCTGTAGTAAGCCCAGGCCGCCGCGCCGGTCAGCCAGGATGTGCGTGTATTACCGGGTCGCGGCGAGAAGGTGGAATAGGTGGTCTGGCCCTGGACATAGGGTTCCATCTGGCGGATTTCGGCACGGCCGTTATACGCCGCCGGCATCGCCGCCCGATAATATTCATAAGCCCGGTCGCCATGCCCCAACAGACACTCGGCCATCACCCCCCACCCCTGCGTATGGTTAAAAATGCCCGCGTTTTCCTTAATACCCGGATTAAACACCACCGCCCGCATCACCTCAATGGACGTTTTAACCAACGGCGGCGCGCACAACATCAGGCCGTACGGCGTCGCCAACTTCTCGTTAACCGTCGCCATGCAGCGCTCAGCCTGTTCCGGGGTAGCCGCGCCACTGAGCACCGCCCAAAGCTGCGTGTTCAGGTAAACCTGACCTTCGGCGTACTCCTTCGTGCCGTAAACCGTGCCATCTTCGGTAATCGCCCAAATAAACCAGTCGCCGTCCCAGGTGTGGCGCTGAATGTATGTGTCAAGTTTTTGGCGATGGGCCAACGCCCAGGCCGCTTCTTCCGGCCGTTCCAGCCGCCCGGCCACCTCGGCGTAAACATTCAACCCCAAGCGCAGTTGAAAAGCCACAAACAAACTTTCGCCATAATAGCCCAGGCGCAAACAATCGTTCCAATCCGCCGAAAGGCCGCAGGGCAAATGATTACGCCCCATGCGCTCCAGATTAAATTCCAACGCCCGCCGCAAATGTCCAAAGACGGTGGCCTCGCCGGTGTCGGCGTAGGGCAGCACCTTGTTATAAAAGTCAAAATCGCCGGTTTCGGCCACAAACGCCGGCACCGCATTGAAAAACCAGAGGCAGTCGTCGGAGCGGTATTCCTCAGGATCGGGTTCCGGTTCGTGGCCGGGGCGATGGTCAAACGGCTTGATGATGGGGATGGCTCCGCCGTTAGCCAGTTGGCCGGTGAGCAGCAGCTCCAGGCGTGCCCGCGCCTCGTCGGGGATGGCCGCGGCCACGCCCAAAATGTCCTGCACCGAATCGCGGAAGCCCAGGCCATCCCGCTCGCCGTTGTAGACCAGACTGGCGGCCCGCGACCAGGCAAAGGTGATCAGGCAGTTGTATAAGCCCCAGACGTTGATGGTGCTGTTCAGTTCCGGATCAGGCGTTTGCACGATCAGGCTGCCAAGTTTGGCGTGCCAGGCCTCTTTGAGGGTTTGTAATTCGGCCGTTGCCCGCGCCAACGAACCATATTCGGCCAGGATGCGTTTGCCGGTGGTGCGGGCATCGCCGATGCCCATGAGAATGAGCAGTTCGCGGCTTTCGCCGGGCTGCAAGGTGAGATTGGCTTGCAGCACGCCACAGGCATTATCGCCATACGCATGGCTGTCGCCGCACTGCCCCTGCGCCACTGCCAATGGGTTGTGGTAGCCGCGATACGGACCAAGAAACGCTTCGCGGCTGGTATCGTAACCGGCCAGCGGCGCGCCAATCATCGCCATCCAGGTGTGCATCACGTCATCGTCGGCCTGGGCGCTGCCCGGTTCCGGCGTCAGATTGTCGTGAATGGCGATGCGCAGCAGGCCATCGGCCAATTCGCCCTTGACGATGAACAGCGAGTATTGCAAATTGACCTGATCCTGTTGGGTGTTCCACTGGTTGGTAAATTCGCAGTAGGAGAAGGCAGAAATCTGGCGGGGTTGGTCGCTTTCGTTGGTCACTTTTAGCCGCCAATATTCAAAATTCTGGCCCAACGGCACAAAATAGGTAGCTTCTGTGGCAATACCCGCGTAACGCGATTCAAAAATCGAGTACGCCGTTCCATGACGGCAAACCGAGTGGTATTGGTCCAATGGTTTGCCCACCGGCTGCCAGGATGCCGACCAGTAATCGCCGCTGTCGTTGTCGCGCAGGTAAAAATAGCGGCCGGGCTGGTCCATCGGCACACTGTTGAAACGCAGACGCAAGAAACGGCCGTGCGCGCCCGATTTGTAAAAGCCGTAACCACCGGCGTTATTGGTAATCACTGCGCCGTACTCCGTGGAGCCCAGGTAATTGCTCCACGACTGCGGCGTGTCTGGCCGGGTGATTACGTATTCTTTGGCATTGTCGTCGAAGTATCCGTACTGCATATCAATCCTTGTTTATCTCAATGAAACCCGGAGTGGTTCGTAAGCTAGATTTTTGAAATTTACGCCTCGAGGCCACGGTATCCTTACGTTGGAGTCGTAAAGATGAATTTCTCGAGACCAAACCTTTCGGGCCTGGTAATGCGCCGCTTACTTCGTCTTACTCTGCACCATATCGTCGATGGCTTTGAGCAGCGAAAGATCGCCCAGGGCATCGTGGTCCAGCGTCCAAAACATGATGCCCCCGGCGCGTTCCAGGGCGATTCTTGTTTTGGCCTGGATGGTGGGGATGCCATTGTAAACGTTGCTCGCCCCGGCCCAGTCAGTGGTGTCGGCGTAGGCAGCCTGAGGATCTGCCTCCACAATTTTGCGGTAAGGCGCTTCATTAGGCCGTGAATAAAACGGCACGCCCATGACGATTTTTTCTGGCGGCAGGCCGCGCGCCAGCCAATAGGCCAGGGCGTCGTTAAACTGCTGCATCGTGCCGTGTTCGGGGCCATCGTAGGCCATGACATTGACGAAGTCGAAAAGCGGGAAGGTTGCGTCGATGACACCTTCAGCCGTTTGGCCGTAGGTCACTACGGCCGTTGTCAGCAGTTTGTCTGGCATTGCCCGGCGTAGTTCCTGCATCAGCGCCAGAAAATTCTGCGCCGACGGGCCAGGATCGGGATACTCCCAATCCACATCCGCGCCATCCAGATCGTATTCAGCTACAAACGCGCTCAGGTTTTGCACAAAAGCCGCGCGCAAGGCCGGATCGGCGGCCATGGCCTCGAATTCAGCGTCCCAACCCCAGCCGCCAACCGAAATAAGCACCTGCACCCCGGCAGCGTGGGCGTCGGCAACGATTTTTTTGAGCTTCCAGCCGTTGGTCAGCGGCGCAAATGTGCCGTCGGCGTTGGGGATTAGGAAGGCATAGTTAATGTGGGTCAGACGGCCGTAGGGGATGATTTCCGGCACAATGCCGCCGGTGACATAAGCGAGTACGCGAAAAGCTGGTTGTGGTTTTGTCATGGGTGTTTCCGTAGGGGTGACAAGGGGCGTGGGAGGGGAAACGGCCGTGGCCAATTGCTGCTCGCCTGCCTGCCCTCCCGGCGCTTCAGACCCGCAGGCAGCCAGCCAACCGGCCGCCATAATCACCCATAAAAAATGCCAGCGAGTTCTCATCCTAATCAACCGCCAGCTTCAAGGCATCCGTGAGAGTGCGCCGCACCTCTGGCGAGGCAGTGAAGCCGCCCTGGACCATGCCTAAAACAACCGCGCCAATCACCGGCGGCACATCCAGATTAACCAGGCGGGCCGCCGGAGCAAATTGCTGAATCGTTTGCCACATTGGCTCGATTAGCAGCGGGCCGCCGGAGAACATGCTGCCGGCCAGCACCACGTCGAACCCTTGCGCGGCAAAATCCAACTGCCGGATAACGGCGCAGGCCATTTCGCCCAGTTCCACGCCTGCCCAGCGGATGAGTTCCCGCATGACGGTGTCGCCTTGTTCGGCCACGGCAAAAATAAGCGGGGCGACCTTGGCGCCGATGGTGTAATATCCTTTGGTGTACCCTTCGATGAGATCACTTAAATCTTTGGCGCCGCAGTAATCGATGAGCCGGGTAGACAGCGCCGTGTGCGGGCTGCGCTGGGTCCATTCATAAGAAACCAACTGCATGGCGCGCCAGACCAATTCGGCCGAACCGGCAAATTCGCCCAGGTGATACCCGTAGCCGGTGACGCGCCCTTCACGTCGCGTATCGGGGTCCCAGCCTCGGCAGTTGCAGCCCGTGCCCGAGACCAGCGCCACCCCACGGCCGGATTCGGTGACGGCAAACAGGGCCGGGATGGCATCGTTGACCATGCCAATGGGGCAAGTCAGGCCAAGATGGGCGATGATGGCGGCCATTTGCCCTTCTTCGGACGGCCAGTCGTACCCGGCGATGCCGAACCCGGCGCCGGCGATGTCGGAGGCGGCTAATTGGCTCTGGGCCAATACTTGCGCCAACCCATCCTGGATGGATTGCAACATGCCATCAAACCCAACGCTTTGATAATTGCCGGCTCCGGATTTGGCGAAGGCCAGGAGACGGCCGTGTTCGTCGGCAATCGCCATGTGGGTTTTGGTGCTGCCCAGGTCAGCGCCCAAAAAATAACGCATAGGTGTCCTCACTGGTTCTGTTGTTATCCGCTCATGGCCAGAACTGCGGCAAGTAGGGCCGGTGAATGGTCAGCATATCATCCAAGACAGCCTGAACTTTATCGGCCGTTGGGCCAAGCGGATGAGCCATCAGGGCTTCATAAGCGGCGTCACGGTCACCGTGAACGGCCGCTTCCACCGTCAGCAATTCATACGATTTGATCTGAGCGATCAAGCCAAATTGGGCTGGCGGCAGCGGCTCGGTTGGCAGCGGCGTAATGCCGCTGCGCCGGACGGCAGCCGGTATTTCCAGCACCCAATCGGCCGGCCATTCGGCGACAGCTCCGCCGTTCCTCACATTGACCACGTGGATTTCGCCCAGGTCGTTGTAATGGGCTGTCAGCAGCTGCGTGGCTACGGTGGAATACCATGCGCCGCCGCGTTTCATCAGGTCCGCCGGTGGTTCGCTGAGGGCCGGGTCGGCGTACTGCTGCAACAACCCTTTTTCCACTTCCATCACTTCTTCGGCTCGGGAAGGCGGCCAGCTTTCCTGTTCTTTTAGTTTTTTATCTGTGTGGTAGAAGTAATGCAAATAGTAGTTGGGGATCATCTGCAATACTTCCATCATGCGCGGCTCCCATTCAGGATTGGTCTGGCTGCGTAGGTCGGCCAGGGTGGTTTGCATCACCTGCGGCCAGACATCTTCACCTTCGATGGTAAAACCGCGATGCCAGGAGAGGTGGTTGAGGCCGAGGGTGTTGAGTTGCGCGAGTTGGGGGGAAACGGCCGTGCCCAACCGCTCCAAAATCATCATCTTAGCCGTAATTGGCACATTACACACCCCCACCGATGGCGTCTCCGGCGCATATTGGCTCAATGCCTGCGTCACCAATCCGGCCGGATTGGTGAAATTAACCAACATCGCCCCTGGCTCTGCCAACTCCTGCATATCCCTGGCAATCTGCAAGATAACCGGAATTGTGCGCAGCGCCTTGGCCATGCCGCCCACACCCGTCGTTTCCTGCCCGATCAACCCATGCCGGCGGCCCAGGTATTCATCTTCGCGGCGCGCTTCCATCTGCCCCACCCGAAGTTGAGTGGTTACATACGCCGCCCCGCGAATCGCTTCCCGCCGATCTGTCGACAGCACAACCTTAAATGGCGCGCCTTTTGCCGCCACCATCCGCTGGGCAAAACCGCCCACAATACGCAGCCGCGCCTCGTCAATATCCAGCAACCACAGCTCATCTACCGGAAATTGTTCTAGCCGGGCCAAAAACCCACTGACCAATTCAGGCGTATACGTCGATCCGCCACCGACAACTGTTACTTTCACGCTCAATTTCCTATTACTGGCACGGTTCAACAAGCGTTACACTGCGAACCATGCCAAAAATCTCTCGTTACTACGTTGGGAGTTGAGAGCAAAACGGTGTTTTGATGCGTGCTGCGGAAAGAGTGCGATGCACTCACCCGCCACGCATCCCCCCCCGATGCCCAAACCCAGCGAAATCCAAAGAACCGGTTATTTTTCAACACCCGTGATCACAATACCGCGCACGAAGAATCGCTGCGCCAAAATAAAGAGGATCAACGGAGCGATTAACGCCATCAATGCGCCAGCCTGAATCAGCTGTGGTTTTTGCCCATAAATGCCATTAAATGTCTGCAAGGCTACCGAAATCGGCCAGGCATCGCGGTTCGTCGAGAGATAAATCAGAGGCCCAAAAAAGTCATTCCAGGCATACACAATGTGAAACACGACAATGGCTAACAACGCTGGATACGACTGCGGCAGCAGCACCGACCAAAGTACACGCAGCCGGCTGGCCCCGTCGATCATGGCCGCTTCGTCCATATCGCGGGGAATGGTCATGAAGTACTGCCTGAGCAAAAAAGTATCAAAGGCATTGGCAAAAAAGGTAGGCACAATCAACGGCAGCCACGTTCCCACCCAGCCGATTTTTTGGAAGAAGGTGTAGGTAGGGATAACGGTTACAAAGGCGGGCAAAAAGATGGTGGCAATCAACACGATAAACAAGAAATCACGCCCTGGAAAATCAAAGCGGGAAAACCCATAAGCTACCAACGTACATGAAATGATAACGCCGACGGTGGAGGCCAGGGCGTAGAATGTGGTATTCCACATGAGCCGGGGGTAATTAATGGTGTTCCAAACTTCTTTGTAATTGCTCCAGGTCGGCGCAAACTCCCAGGGTCGGGACAACGCACGCCAGGACACGGTGCAGACAAACTCGCCCCGGCCAGGATCATTGGGATCGGCAAATGTGCTTTCTTTTGCGCCTTTTTTGACCAATATCAATGATTTTTCGGAATTATCGGTTTCGCTGCCCTGGCAAGTATTCATGGGCACAGTGTAGGCTTCCATTTCCTTGCCGTTGTATTCGTAGCTGGCCGGTCTGGCCGGCCAAATGGGCGCGCCCAAGATAGTGATTTGCTCTGGCGTTTTGAGTGAGGTGAACACCATAAAGGCAAAAGGGGAGAGGAACATGATTAAGACAACCAGGGTAATGCCGGTGATGATCAGCGTTTTTCCGATGGAACGATAAGATATTTTCATGATAGCCTTTCTCCTTATGAACGGCCTTCACCGGCGTAATAGACCCAATAACGCGCGGTGCCAAACAAGAAAACGGTCACGACAAGAATAAGGAAGAAAAGCAGCCAGGCTAATGCTGAGCCATAGGACATATTTTGGAAGGTGAAAAAGGTTTTGTACAAGTAGAGATTGTAGAACATAGTGGCGCCGCCAGGCCGGCCGGTACCATTGTTCACGACGAGTGGGACGAGAAAATATTGGAATAAAAAGACGACGCTGAGTACCAAATTGTAAAACAGCACCGGTGAAATCATGGGGAAGGTGACATTTCTAAAGGATTGCCAGGCATTGGCGCCATCTACTTTGGCGGCGTCATATAAAGAGGTGGGCACGCCTTGAAGGCCGGCCAGCATGATGAGCATAGCGTTGCCAACGCCCCAAATGCCCATGATGACATAGGTGGGATAGACCCAGTTGACGTCGTTGGCCCAATTGGGAACCATGGATCTGGGCATGCCCATGGCCATTAACGCGCGATTGATCCAGCCGGTTTCGGGATTGAGCATGCCGCCCCACAAAAATACGGCGGCGACAAACGGAATAATGTAGGGCATGTAAAAAGCACTGCGAAAAGCCATTGACCCTTTGAGGTGTGGGCTGTTCATGAGCAATGCGAGAAAGAGCGGGAAGATGATGCCAACGGGTAAAGAAATCAGGCCAAATTTGATGGTGATCCAGAGGGAACCTGCGGTTCCACTGCTACCGCCAGTCCATATTTGCGGATCATGGAGCATTTGCTGGTAATTTTTTAGACCGACAAATTGGGGCGCGCTTAAGATGCCATCGGTGATTTTGAGATCTAGAAAGCTAAATACCAGACTGGCGATGATGGGGAGTAAGGTAAAAACGAAAAAACCAATAAGCCAGGGCGAGATAAATATCAGCCCGTCTCGCATTTCGCGCCGTTTCAGGGATGACATATCGCGATAGGTTTTGAGCGATGGCAGCTGAATTCCACGGTTGAGTTGTTCAAACATGCTCTCTCTTCTCCTCTTCAAACCGGACGGCCGTTTCCGTTTGCCCGTATCAGATAAAACCAGCAAATGGGCGAGCCAGCCTTGTCTGCTAACTCGCCCATTTTTGTTCAACGTACCTAGTTACTTGTTGTAAATAACGTTGAGATCATCGATCATTTTCTGCCACTCGACGTCAAAGTCGAGATCCGCAGGGGCGGTGTTGTTTAACAAGTCCAGGAAAGTTTGTTGACGCGCCCAGGCTTCGTTCCAGTTGGGCTGGTATTGTTCGGCGCTGGGGGCATCCGGGTAGGCCAAACCAGCTTTGAATACGTCCCAGGTTTCCTGGGTGACAAAGGGGTAGTCCTGGGATTTGACTTCAAAGAAAGCAGCTTGTTTTTCAGGGATGGCCGGCAAAGCGCCATATTGAGGCAGCAGTTTGTCTGCTCCGGTGGTGATGAGGTAGGCTAAGACGGCGAAGGCTTCTTCGGGGTGGGCGGTGCCTTTCCAAATACGGAAGGTGTCGGCGTCGACACGGCCGTGCGGCACGCCGTCAGGTCCATTCGGCAGAACGCCAGCCTGGAATTCCAAACCCGCATCGCGGAACTCGCCCAGGCAGCAGGTATACCACAGTGGCGTCACAGCCATGGCCGCTTTACCGGTGTTAAACACATTGCCATTACCAAATTCGGGCGCGCCAGACAGCGGGCCTGTGGGGATGAACGGTTGTTCGCCGTACATGCCATCATAATACCACTGCATCGCCTCTTTCCAGCTGTCGGGATAGGTGGATACGTAGCTGCCCGGAGCATCGCCTTCAAATATTTTCGCTGCGCCGGCGACAAAGGAACCGATGTAGTTCGGGTGGGTCTGCCATTGTGGGCTGTAACCAACCTGGACTATCTGGGTCGGGTCAAAACCATCTTCTGTCGAGTTTAGGCCATTAATGTCGATGGTCAGACGCTTGGCAACCTCGGTCAAGGTCTCCCAATTCCACTCCACCATCGCGCCGTCCAATTCGTACATATCGCCATAATTTTGTGGCGGGTAAGCCAAACCAACTTCATCAAAGTAAGCGGGAACGTAGTACACCGCCGAGGGGAATACGGCAAATGGCAAACCAACCTGCCCTTCTTCAGTCTGGTAAGAGCTTACCAGAGCCGGGTCGAAAACGGATGTGTCAAAACCGGTGGATTCAATGTAGGGGCCGATGTCTAACCATTGGCCGTAAAACGCGTTGGAACCACCCCAACCTACCGGCCCAATGATGTCGGGGCCAGCGCCTGAGGCAATTTGGGTCGCCAGGGTATCGCGGCCGCTTTCGTAGGGGACAATTTCCAGGACCAGTTCAATGGCATCCTGGGAGGCGTTGAAATCGGCTACAACTTCTTCTTGGGTGGCAACTTGCTGCGGATCTGTGCCGGTTCCCAAACCAACAAACCAACGAATCTGTACTTTATCACCCGCCGGCGCTTCGGCTGGCGCTTCGGTCGGCGCTTCGGCTGGCGCTTCGGTAGCCGCCATTTCTTCAGCCGGAGCTGCTTCTTCTGCAGCATTTTCTGCCGGAGCAGCTTCTTCAGTTGTCGTACCACCGCCGCAGGCAACAAGCAGCAAGCCGATGGCTAAGGCTAAAATAAGGAACAAGTATCGCGATTTGCGCATTTTCTTCTCTCCTAAAGTTATTTTGCAAACAGGTTTGTACAATTTTTTTTGAACATTCAATCCGGTCTATTAGCCGCCAGGAACGATTAAACGTTTGCTTCTGGCCTGCGGCTTTTGATGTCTCTTTTTTCCGCTAACCATCACCTCCTTGTATACTTTTGTTTCAATTGCCCAGTATTCTGAGACCTGCCAGGTTTTTCTGAGCTAACTGGATGGCTCCCCAGGCGCCATAGTTGTCTGCGGGGGAAGCCACTTGCAGCACGGCCGTATCCAACATGGCGGCCGCCAATGGTGAGCGAGCAGCTTGCTGCTGCCATTCCCGGTGGATGGCGTCGAGAAGCAAACGGCCGTTTCGCGCCACACCACCGCTTAACACAATTTTTTCTACGTCGTAGGTCATGATCAGGCCTTGTAAGGCCTGCCCCAAATACGCGCCCGCCTGTTGAATAATGCTCGCCGCCGCCGGGTCATGAATCGCCGCCGCCGCAAAGACCTGGGCGGCGGTAATCGGCTCGTTGGTCGCTAATGTGGTGGACCGGCCTTCCTGCACGGCCGTTTGCCCGGCCAAGGCAATCGCCGGACCAGAGACATACGCTTCCAGACAGCCCCGATTGCCACACTTGCACAACAACCCATCCGGCTCCACAATCAGATGGCCAATCTCCCCGGCCATGCCATGCGCACCTCGGTACAACTGCCCATCCAAAATAAGACCGGCAGCCAAACCGGTGCCAATAGACACATAGGCCAGATAGCGGATCGCGCCGCCGAACAGTCGGGCAGAGCAGCCCAGAGCCGCCACGCGCACATCATTTTCCAAAAAACAGGGGACGCCCAATTCTGTTTCCAGCAAAGAACCGGCGGGCACATCGGTCCAGTTTAAATTAACGGCCAGCTTTACCTGTCCGGTCGCCGGGTCTACCAGGCCAGGAATGCCCAAACCCAGGCACAAAACGGCCGTCATATCCCGGTTCGCCACATCCAACGCCGTGGTCACGGCCGTGACAATGCTGCCAAGCGTCCGGTCTGGCGACGACACATTCGTAAAGACAGTCGCCTCGCCCAACATAGCGCCCAATTCGTCAGCGACAACGGCCGTAATCGTTGTGCCGCCTACATCCACGCCAACAAACAAAGGCTGTGAATTCGTTAATCGAGGGTCCATACGCTTGGTCATCCGGGTCTTAAAGCTGACAGTCACACCTCAAAAAAAGATGTGGGGTAGATCAGGCGGTCATCTTAACAAACGTAATCGCGGGCCATTTCCTGAGGCTCTTACGCTACGCAACCGCAGGAACGGCGCAAAACAATATCTGTGGGATGAAGGGTTTCCAGCTCCGGCGTTTCACCCTCTAGCAGGCAAAACAACTGCCGGGCAGCCGAACGGCCAACCGCCTCCGTCGGCGCGCGCACGGTAGTCAGGGGCGGCATAAGGAACGGGGACATACGCGAATCATCGAACCCCACCACACTCACATCTTCGGGAATTCGTAAACCGACCTCGTTTAGCGCCTCATACACACCGACGGCCGCGTCATCATCACCGGCAAATACCGCGTCAAAGGGCGGGTGATGGGCGTCGGCCAGAAAATTTTTCAACGCCGCGTAAGCAATCTCACGCTCAAACGAACCACGCAGCGTCAACGCTTCATCAAAGGCAATGCCATGATCTGCCAGGGCAGCCCTGTAACCCACTTCGCGCCAATACGAATCTTCTTGCTGCTCCGGGCCGCGCATCAGCATGATGCGGCGACGGCCGTGCGCCGTAATCAGATGATCCACCAGCTTACGTGTCGCCGCTTTGTTTTCCACCGTTACAAAAGGGACGCTCAACCCATCTGCCGGCGTTTTGTGAATCAGCACCAGGGGAAAACCGCGTTCAGACAACTGAGCGATTTGCTCATCACCCAGGCTGTTGGCAAACACCAACAACCCATCGGTGTTATGGCCGCCCAGTGGCAAATAACCATCCGTTTGCAGTTCCGGCCGGCAAGTGGCCACCAGCAAGTTGTACCCTTCGTTACGCACAATTGCCTCAATTCCCGCCAGCAGCGGGCCAAAAAAATCATTGTGCATGTTAGTCAGCAGCAGACCGATGGCGTTTTTTCGCCGCAGCGCCAGGTGACGGGCAGTCTCTTGGGGAATGTAATCCAGGTCGTCCATCACCCGCTGGATGCGATCGGCCAGTTTATCCGAGACGGGTGCGTTTTGGTTGATGTACCGGCTGACAGTCGCTACAGAAACCCCTGCTTCGCGGGCGACATCTCGAATGGTGATGGAGGAAGAGCGTTTTGTCATAACATGTAACCGCTTACGTAACCGGTTACATTATGGCATATAACCAATAGGGTGTCAACGAAATCCGCAGAACTGCACAAACCGAACAAACACGCTGACAAAACGCCAAAATGGTATCAAGATTGGACCAATCTTAAAGATTGGTCCAATCTTGCCGAGTGAAAACGAACAACGCCTTAACCGATGACTACCTCAACATGCACACTGGCCCCGGCCGGAGCGATGGGCAATACGTCACCGGCTACCGGCTGGCCATCGACCAGCAGCGAAGAGACGCGCCCGGCCCCCTGCCGGCGTACCTGGATGTGATAATCCGCGCCGCGGAATTTGCGCACCACGGAAAACGACGGCCAATCTGAGGGAATGACCGGATCGATGCGCAGGCCGTTGAGCGACGGCCGTATGCCCAAAATCCAATGGGTGATGGCGCTGTAATTCCAGGCGGCCGTGCCCGTCAGCCAGGAATTTTTAGCCTCGCCATGCGTGATGGCGTCTTTACCGGCGATCATCTGGGCATAGACAAAGGGTTCGCAGCGATGCAGTTCGCTGATGGCTTCCCGCGCCGAGGGGTTGATGCGTTTGTAATAATCAAATGCCTGGTCGCTGCGACCGGCGCGGGTCTCGGCTATCATTACCCAGGGGTTGGCGTGGCAGAAGATGCCGGCGTTTTCTTTGTAGCCGGGCGGGTAGGAGGAAATTTCGCCCAGGTGCAGGTGGTATTGGCTGAAAGCAGGCTGCTGCAAGACGATGCCGTGCGGCGTGGCCAGATGCTCGGCCACCGAATCGAGGGCTTGCTGCGCACGGCCGTTTGCCAACCCCAGCCCGGCCATCACGCACATTCCCTGCGGTTCGATGAAAATTTGCCCTTCCTCGTTTTCCCGCGAGCCGAGCGGACGGCCGTAATCATCATACGCCCGCCGGAACCACTCGCCGTCCCAACCATGCTGCCATACAACGGCCTCCATGTCGCTGGCCGCCTGCCGGTAATCGTGCGCGGTGTGTCCGGCTGCCTGCGACAGGGTGGTAACGGCCGTAGACTGCCCCACCCCATGCGCAATCAAATCGGCCATTTCCTGCGCCGCCAGCACAAACAATCCGGCGATAAACACACTTTCCGCTACCAACCCTTCCTTGTTGGTGGTTGTCTGGAAGCTCTGCCCCGGCGTGTCGGAAAAGCAGTTCAGGTTCAGACAATCGTTCCAATCCGCGCGGCCAATCAGCGGCAGGCCATGCGGCCCGCGCCGCGTCAGCGTGTAACCCATGGCGCGCTGCAAATGTTCGTACAGCGCCGTTTCGCTGCCCGCTTCGTTTTCATAGGGGACCAGTTCGTCCAGAATCGCCCAATCGCCTGTTTCTTTGATGTACGCTGCCACGCCCACCACCAGCCAGAGCGGGTCATCATTAAAGCCAGAGCCGACGTCGTTGTTGCCCCGTTTGGTCAGCGGTTGATATTGGTGGAACGCGCCGCCATTGTGCAGCTGCGTGGCCGATAGGTCCAAAATGCGCTCGCGCGCCCGCTCCGGAATCATGTGGACAATGCCCAACAAATCCTGGTTAGAATCGCGGAAACCCATCCCCCGGCCAATGCCGCTCTCAAAATAAGAGGCCGAACGGGACATATTAAAGGTGACCATGCACTGATAGGCGTTCCAGATATTCACCATGCGGTTGGTGTCGTCGTCGGGAGTTTGCACCTGGAAGCGGTTGAGCAGATTGGCCCAATCGGCTTGCAGCGCGGCAAAAGCGGCTTCGGCGTTGGCCCACTGGCGATATTTAGCCAACACTGGCTGCAAGGTGCGGCGGTTGACAGTTTGTGATCCGGGCGGGTCGAATTTGTCGTCTACCGGATTTTCGTGGTAGCCCAGGAGGAAGATGATCTGTTTTTCGTCGCCGGGCTGCAAGCGCAGGCGCACATGATGGGAGCCGATGGGCTGCCAGCCGTGGGCCACCGAATCGCCGGATGCGCCTTGTTCGACGACCTGTGGTTCGTGCCAGCCGCGATACGCGCCCAAAAAGGTTTCGCGTTGGGTATCGAAACCGGCCAGGGGTTCGGAGCAGGCGAAGTAGGCGACATGATCGCGCCGTTCACGGTATTCGGTTTTGTGGATGATCAGGCTTTCATCGGGCCAGACTTCTACCTGTCCGGTGGAGTAGTTGCGCTGGTAGTTGGAAGCGTCGTCGAGGGCGTCCCAGAGGCAAAATTCTACGGCCGTAAACAAACTCAGGTCTGCGGCGGTGTCACGGCCGTTTTTCACCGTCACCTGCCAGATTTCCATCGTCTCGCCGGGAGGAACGAAATAGCGTACGGCCGTTTCGATTCCCTGCGCTTGCGATCGGATAGCGCTGTAACCAATGCCATGCCGGCATTCATATGCCGTAAGCGGGCTGCGCGTGGGCATCCACGTTGGCGACCAATAAACCGGGTGGTCGCTCTCGGCCGCATCATCGCGCAGATACAAATAACGGCCGCCCATGTCCAACGGCGCGTTATTATACCGATAGCGCGTCAGCCGCCGCAGCCGCGCATCCTTATAAAAGGTGTAGCCGCCGGCCGTGTTGGAAATCAGGCCAAAAAACGCTTCGCTGCCCAGGTAATTGATCCAGGGCAGAGGCGTATCCGGGCGGGTAATCACATATTCTTTTTGGGCGTCATCAAAATATCCATATTTCATTTCAAAATTTCTCCAATTACTGCGCAGCAAAAATCCATAAAGAAACCGACTGCGGCGGCAGAGACAGACGGCCGTCTGTCGGCCAGTTCACCGGCTGCGGCGCGTCGGGGTTCTGTTCCATATCCAGCCGCCATAACTCGGCGGCGGGGGCCAGGCCGTCGGGCAGCGGCAGCGTCACCGCCTGTTCGGTGTCGGCCAGATTAACAACCATGATGGTGAGACGGCCGTCATCCCGCCGCGCCGCATACACCGACACATCTTCCACACCCGATTCCGCATACACCTGTTCAGACCCAAATTGGCTGTACAACTGATAGACATAATAACTGGGGCGCAGGACATCGCGGCCAATCAATCCCCAACCGCCCTGCCCGCCTTGCGAGGTCAGCATCCAATGATTCACCATCAAAACATCCTGGCGAATCATCTGCCCCAACAACTCCGCCAGCCACACGGCGTTGTAGTGCGAATCGGGCGTCGCCTCCCCGCCCACCGCCTGATTCCAATGCGTATTTACTTCCGTCAGCGCGATGGGAATGTCGCGGCCGGTGTTTTCAGCGATCAGGCCGCGCAAATAAGGGATGGTTTGCGCCCACTCGCGGCTTTGCTGCCGCAAATCGGCAATGGTGACACTGTCTTGTCCCGCCGGAAAGGGGTACCGATGGAAAGAAACCACGTCCACCAGATCGCCATTGGCCTTTAAAAATTCGGTCATCCAGTCCCGGCCGGATGAGTCTTTGGGATTTGTGGCAAAATGATAGGTGAACTGGTGAATGTCCGGTCCAATCAGCTGAATGGTCGGGTCGACGGCTTTCATGGCCTGGGCAAAGGCCCGCCATTCGCGGTTGTACTGCTCGGTGTCGTAATCATCGGCCTTGTTCAGAGATTGCAATTCGGCGGCAAACAAGGTTGGCTCATTGCCAATGCTCCAGTACCGCACGCCATATTGCTTCTCGATATTTACATAGCGGACCAGCTCGGCGGCCTGTTCCGGCGTGGCTTCGCGCAGGCGCACGGAAATGGAGGCTTCGGCGCCCATTTGGTCCAGAAAATCCATAAAATAGTCAATCTGGTATGGTTTGAGGTCGTTGCGGTCGCCCCAGGCGCCGCCGGGGAAGCGCACTACCTTGACGCCAGAGTTAAAGGCGGCGGGCAGCATGTTGACGGGGACTGCGACCCAGGGGCCATAGTTGGACCCTAACAGGGACGGGCTGATGGGTCCGACATCGACGGCCGGCACAATTCGAATTGTTCCGGCAGCGGGTGTGGGGATGGGGGTTGGCGGCAGAACGGCCGTCGGCGTTGGCGCGGCGGCCTGATTACAGGCGGTAACGGCCGTTACCACCCAAACAATCAACAACCAAAACAGCAATCGTTTGTGAGTCAACATGGCGGCAAGCTCCTTTATGTAACCGCTTACATTTTGCTTTTTCCATGTTACTCCTCAATTTAAATTTTGTCACGAACAGAAAAAGAACAACTTGTAACACAGCCAGACACGGCCGTTGCCAGCAGACAATCTGCAAAAAGTGTAGTAGTCACAAATTCCTTGAACAAAGACTTACCGCATTGGCCACGAGTTAAGTTTTTTTGATCTTTGCCAAGACGCAAAATTGACACGGAATCACCGCGAAACGCTATAGCCCCGTTTACGGAGCGTTGTTTTTTAGCCTGGAGCTTTAGCTCCAGGCGCAACGGATAGCCGCCAATGACCAGCGCTAAAGCGCCGGTCTACAAAACAACGCCGGGTAAACCCGGCTTTTACGGTCTGCGCTCGTTGAAAATGGCCTTTGACATACCTGCGATTGGCTTAACTTGTAACCAATGGACTTACCGCAAAGAACGCAAAGTCTTTCTCTTTATTTTTTGCGCTTTTCACGCCCTTTGCGGTTTAACTTATTCGTGACCCTCACAAAATCCGCAAAAAAAGGGGCAAAAGTGTTTTAGACTTTTGCCCCTGTTGGCGTCATCATGGTACGTCGGCTCTAGCCAGCCACAGGCTCGGCATGGGTCTGTTTCAGCCAGGTCTTGAGCTGCCGGTAAACGGCCGGCGCGCCTACCAAATCCGGCTCTGTAATGTCTAATTCGGCCGGATACAGCAGGAACGGCCGTGTCTGATACCCGCCCATCCCGCCGTGACAGCCGATCAACTCCTCGAACGCGGCTACCTCGTTGGTCTCGGCGTTGTAAAAGCTGTTGACGTAAATATCTGGCACATCAGGAAACTGGTTATAGCGCAGCAAATGGTCGCGGGCATTCGGGCCAAACCCGGCCAGCGGGTTCTGCCCTTCAATACGGTTGTCGGCCAGGTAATAACGGCCGTTGTCCCCAATTACCACCGGTCCCTGATCTTCCGAGTGGACCATCAACCAGCCAACGCCTTCATGCGAAGCCAAACCGTGCAGCAAACCGGGGTAAACCAACTCAATCTGCTCCAATGTCGCCCGCTCTTCCAACCGCGTGCCATAAACCAGCCCCAAATTACCGGAGGCCAATACCAAAACATGCGCGCCGACTTCCAGCCCTTCATCGTGCTCATCTGGGCCCAGCTTTACTTCGCCGTCTTCAGTTTGTCCTTTGGTCACTCGTTTCAAGGCTTTGGCGGTTCGTTTGTCGTTTTGGATGGCATCGTTCACCAGCACATTCACATGCCCCCACGATTCGTTGGTTTCCATGATGCCCTGCACGTGGAACGCTTTCGCGTACTGCTGCACCAGTTCCTGCAAATTGATGCCGTATCGCTGCTTAAAGGTTGCCCCACCACTCTGCCCATGATCCGATAAAACAACCAGGTGATACGGCCGTGGCGCATCCCTGGCCGCATGTTCCAGCCGGGCAAACTGCTCATCAAGTTTACGCAGCGTATCCAGCGCATCATACGACTCCACGCCCGAATGATGGGCGACTTCATCATAACCCACGAACGTGGCATACGCCGACGGCACGCCGGCATACATATCCCCAATCAGGGTATAAATATTCAATTCACGCATGATAATGGTCGTGAACACGCGCAGCAGCGGGTATTTACCGCCGCGATGGCGCTTATCCAGAATAGGGTACACGTTGTTCTTGCGCGCCTGACGAAACTGCCGAATTTCCAGGATGATGTCCCAAACCATCAACAACATGGTGCGCGTCAGGTTATAAGGATTAACAAAATAAGCATAAAAATCGGTCAGATGCAGCCGGGAGATGTCTTTCATCGTGCTGGCGGTCACGCTTACAATGGGCGCGTCGCCGGACAAGAGATTGCCCCGGCTGGCGCCATTATCAACTAGCAGGCCGTTGCCGTCGGAATGTCTCTTTTCCAGAGCGGCAACCTCTTTCGGGTTGCTGGAAGCAACCACGGTTTTGCGCTGCCGGTCGTACCAGCGAAAAGCGGGGATGTTATCGTTGTTGCCGTGCAAAATGCCGGCCTGGCTGGCCGAAGTTTGAGACGAGAGGTCGGTTTCCCATTCCACTAACTTATGATGGCCTTCGTCTAACCAACGTTTGAGGGTGGGCGCGTACCCATCACGCATGGCTTTTTCCAGAACGGGTTCGGCCAGTCCGTCAATTTCCAAAAAAAGAAACCCGGGCACATCGGTTTTTTCTGGTTTGGCCATGCGTTTGGCGCGCCGCCTGACCACGTTACGATACCAGGAGCTGTCATCGTCGATGGTGAGGAGTGTGCTGGCGATGGTGTTTACGGCCGTTAGCCAAAACGCCACGCCTATCGCCGCCCACAACCCATTCACCTTAAAACCCTCCACCAAAAAAGAGGCCAGCATGATAATTGCGCCGTTCATAACCAGCGCCGCCAGCCCCAGCGTCAACACGGCAAACGGCAAAATCAGATAACTGAGCATGGGCCAGAGCAGCGCGTTTAACAGGCCGATCACCGCCGCCGCCACCAGAGCCGTCGAAAAGCTGTCTACGACCATGCCACGAAACAAAAATGTAGCCAACACCAAAGCCAACGCTTCAATAACCCAAATGACGATAATCCGAATGACCGGTCGCCTTACCCGCAGACGTTTTTGGTCCATGCTGTTTTCTCCTGATTGTTACGGCCGTTCCACAGCCGCTCCCCATTCCACTTCAAAAACCCGCGCAAATTCAGCAATCGCCCGCGGATCTTCGGTGGCAAGGCTGTATTCGTTTAAGCCGCCGCCTTCACCATACGCGCTGTAATGTAAATTTTGGCTGCCGATTATCAGGAGCTGGTCATCAATTAACAGCGTCTTCGGGTGCATCGCTCCCTCAAAATACCGCACCTCTACCCGATCTTCCAGCCCCAGTTCTTGCAGCCGTTCAAGGAAAGCTCGCAGGGCCACATTGTTCTCGACCCCTTCGAACGGACCCGGCTTCACCAGGATTCGTAGATGCGCGCCGTTTTGCGCCGCCTGAATCAATCCTTCGGTATAAATGGGCGATTCATCAACTGTGCAAACATCGAACAAAATGTTCAGGTTGCAGATCATATCCAGCGCAAACTGCACATGAACCACATCAATTGTCTCTTGCGCCGCCGCCAGCACGGCTTCCACCTGCCGGTCGGCCTGATCATGCACTCGTGAACGATACATGGAAAACGCCGTGCTGTTATCGCCGGACAAATAGAATTTTTGCACTTCCGGCACATGATCGGCCGTCGCCGAATAGTCATAACAAGTGGCTTGCCAGGGAACGCCAAATGGCGGATTCAATTGCAGGCAGGTACGCGCATCGGCGCCTGCCCACATATCATCGAACATGCGCTGCGACGATTGGACGACTGGCCCGGTCATTTCCAGCGCAAGGTCAAAACGGCCGCCGCCGCTGCCCGACGGGTGGTCCAGCGGTAAATGGTCATAGGTCATATTAAAACCGGCGGCTACGGCCGTTTGCCCATCCACAATCACCGTTTTCACATGGCTGTGTGGTAAATTGCCTTCATAATCGGCTACCTCTAGCCGCCAGCCCAGAGTCTCGTCTACCATTTTATCAATGCCCGCGTGGCGCAAATCGGCCAGCAGCGTCCAGAGCTGCCCGGTCGTTTCGCCCAGCGCCAGCTCCGGCGGATTGCCCAGCATGATGCGCACCGTTAACCCGCGCGGGTATTGCTCCGGATGCGCCTGCAGCTGGCGGTATAAATCGCCAACGGCCGTGGCCACCACGCTGCCCGGGCTGTCGTTGTTCAGCGGCGCATCGTACCACATGGTAGAAAACAACACTTCATAGTTAGCGCCCCGAATCAGGTCGCCCAACACATCAAATGCGCCATTCGGCGTGGGAGCGTAAGGCAGGCCATACTCCGGTTTGGGATTCGGCGTCAGGATCAGGCGGTCATAGCGGTTCTGGCAGAAGGGCACGATGGCGTCGGGCGATTGGTAGATGCCTTCCCGGGCAACGTCATACAAAATCCGCCCAAATTTCGCCAGGTCGTCCGGGTCGCACGCATATTGAATTTGCGCGGCGTAATCCAGGCCGTTCGTACCGGACCAGGCCACATGCAAACTGCCATCGCCCGCCGCGGTTAATGCCGGCCGCGCATTGGGCGCGCTCTGGCCAATCAAGGTGGGCGGCGTCCAGCCAACGGCCGTTTTCACGCTTTCATACACCACACTGGCCGGTTGGTTCACGCCGGTGGCATTGGTCACGTAATTGCCATACCAGGCTACGTGGACCTGCCCCAAATTATCCAGCGCCAGGGCCGGACGATTCAGGCACGGCCCGTTGGCCACAGCTTCCGCCTGCCCCTTATGCCAATACACAAGACCCAGATCGGTGCAGAAAACGGCGTGGGGCCGGCCGTTGGAGTCGGCAGTGATGGCGGGGTAACGGCCGTTTACCGTCTCGCCCACGGCCGTCCAGCCTGCGCCATCAAACTGAGCCATGCCCAATGCGCCGCTTTCATCGGCAAACACAAGCTGGAAGGCGCTGGTTAGCTGCGGCGATGAGGCGCCGCCGGGCACGCAGCCGGCGGCCGTCGCCTGCGGCGCGCCAGATACCGACCAGGCCACATAAGGCATAATGTTTGCCTCGTTGGCCCAAACCAGGAGCGCGGTGTCGCCCTGAATGGCCAACGCAGGCTGCCGGTCGCCCACCATCGGCGGACGGGCGCACAAATTGGCCGGGGGGATGGGCGATGGCGGGTTACAGCCGCCATCCTGGCAGTAGCTCACCGTGACAACGTTATCTTGCACCCAGGCCAGATAAATACGGCCGTCATTCCCCAGCGCAATCGTCGGGTCGGTTGGCGCGCCAGCAGCCACCCGAACGGGCGGCTGCCACACCGTCTGCTGGTCGGCGGCAGACCATTGCCCGGCTTGCAGCATCAGGCCATCGGCTTGCACCCAGGCCACAGCCAGACGGCCGTCGCTGTTGGCGGTGATGGCCGGGGGCGAAGAGGGGGAAACGGCCGTCAGGTTGGCGCTTTCCAACCAATGCGTGCCGGTTGTGTTCAGGTCCAACACCGCCGACAAGCCTGAATCTTGCGGCGTCAACATATCACCCACGGCCGCCAACACAGGGCGGAAGAGGAGGGCGATGACCAACAGGGCAACGGCCGTGATAATCATGCGCCGCTGCCAGGATTTCAGCGACAGCGAGCGCACCGGCAAAAATGTGCCGCCTTTACCTTCCGCAAGGTTGTGGTACACATACCCCAGGCTGGCCCCGCCCAAACCTGCAAATGAAAAGAAGCCAAACAAAATCCACTCATACGGTCCGGTGGCTACTTCCCCATTCGCAATATGGAAAATAAACTGCCAGATTGTCGCCCCTAAAACGATGCCGCCCAGACCAAACCCGGCGGCGCTCCAGCGGGTGATGGCTGGAAAGCGGCGACCGGCCGTCCAAAGGCCCATGGAAATACCCATGATAAGGCCAAAAACAACCCCCACAAGGCCAAAGACAACGCCAAACACATAAACCGGCGTAGCCGAAATATCGTAAAAAGAGAGCAAAGACACGATCAGGATGATGGGGAAGATGAGCAGACCATACCCAAAGCCAAAAGTGATCCCGCTGCGCCATACGTAACCCCGACGCACTTTACCCTGACCAATCGTCGGTAAGGTCGCCCCGCCCACGCTGCCGCCAAACAAACCACCCACTCCGGCAATGAAAAAGGCCAGGAGCAGCCCAAATACCAATCGGAATACCGGACTGCCGTACAAAAACCAGTTGGATGGCGTCAGCGCAAACAAGATAAAGCTGATGATATTGCCAACCAGTAATCCCAACCCATAGGCCAGGCCGCTTAAAAGGATTTGTTTGGGGCGTGTCGTAGTTATCATTCGATTTCACCAGATTAATTTGGGCCTTTATAAAAGAAGAGCGACTGGTTGATCGCTCTTCTTTCATAAACTGCTAAATGGTCGAATTACCTGCTAGAACAAGACTACGGGACCAGCAAATTGATCACACCGCTTGTCCCATCGGCTAAAGTATAAAACAATTGCCCGGCTGTTACCACAGATGTACTGTTCACCAATTCTGATCCCCACTGATAACCGGTGAGGGATTCCAGAGCGGCCAGGTAGGCCTGTTCTTGCTGCATGGTGGCTTCTTCGCAGGCCATGCGGGTGGTGACGATCGGGCCGACGGTGAAGAAGTCTCTCACGGCCGTCATCGCGCCCGAGTAGGTATTGCAGCCAGCAGACCCGGTAACTTCCGTCTCGCCGAACACGGCCGTGATGGTTGTCCCTTCCAATACCGGCTGTTCAGCCCCTACCGGGCCAAAAGACACAACCTGGAACTCGATGCCTGTGGCGCTGGAAACCGGCAAATTTGCTTCCGGCGTATCGCCGCCGCCGGCGACCGATTGGGCGGTAAAGCGCAGCGTGCCGCTGTCGAAGGCCATGTCCATGAACAAGTCGCCATCCTGGAAGAAGTAGATGGCGGCATTGCTCAGGTTCGCCACAAACTGGTCGCCCAGCGAATCTTCGGGGCAGGCGGCCAGGGTTGTCGGGCCAGGAATAATGCTAAGCGCGCTGCCATCGGTGGTGTAAGAAGCCACGACGTTGTTGCAGTCTGCTTTGATGGCGGCCGTGCCATCGACATTGAAGGTGATGGTGTAGCGGGTGGGGTCATTAACGGCCGTTTGTTCCACCGGCGTCGTCAGCGAAACCCACTGCCAGGTCGTGCCTGTCAGCAGCGGCGATAGGGGCGGCGCTTCCACCACCGGCACGTTGTCGGCGTTCACCGCTTCGACAAAAGTGGCCGATACCCACACCTGTCCATCCGACAGGTTGGGCGCGTCGATCACCCACCATTGGCCGTCGGCGCTGCGGCCGATAATCGCGCCGCTATCGCCAAAGGGAGCCGTGCCCACATAGGGATAATCGGTTCCCGGACCGGTGCGCAGGAAGATGCCATCCGGAGCAATCACGGTAGCCACGGCTTCGCCGTCTGTTGGCGCAGGTAGGTCCACGGTTTGCTGCGCGGCAAAACGCAGCGTGCCGCTTTCGGCAATCATGTCCATGAACAGATCGCCATTGCGGAAGAAGTAGATGGCCGCGTTGCTCAGGTTGGCCACAAACTGGTCGCCCAGCGAATCTTCGGGGCAGGCGGCCAGGGTGCTCGGCCCAGGCAAAATGCTCAGGCTGCCGCCGTCGGCGGTGTAGCTGGCGACCACGTTGTTGCAGTCGGCTTTGATGGCGGCTGTGCCGTCATCGTTGAAGGTGATGGTGTAGCGGGTGGGGTCGGAAACGGCCGTTTGTTCCACCGGCGTCGTCAGCGACACCCACTGCCAGGTCGTGCCCGTCAATTTGGGCGTCAGTTCCGTGGGGAAAGTCAGCGATTGGACCAGGGCATCCAAAGCCGCCAGGTCGGGCGTCCAGCCGGTGGTGGGCAGGGCGTTCAGGGTGTCTTTGGTGGTCTGCAAATAGGCGGCGTAGCTGTCGGCAGTGGCGACCTGGGTATTAACTTCTTCCGGCACATCGGCCAGGGTGTTGGGCAAGCTTTCGGTCGCTACCGGCCAGATCAACGAGACGTAGAAGACGCCATTACTGGTCAGGCCCTGGTAATAGTAGCTCATGGTTTCGTTGGTCAATGGGCTAACGTCTAAACGGAAGGGCCAGTCGGATACGTAACGCACGCCGCTGCCCACGCCAAAGTTCAGATCGGCAAACTGCACCCAACGGTCCATCTCGCTCATGGGCGGCGGCAGGATGGGCATAGTGCCGGTCGGCGGTTCGGTGCGTCCTTCGGCCTGGGCGATGAGGGTTTGCAAACTGGCCAGTTGGTCGGCGACGATGGCGCTGCCGGTGGCGGTGTACATATCGGCGTAAGCCTGCGCGGGGAAGATGTAGAGGCGACGGCCGTTATTGGCAATGGCTTCTTCCGGCGTTTCCCCATCAAACGTTAATACGATGTGCGGCGGCATTCCCTGGAATCCTGGGCCTTCGACGACCGGGCTGCCGGGTTGGACCACCCAGCTAAAGGAATTGGCCAGCCCTTGCAGGTTCATCTGGATGGTTTCGGCGGGGATGGCTTCGATTTCCGCCTCACCGGCGGCGGGCACGGCCGCGTTGCGGAAATAATCCAGCGGGCCGCCATCGGCCCAGCCCAATACCAGGACGCTGCCGTTTTCTTCCAGGCGATACGTCTGCGGAACACCGAACATCATCAGCATGGCGTCAGCCAATGAGTCTGGCGGGCAGGCGGCCCTGGTCATCAGTCCCAGCTCCATGTAAATCGCGTCAGGGCTGGTGGTGGCGTATTGCCCGGCGGCGCTGTTGCAATCTACCTGGGCGTTAAAGGTACCGTCGGCGTTGAACAGCAGGGTGTAGGCTTCAGGGTTGGGCACAGCGATGGCATCCACCTGCGCGAAATTGGGGGCGCGGCGTTCCCACTCCCAGGTGATGTCGATGAGTTGCGCGTCGGCGACGTGGCTCATGGCCGCCAGCGGCGAGGCCGGCGTCGGTTCAAGGGTGGGTTCCGGTGTGGGCGGTACTTCTGTAGGTGGTACTTCGGTGGGTGGGATTTCGGTGGGCGGTACGGCCGTTGGCGGTACTTCGGTGGGTGGGATGGGGGTTGGCGTGGCTTCTTGCCCGCCGCAAGCGGCCAGCGCCAATAACAGAGCCAGCAAGAGTATGTAACCTAATTTTTTCATATCAGTCTCCTCAATGATTATCTTCCGATTGACATGCTTGCCTGAAGCCGCGAACGGCCGTCTGGCGCAGCAGCGAGCGATAATAACGTACCTTGTGTGGCGGCTCAATGATTGGAGCTTGTTTTATAAGGAAGTCATCACAATTAACTGCTCTGGCGCGTGAATTTAAGAGGCGGGAGGTGGGGTGTGGGGGAACGGCCGTCTGGCAAAAAAAGCCCGGCACACTGTTCCAGCCATTGCGCCGGGCTTTCTTTTACGGCTAACCTTGAGCGATTTCAGGACGGGTCAAACATCACGCATCCTCAAGTCCATCAGTGCCAAACGCCTCGCGCAGTTTGGCCTCGCCCTCTTTGGAAAGCGACGTTTGCAGCACTTTCGCGTTAAAAGATGACAGTTCCGGCAGAACTTTATCTGCTCTAGCCTTGATCACCAGCAAAAACAAGGCTGCCTGCCCTGGGGCAATCGACTGCGACACGTCTTTCAGAAAATTATCGTCAATCCCGACATCGGTGAACCTGGCGTTTAACGCGCCGCCCACCGCGCCCGCCGCCAGCCCCAGCCAGGGCGCAATGAAAATGGTCCCGATCAGCAGTCCCCAAAATGCGCCGCCCAATGCCCCTCGGCCTACCAGACGGTCAAGCTGCTTTATCTTGGCCTTGCCTTTCATGTCGCGCACGACAATGGCCGCATCTTCCAGGAAAATCAACTCCTGTTTCTGCAATTCCAGCAATTTATCGCGCATTTGGGCGGCGCTTTCTTCATTTTCTAAAACCAAAACGATCATCTCAGTCATAACTCGTCTCCTTTTTATCTGTGACCAGCCATAAAAATTGATTTGTAACCACAAGACCCTAAGGGTTTGCCCACCAGCAAGCAGGCCTTATGGAACCTAAACCCTTAGGGTCTTTCATCGAGACCCTAAGGGTTTGCCCTCGAGCAAGCAGGCCTTTTGGAACCTAAACCCTTAGGGTCTAATGGCGCTTGATCTACAATTGCCCGTTTTCAGTTTCCTCTGCCATGTCCAGAAAATGCTCCAACCACCGGGTCCGCCACACCAGGCGCTGCACGAATACCCAGAGTACGGTCAAAAGAGCAATAACCACGTAAAACAGGGTTGGCAGCGGTACCAGACTAAAAAAGCCGCGCAGTCTTGGCAGCGCGAGGACCACCAGATAACCGGCGAACAAGGCCACCGCCGCCACAACGGGCAGCCAATTACGGCCGCGATACGGCGCGCCGCCGGCAAACCATGCAAATGGCGGTTCGGCAAAAATCATCAGGGTGATGCCGGTAAACACAAAAAAGGTTGTTAGCGCGGTTTGCGCCGATAACAAAACAGCGGCCTGGTTGAACTGTTCCACCGACATGGATCCGCTCTGAGCGCCAATCGTGCGTTCCAGGGTGGCGATCATTTCCGGGGTGACGGTGATCTGGGCCAGGTTGTGGTCGACCATGAAGAACGCGCCGACGTAGATAAACAGGCCAAACAAGAAGATGGTAAAGCTGGCCGGCAGCGTAAAGTGCAAGATGTTTTGGCTGAGGGTGATACGCTGGCGAACGGTTACGGCCGTTACCGCCAACACAAACGGCGGCGCTCCACGCGCAAAAAACGACAACAGCGTACTCTGCAAAGCCGTAAACGGGAAACCCAACCCCAACATCGTTATGCCGATGATCAGCAGCAGCAAGGCGAACACCGTCACCATGAACAATTTCAAGATATTCTGGATGCTGTTGACGATGCGCGTGCCTTCCTTCAGGGCCAGGGGCATCGCCGAGAAGGAATCGCCCAGCAGCACCATCGCTGCGACGTTGCGCGTGGCGCTGCTGCCGCTCTCCATGGCAATGCCCATATTGGCCTTTTTCAGCGACAGCACGTCGTTGACGCCATCGCCAATCATGGCGACATATTCGCCCGAAGCGCGCAGGGCCGAGACCAGCGCCTCTTTTTGCTGCGGGGTGATGCGGCCAAACACAGTGGCGTCTACGGCCGTTTGTCGGAATTCCCCCTCGCTCATCAACGCCAGTTCAGGGCCGGACACAGCCCTCAGGTCGCCGGGCAAACCAGCCTGCCGCGCCAGGGCGGCCACCGTTTGGGGATTATCGCCGGAGATGACCTTTAACCGAACATCGTTGTCGATAAATGCCCGAATTGTCTCCTGCAAGTGGGGCCGAAGTTCGTCGCTAAACCCAACCACGCCCAGCAGGGTCAGCGGCGGCAGTGCTGGCTCACCGGCGGCATCGTGGAGGGTAACGGCCGTTTCATGACGGGCAAACACCAGCACCCGCAAGCCCTGCTCCGACCAATCGGCGGCCAGCTGGCGGGCGTCGTCGGGCATGGTGAACTGGTGTTCCAGCATTTCCAACGCGCCCAGCACATATACCCCGCCGCCGGCATAAGCCACCGCCGACCATTTGCGCGCCGAGGAAAACGGCACTTCGTCGGCCAGAGCGTTCCGCTGCCCAGGCAGTTTGTCGATGATGGCCTGGCTGGTTTTGTTAACGGCCGTGGCGCTCGCCGCAAAATCCGCCAGCAGCCGCTCCAATGTTCCCTTGTCAACTCCAACCGGGTAAACATCATCATACTGAATTTTGTTAGCCGTCAGCGTGCCGGTTTTGTCGGTGCACAACACCGTCACATTACTCAAAGATTCAACAGCGTTTAGCTGCTGCACCAACCCGCCCTGTTGGCCAATACGCACCCCGCCCCAGGAATAATTCAGCGTGATCAACGTCAGCAGACCGGCCGAAACCGACCCGGTGATCACAGCCATCACCTGCAGCCACAACCCAAAGGGCAAATCCATCACAAACAAGCTCAAAACAGCCAAAATGCTAAAGAAAAGCACAATCAACAGCAGTAATCGCAGCAGCCGGTTCACTTCGCGCTGCAAAGGTGTGTACTCGGTCTTAAATTCGCGGGCGTTTTTGGTAAGCTTATTGGCAAAACTGTCCTCTCCCACGCGGGTGGCTTCCACCAGCGTCTCCCCCGTCACGCAAAAGCTGCCCGACAACACTTCTTCGCCCGGCAGCTTCAAAATCAGGTCGGACTCGCCGGTCAGGGCCGATTCATCCACTTCGATTTTTCCATCGCCGGCAACCACGCCATCTACCGAAATCTGGTCCCCGGCGCGGACGACCAGCACATCGCCCAGCACCAATTCCGATGGATCGACGCGCTGCTCTGCGCCATCGCGCAACACCGACACCTTAACCCGCGCCAGCAGAGCGATCTGGTCTAACTGCTGCTTGGCGCGCACTTCCTGGATGATGCCCACCACGGCGTTGAAAACCACCAGGCCAACCGTCGTAATGGCGCTGCGAAAATCCCCAACCAGCATCATGCCAAACCCGATGGCATACAAAACGATGTTGACCGGGTTAAACACGTTGGTTTTGGCGATGTCGCTGTAGGTTCGGCTGGTGGAAAGCTTAACGTCGTTGCTTTGCCCGTTTCGCCCCCGTTCAGCAACCTGATTGCTCGAAAGTCCGGTCATGCCCATAAATTCTGTCCTCTTCTCAGGCAAATTGGCCATTAAAATTGGCTTCATGTGTGCCAATGGGGAAGCTCTTGGAATCCAGCGCCTTAGCGGGCTAAATGCCTCGCTATTTATCGTGGAAGACGCCAACGACCAATGAGGCTGGTCACACACCAGACGTTATTTTACTCTATAACAAGAAAGATGAAACCAGAGCCTGTCGAATTCAGCCCTTAAGGCCTGTGGGATTTCGTAGGGCTGATCTGAAACGTGATGCATGGAGTCTCCCTGGTCATGCATCACGTTTCACGCCTCACGCCTCACGCATCACGCCATTACTCCACGTAAGCAACATAACCTGCCTGGTCGTCTGGTTCTATTTTAAAGTACCCCAGATTGGCGCCCTCTTGCATGAGTTGTTTAAATTGGCTGTACCCGTAGATGGATTCATCGAACCCGCCATATTTTTGCAGCAGGCTGGCCTTAACATACGGGAAATACGCCCTGTCCCGCTTGGACGCTTTGATGATCTCGACAATTTCCCTAAAAATTCCTTCCAGTTCTTCCGGTATGGTTGAAGCTTTATGGTTCTTTTGCGGCAGGGTCAACCAATCTCTCAGACCGGCCGTGTGCAAACTGA
>JAKQCM010000439.1 GCA_029559155.1 Chloroflexota bacterium
GTCCCCACCACCGTCACCGCCAATCCCTTGATCGCTTCGGGCAGCCGGGTCGGGTCGGCGAAATCGGCCGCCGGAACAAGCTCCCGCAGCAGGCCGACCTTCACGCCCTTCAACCCCAGGCGGCTTTGCAGGTGGCTGGACAGCGAGCGCGAGCCGCGTGGTTTGGCCAGGCTTGCGGCCACCTGCGCCTCTGTTTTGTCTGGCAGCAAATCCAGATGGAAGGTGGCACGGCCGTTCGCCGCAATTTCCTCCCGCAGCAGCGCCGACACAGCATAAATCAGGCTGCCCTCCACCCCTGTCTCCGTTATGACAAACTCGCCCTGGCGGGCAAAGTTGGCAAAGCGCAGCACCACAGTTTTTACCGGTTCGCCGGCAAAGCGCTGCCGAAAATGGTCGCTCCAGCCCACGTCGAAGCCGCAGTTGGCCGGTTTGAGCGGGGCGACGGCCACGCCGCGCGCTTGTAGCAGCGTCGTCCAGGCCCCATCGGAGCCGAGTTTTGGCCAACTGCCGCCGCCTAGGGCGAGGATGGTGGCGTCGGCGGACACGGCCGTTTCTCCCCCAGGCGTCGCAAATCGCAGCGCGCCCTCAGCCATCCAGCCCAGCCAGCGATGGCGCATGTGGAAGACCACGCCGTCGGCCCGCAGGCGGCGCAGCCAGGCGCGCAGCAGCGGCGCGGCCTTCATTTCCAGGGGGAACACGCGCCCGGACGAGCCGACAAAGGTTTCCACGCCCAATCCATGTGCCCAATCGCGCAGCTCTTGCGGGCCAAATTGTCGCAGCAGCGGTCCGATTTGCGGCCGCCGGTCGCCGTAGCGGTCGAGAAATTGCTCCAGGGGTTCGGCGTGGGTCAGGTTGAGGCCGCCTTTGCCGGCCAGCAGAAATTTGCGCCCGACGGTGGGCATGGCGTCGTACAGGTGGACCGGCAGTCCGCGCTGGCTGAGGACTTCGGCGGCCATCAGCCCGGCGGGGCCACCGCCGATGATGGCGACCAGAGGAGAGGTGGATTCTGAGGTCATTGTTTGGCGCGAGAACGGCCGTGACTACACGGGTCGGAGGGGCAAACAATTAATTGATGACGGCCGTTTCCAGCGTATCACTGACCCATTTGTTCAGGCTTTTGTTGGCTAACCGTGCCTGTGTGGTAATTTTGCGATGAAGCTCCGGGTCTACACGGATGCTAAATTTGCCGGAAAATGGCTTTTCGGGGTCTTCATTCCTTTGGCGACAAAAGTCAAGATAGTCTTCTACTGATTCCTCAAATGCCTGTCGCAGTTCGGCGACTGACTGGCCTTCAAACGTGATGACATCACGCAAGTTGATGACCTCGCCATGAAAAATGTCGGCCTCATCATCAAATTCTACCTTGGCAACGTACCCTTTATATTCCATCATGGTTAAATACCTGCTTCCTGCAAAAACCTGCGGACCGATTTTACAGCCCCTTTATTTGTTTCTTTTTGCGGATGAGGGCGGTGAAACACGGCGCGAACGCCATGTAAGGCCACTCGTACTCTCGAACCTTGCCCTTCTGATACGTCAGCGCCTAAAGCAAGCAAAAGAGATTCAACGTCGTTCCAGAGAATGTTGGCCGAGATGGGGTCTGTAAAAATGGCGGCAAGGGTCTTTTGCTGCTTTTTGTTCACAGCAAAATGGTATCATACGTTGCCACCACATTCAAGATGGCTTTTCACTGCAAAACGGGCAGCGACAAATAATCATCGGGCACGAACAGGCTGCCTTCGGTGGTTCCTTGCGGGGTGATCTGGCGCAAACGGCCGTTTAACTCCCCACTCCCCATCTCCTCCTTCAGCGCCAGCCGGAAAGCGGCGCTGATTTGCGTCACCTGCTCGGCTGTCTCGTGGACAAATTCCAGCCGGTAATGGACAATGCCCGCCGCCAGCCAATCTGACAGGTGGGCGGCGGCCGTTTGCGCTTCCGCGCCAAAGACGGTGTTGCGGCAGCCCACGTCGGCCATCACGGGATGGGAACGGCCGTGGACGTCGCGCAGCGCCAC
>JAKQCM010000441.1 GCA_029559155.1 Chloroflexota bacterium
CCAGGAACGCCATGATGCGACCTGACCATTTCCCTTTTTCCGGTACTGCTTCGTTCGTTTGCATAGATGTCTCCATACGGCCGTTTTACCACAAAGCCCGGCCCTCGCCTAGATTGTTCCGTTCGCCCTGGGGTTTAGCCGATTTTTTCTTAAACACCAATTCGTCCCGACAAATGCTCCATTTGCTTCGACAAATCCTCCATTTGTCCTGACAAATCCTCCATTCGTCCCGACAAATGCTCCATTTGCCTCGACAAATGCTCCATTCCACGCCCCCATAGCTGCGTTGCTGGATTTACGGCCGTTTTTCCGGTTATACTGTGGTCAAAATCCGCTTCGTCATGGGGAGCCGCTCCTGAAACGAAGATACGGCCGTATCCTTTTCGCTCCCCATGCGTCTCAATCTGTATAGGAAATCATGGCGACCAACTACGATGTAATGCTGCAAAAGGCAAACCAAGGCGACCGGCAAGCGCTGACGGCGATTTATGACGCCTTCTACACGCCGCTCTATCGCTACGTTTACCGGCAGGTAGAAGGCGAAGAAACCGCGCGCGACCTCACCGCCGACGTTTTTCACCGTTTGCTGCAAGCCATCCAAAAAGGGACCGGCCCAGACCAATACCTGCAGGCCTGGCTGTACCGCGTAGCCCACAACACCATCGTAGACCATTATCGCCGCCAACAATACCGCGACCACCTGCCTCTACTCGAGCAGATGGCCAGCGCGGAAGACGACCCGATTCGTTTGGCCGAAGCCAACATCGCCGCCGCCCAGGTGCGCCAATCAATGCGCCAGCTAACGCCAGACCAACAACAGGTTATCGCCCTGAAATTTTTTGCCGGCCTGAGTAATCAGGAAATCGCCCTCACCATCGCCAAACCAATTGGCGCGGTCAAAGCGTTGCAGCATCGCGCCATCGCCGCTTTGCAGCGGCAGCTTGTGCCGGTTGAGGAGGAACTGACCGTATGACTGATCAATTTGATGCCACATTGGATTTGGCCCTGGAACGCCAGCTTAAAGGCGAGGCGACGGCCAACATTCTGCAAGATTACCCCGACAAAGCGGAGGCATTGGGGCGTTTGCTGCCGGTAACGGCCGTACTCACCACCCTGCCCCCCGTTCCCCTGCCCAGCCCTGCAGCCCGCCAGGCTGATCGGGCCGCGTTTCTGGCCGAAGTGGACGAATTGCCGCAAACGGCCGTATCTCCCATGCCTTTGGCGCGTCTTAATGGTTGGATAGTGGCCACAATTCCCTGGCTAGGCCACAAAACTACCAGACGAAAGGAGAAAAATATGATGAGCAGCCTGATTTTGAAAGCCGCGTTGGCTCTGACAATTTTGTTTGGCGTGGCGGGCGGCGCAGCTATCACCGCTGCCGACAGCCTCCCCGATTCCCCCATGTACCCGGTTAAACTGGCTATGGAAGATGTGCAGTTAGCGATGGTGGGTGATACGGAAACGGCCGTTTCCCTCCACACCGATCTCGCCGCCGAGCGCCTGCGCGAAATGGAACAATTAGCCCTCGCCGACCAAATCCCCGACGAGGCCACCCTGAACCGCCTGCAATACCACCTGGAAAGCGCCCTCGACCTGGCCGCCCAACTACCCAAACAAACAATGGCCGGCGCGCTCCTGCAAATCCAGGAAATGATCCAAACCCGTACCCGTACCATGGAGCAAATCCAGGCCCAGGCTCCCGAACCGCCACAAGCCGCCCTGACCCGCGCCCGCACCATGCTGCAAAACACCGGCGACGCCGTCGCCGCCGGACTGCAAGACCCGCAAACCCTGCGCTGGCGGCACACCACCAATCGGCCCGAAGAAGCGCCTGTACAACCAGAAAATACGCCCCATCCCGGCGGGGTGATCACCCCAACCGTCACCATCACCGGCACGAACCCCATCACCACGCCATTGCGACTTGGCCCCTGCGCCAGCGGTGACTGCGGCACGCCGCAAGGCAGCGGTCCCTATGGCCCCGGCCGCAACGGCCCGCAGCCCGAAGAACCGGGCGTTGGCCCTGGCCCTGGCGAGCCTCAGGCTACGCCGGCCGGTCCCGGCCCCCTGAACACGCCCCAAGGTGACTGCCCCGGCTGCACCTGCCCAGACTGCGATGGCGCTGGCAACCAATACGGCCCACAACCGGACGATTCCGGTAACGGCTCCGGCATGCCCGGCGGCAGCGACAGCGGCATCCCCATTGGCGGGCAAACCCAGAACGGCGCCCAATATCAAGCGCCCGACAATGGCAACCATTAGCCCCTAACCCTGAGGTCTACTACCCCAACCGACCTCGAAAGAGCGGGGCGTGCATGCGGAGCACGCCCCGCTTTCTTTTTTCCTCAACCCGCCAAGCACGGTACAATCGCCGCCAACTTAACGCTCGCGGACAGTTCGTCCGCTGGAACAGGCAGGTGATCATGTCAAACAAATTAATGCGCTGGACGCCCTGGATCGTGCTTACCGGCGATTTACTCGCAGTTTTGCTCTTCGTTTTTGTGGGCCAACGCGACCACAATACAGTTGATACGGCGCAACCGCTGCTGGGTTTGCTGCGCACCGGCTTTCCCTTTTTGCTGGCCTGGGTGACGGTGGCCTGGGTCGTGCGCGCCATCCCGCTGAAACCCGACGATATGCGCCTGCGTCCGCTGCTCGGCCGAGCGGTTAACGCCTGGTTCATCGCCGCGCCGCTGGCCGTGATGCTGCGCGGCTTCCTGCTGCGCCGCGATATTCCCCCCGCCTTCCTGCTGGTGACGCTGACTCTGGGCAGCCTGTTTGTGCTGGCCTGGCGGCTGGTCTTTGGCTGGTTCTGGCAAAAACGCGCTCATCCCCAGATGGTCGGGCAAGAGGAAATAGGCACACAGATTTAACGGATGAACACGGATTTTTGTTTTGTCTGTTGGGGCCAAGAATAGATTGAATCACTGTCATTCTGACGAGTCTTCGAGGAAGAATCCCCTACTGTCGAGAAAGAGGGATTCTTCGCTCCGCAGACTCCGCTCAGAATGACTTCAACCAACTCTTGATCACTACAGATTTTTGTTTCATCCGTCAAATCCGCGTCATCCGTGTATCTATTGTTTTCCAACAACCAGAGGGAGGGTGAACCTGAAGGTGCTGCCCTGGTCTGGGCCGGGGCTAACGGCCGTTAACTCCCCGTCCATCGCCCACACCAGATGCCGCGAAATAGTCAGGCCAATGCCGCTGCCGCCGCTGCGCCGCGTGCGCGACGCATCCACTCGGTAAAACCGCTCAAAAATATACGGCAGCGCTTCCGGCGGGATGCCCATGCCCGTATCGGTTACAGAGACAACGGCCGTTTCCCCCTCCCCTTTCACGCCCACCACAATGCGCCCGCCCTCCGGCGTGTAGCGGATGGCGTTGCCCACCAGATTGAGCAGCACCTGCGCCACCCGGTCGCTGTCCGCGTGAACCGCCAGAGCCTGCACCGAAAAATCCGTCTCCATCTGCAACTCCTGCGATTCGGCCGACGGCCCCAACTGCCGCAGCACCCGCTCCACCAGCGGAATCAGGTCAAAGTCGGCCGGCTGCAGGGAGATTTGCCCCGCTTCCACGCGGGAAAGCGCCTGCAAATCATCCACCAAACGGCGCAGGCGGCGCACCTCGTGGTCCATCAGGGCGAAGGTTTCCTCGTTGCCGGGGAACACGCCGTCCATCAGCCCTTCCAGATAGCCATTCAGCCCGGCCAGCGGCGTGCGCAGTTCATGCGAGACGTTGCCGATGAGGGCCACGCGCTGCTGCTCCACCTGTTCCAGGGCGGCGGCCATCTGGTTGAAGTTTTCGGCCATTTGGGCCAGTTCGTCGCTGGCGGGCACGGGCACGCGTTCTGTGTAATGCCCCTGGGCGAGGCGTTGGCTGCTGGCGGTGATCTGGCGCAACGGCCGTAAAATCTCCCGCGCCAGCCAAAAACTGGTCATCAACCCGGCGATGATGGCTCCCAGGGCGGCGACGGAAACGGCCGTAAAAATCGACCGGCGAAACGCATCCAACTCAGCCAGAACCCCGGCCGGGGCAAACAGGCTGAGGATCACGTAGGCCATCAACAACACCAGGGCCACGCCCACGACCACCACCACCATCTGCGCCGCGACGATGCGCCAGCGTAACTGCCGCCACAATTTGCCCACGTTACGCCTGCTCGTCGCTGAATTTATAACCCACCCCGCGCACTGTCTGGATGAGCGTCTCGCCAGTCGCTTGCTCAAGCTTGCGGCGCACCTGCCCCACATACACGTCCACCACGCGGTCGTTGCCGTAAAAGTCCACGCCCCACACCCGGTCGATCAACTGTTCGCGGGTCAGCACGCGCCCGGCGTGGCGGGCCAGTTCCAGCAGCAGGCTGAATTCGGTGGTGGTAAGACTGAGCACATCCTTGCCCACCCAGACCTCATGGGCGTCGGCGTCCACGGTGACGTGGCGAAAGTGAAAGACGTTGCGCGGCGTCATCGGGCCGACGGCGCGGGCGCGGCGCAAGATGGCTTCTACACGGGCCACCAGTTCGCGCGGGCTGAACGGTTTGGTCAGGTAATCGTCCGCGCCGATGCGTAGACCGGCCACGCGGTCGCTTTCTTCGCTGCGCGCCGTCAGCATGAGGATGTAGACGTCGGATTCTTCGCGCAGGCGGGCGGCGACTTCGATGCCATCCATGCCCGGCAGGTTCAAATCGAGGATGATGAGGTCGGGGTGGTGCTGGCGGGCCAGTTTGAGGGCGTCCAGGCCGTTGTCGGCGCACACGGCCGTAAACCCCGCGCTCTCCAGATACGTGCGCACAATGTTTCGAATGCTGGCCTCGTCTTCCACGACGAGAATGGTGGCCGCAGTATTCACGTTTCTTTCGCCTTTGTTAAAGCGTATTCGAAAAGTTCCTGACCTATGCGAAACCCTTCTGCCTGCAACTGCACGAGTAAAGGTCGGACAGCCTCTATAAGACCGGCCTGTTTGGCTCTGATAAGCAAACCAACGGTACCGACAACTTGCAAGTTCATGTGTAGCGCAAGCTCACGCGCCTGGCGATCATCTAATCCAACAATTCTTATTTGATGGCGACGGGCGTAGGCAAGGACAGAACGCTCCCCCAAACCCAGTCGGTTGGCAGGCAATCCAGAAATATCGCTCAAATCGGCCTGGACAACGTGCACCTGGGATACCTGGCGGGGATCGAAAATGTCGGGGCGGTTGATACGGCCGTTATCCAACTCCCGACAAACCGCTTCTGTTGTGTAAACGGCCTCGTAAAGCTGGTGCAGCAATCCGCTTTGCCCCAAGAAGCCCAGATATAACCAGACAGAAGTGTCACAGATAATCGCGTTAGTCACTGGCTAGTTCGGCATCAAGTTCTTCAGAAGTGTACTGGAAAACGGAAATGCCATATTCTCCACATAAGTACAAAAACTCGACTCGCGACAATCCGGCCATCTGCGCCGCCATGCCGCTGGAAAGCTTGCCCAACTGGTAAAGCATCAGGGCCGCGTACAGCTTAACGTCCCGCGCCATTTCACCAGGCGTCCGATTCAACGCCTGCTCTATTTGTTCTGGTAAATCGACTGTGATCGTAGCCATTCCGTCACCTCAAAAGGTCCACTGCACATCAGATCATCTAACACTTCACGACATTATACCTGAGCGAAATAGACCGGTAAATGCCGTTATTGGCCTTTACGCCAGGCGCGCCGCCAGGAAGGCCAGCTCGCTGACCGTGGGATGCGCGCCATAGAGCGCGGCCAGTTCGCCCACGGTAAGATGGGCGTGCAGGGCGACGGCGACCGGGGCCAGGGCGTGCGCGGCGTGGGGGCCCACGGCCGTTGCGCCGACAATACGGCCGTTTTCCGCCTCGTACGCCAGCTTCAAAAAGGCCGCCTCTGGCGGCAGCAAATGGCCTTTCAGCGTGGCCGTGTAGGGCGTCTGCACCGTGCGCACGCCTTCGCCGGTCAGGCGGCCAATCTGGGCCACCTGCGGCTCGGAGTACACGGCGGCAATGACCGCATCGTCGCGGAAAGGCGCGGGGTCTGACCCGGCGGCGTG
>JAKQCM010000442.1 GCA_029559155.1 Chloroflexota bacterium
TCATGCGTCCACTGCCCGCCAATTTGGATGGTGATACGGCCGTCTTCGTCAATGTACCCCAGGCCCGCTTCCGGTTGCAGATACGCGTGTTCCTGATACGGCACCTTGTATTCGCTTTCGATGACCAGATCGGCAGCCGCCCAACCGGCTTCCATGTCGCCTTTGCGAATTTTGTAGTGCTGCAAAACATTTGTGCCTTTCCACGGATGCAGCACCACCTCATCCTTCATCGCCGCAAACATGTCGGTGATGATAGGCAGCGGCTCCCATTCAATCCGGATCAGGCTGCGCGCCTGCGCCGCCGCTTCTTCTGTCTCGGCGATGATCACGGCCACGTGATCGCCCTCCCACAGACTGATATCGCCGTGCGGGTTGCTGCTGCCCAAGCCGACAAGCACCGGCTGGTCGGGCATGATCAAGCCATATTCGTTTACCGGCACGTCAACGGCCGTTAAGATGGCCACCACCCCGGGCACAGCCGCTGCGGCCGTTGTATCCATCGCCACCATGCGCGCGTGCGGCTGATGGCTAAACAACACCTTGCCAAATAACAGATTGTCCGGCGTCAGGTCGCCAGGGTAATTGGCCTGACCAGTCACTTTACCCGCCGCATCCACACGCGGCAGAGATTGAGAATCGTGCATTTTCACATTACCCCCTACCACGCTCATCATCAAACGGATCTTTGGAACTGGAATAGAGCGATGGGTCGCCTGTATGACGGCGGCCTTCCGGGCTGGCCATCATAAAGCCAAAGAAGAGTAAAAATTGCATAAACCCCACCACCACCAAAATCAAAAAAACAAGAAATACCCAATCAGGGACGGCGCGAGGCACGCCCCATTGGTAAAAAATGTTCAGACTCAACATTTTCTGACTGACTAAATAGGTGATCAGCACATAGCTCAGACCGATGGATAGCAGCAGCCAGATAAAAGCCACGATTGTGCGGCCGGTCATGCCTTTGCGTTTAGCTGTTTCTTCCTCTCGTTTCTTTTCAAGTCTCATGGATACACCTCCAACAACGCTTAGAATCAGGCTGAAACGGCCGTCTTCTCCACTGCCTCTATGATTTTGTAATACCCGGTACAACGGCACAAATTGCCGGCAAACGCCTGCTGGATGTGCGCCAGGTCGGGCTGTGGATTTTCTTCCAGCAGCATCGCGCCAGACATCAAAAACCCAGGGATACAATAACCACACTGCACCGCGCCGGTTTCCACAAAGGCGGCTTGCAGCGGGTGCAGCTCTGCGCTGCCCGCCAACGCGGCCAGACCTTCAATGGTCACAATGGTCGCCCCGTGCGCGCGCGGCGCCGGAACCAGGCAAGACATCACCGCCATGCCATCCATCATAACGGTACAAGCGCCGCACTCACCCTCGGCGCAGCCTTCTTTTGCGCCGGTAAGCTGGCCTTCGTCGCGCAGCCAGTGCAAGAGTGTTTTGTGTACGCCGCCAACGGCCGTTACCGTTTGCCCATTTACTGTCGCGGTAATCGGCGCCGCGGCGTCATGGCTGGCAGCAAAAGAGTCGCCCGTCGGGTAGACGCCGCCTGTATCGCCCCACAACATAGTGGGATTTTGCGGCCAATTAACCCGCTCCTGCCCATCACGCAAAACAGCCAGAGCGCGTTTGGTCAGCACCCGCACCATTTCCGTGCGATACTCGGCCGGGCCGCGCACATCGTCGATGGGTTTGGGGGTGGCCGCCGCCAGGCGCGCCGCTGCGGCAATCGTTTCGTCGGTCAGTGTTTTTCCCACCAGGGATGTTTCCGCGGCCGGTGCGGCAATGATCGTCGGGGCCACGCTGCCCAGCGTAATCGTCGCGCCGGTCACGGTTTCACCATCTGCGGCAAACTCCAGAATGACTGCCAGATGGACCACCGAAATGGCTTGCGCCCGCCGCAAACCGAGTTTCACAAACACGCCGCGCGCGCGCGCCGCCATCGGCGGGAAGCTGATGTCGATCAACATTTCGTCGGGGCGCATCACATTGCGCCGCACGCCGGTGTAAAAGGAACGCAGCGGCACGGTGCGCTGCCCGTCGGCCGCCGAGGCCAGGGTCACAGTGGCCCCCAAAGCCCACAAGGGCGATATGGTGTCGTTGGCCGGACTGGCCGTGATCAGGTTGCCGGCGACCGTCGCCCGATTGCGCAGCTGCGGCGAGGCTACCTCCCAACAGGCCTGGGCCAGCGGCAGCGCATGGGCCACCATAAGCGGCGAGGCAATGACCTGATTGTGGGTCACGAGCGGTCCAAGATGGATGATACCCTGGTCATCCTGGGTGATCTGGTTGAGGCCGGGAATGCGGGTCACGTCGATCAGAACGTCGACATCCGGCCGTTGTCCACGTTCCAGTTCTAATAAGAGGTCTGTCCCACCGGCGAGCAGGCGGGCGGCACGGCCGTATTGGGCCAGCAGCGCCAGCACGTCATCGACACGAGTGGGAGTTTCATACCGTTGAATAAATTTAGGTTGCTGGTTCATAGGCGTAGTATCTTCAAATTCAGGACTCGTTACAAGTGACATGTGTCATGAGGATAAAATCTGGCGGTCAGCAAGTTGGGCGGATGAATGATCAGGCTGCCGGTTTGTTTCGGCGAAACTGGATGATTTCAGCCATGATGCTGAGGGCGATTTCTTGCGGGTCTTCGGCCTTTAGCTCCAGGCCAATGGGCGAATGAAAGCGGGTCAGATCGGCTTCCGGCAAACCGGCGGCGAGCAGCAGCCGCTGTGTTTCGGCCCAACGGCGGCGGCTGCCCATGACGCCAATGTATGGGGCGCGGCTGGAAACCAATCGCGGCAAAATGGCCTGATCGACCAGCACATTTCGCGTGACAACGACGATGTAGGTATTGGCTGTGATGGTTAGCGCGGGCCAGATGGCGTCGAAATCGCCAGGCAGGTAAACATCCGCATCGGGGATGACGGTGGGAGAAGCCAGCTCTACACGATCATCGGTGACTATGACCCGGTAGCCCAGCCAGTGGGCTAATCCGGCCACAGCCTGCCCCACATGGCCGCAGCCAATGACCAATACGCTGGCTGGGGGTTGGTAGGTTTCCATGTAGATTTCCATTTCGCCGCCGCAAACGCCAGGGTCGCCGCGTGCCGGATCGACCAGGGCGTAAGGGATGATGCGGGGCTGGGTATCGTGGAACATTTCCTGGGCAACGGCCGTCACCCGAGCTTCTAATTCGCCGCCGCCAATGGTGCCGCTGGTACGGCCGTCGGCATACACCAGCATCTTGGCGCCGGCATGGCGCGGCACAGACCCACGCGCTTGAATGACCGTCGCTAAGATGACTGTTTCGCCGGCCTCTTGGGCGGCCAGGAGTTCTTGCAAAATGGTGGAATTATCCATGTTATGGATTGACGCACCAACCGGCAACCCAACCGGAACGGCCGTCTTCCGGGCGTGTGATGAGGTAAAAAGTTTGGTCAAATTCCTCGCCGGTGGCGATGACTCGCACCCGGCGGGTGTTGGCGCTAACAAAGGTCATGGGGGAGCCTGTGGTAAAAATCATTTGGTGGTCTTGCACGGCGGGGCGTTCCGGGTGGCCTAAGACGACGGAACGGCCGTCTCTTGTCTGGCCGCATTGCCCGCGGCGCGCGCATTCATCGCTGCAGACAACCGTGATTTGGGTGACAGCCTGTCCTTCGGGCGGTTGGTTCTGGGCGTCGCGGTTGAACAAACCGCAGCCGGTGATAAAAAAGAGGAAGAAGAGCGCCAGGAGAAAGGGGGTGGGAAACGGCCGTTTCCGCCAGAATGAGGTCTGGGCAAACGGATCAACAGTTGGCAACTTCTGGTTCACGCCACCTCCAACGGTATGCGAGATCAAGACAAGGTCAGCGCCAATCCCAAACTGCTTCGCCGTTTAAGACGCGCTGCAACTGCGAGCCAAAAATGGATGTCCTAAGGGGTTTGCTGATGAACCCATTGAAGCCGGCTGCGCGGGCTTTTTCCACGTCTTCAGCAAAGGTACCGGCGGTGATAGCGATAATTTTGGCTGATTCTAAACGGCCGTTCGCCCGCACCGCTGCCAACATTTCAAACCCGCTTTTGCCCGGCATATTAATGTCTACCAGAAATAAATCTACGCGAGGCAGTTTTTCTGCATAAGCCAAAGCCGCATCCACACTTTTAGCGGAGTAACAATGTTCTGCGCCATTTAAGCGCAGCAAATCCATTGTAACCAAAAGCGCGTTCGGATCATCCTCGACTACTACGATGTATGCGTCTAGTAACGATGTCATAAATTTAGCCCAGTCCCTTGGATGAAATAGTCCCCAGAGTGTATCAAAACAGGTCTGATTTACCAAAACAAGCGGTTTAACAGTCGCAGCGCACGAGATTGCCTGGCGGCGCAATAAGGAAGTGGTGACAAAAATTGACGGCCGTCGCGCTTTAGACGGCCGTCTCTAATTCAGGTTCTTGTTCAACAATTTCTTTTGTGGGCTGATAGATGGGCAGCGTGATGATAAACTTGCTGCCCTGCCCAAGATCGCTTTCCACAGACAACGTGCCCTGATGCCGCTCGATCAGATGCTTGGTGATGGGTAAACCCAGCCCTGTGCCGATACGTTTGCGCGCGGCAGTATCATCAATCTGGCGGAATTCGATGAAAATCGTTTCGTGATGTTCCGGCGCAATGCCAATACCGGTATCCTCAACAATAATTTTTACCGTGCTGCCATTCGGATACACCCGCAGCGCAATAAAACCTTCCTCAGTATATTTGGCGGCGTTGCCCAACAAATTAATGAAAGCCTGTTTCAGGCGCATCTGGTCCACCCGAACCAACGGCCATTCAGAGGGATAATCGCGCAGCAGTTCCACGTTTTTGTCCAGAAGCAGCCCGCGCGTACTGGTCATTGCTTCTTCGCACACGTGGTAAAGATGGACGGTTTCCAGGTGAAGTTTAAATTCGCCCGATTCGATCTGGGCCATATCCAACAAGTCGTTCAGGATTTCCAGCAGATGCCAGCCAGATTGTTCCACACGCTTGAGGTAATCGATCTGCTCCGAGGTGACTGGCCCGCGCCCACCCAAAGCCAGGATATGAGCAAAATTTACAATCGCATTCAGGGGAGTTCGCAGTTCATGGCTAACGTTGTTCATAAACCGCGTGCGTAAATCGCGTTCATTTTCGGCCGCATTGCGCGCAATTTCCAGCTGATCGTTCAGATATTGCAGGCGCGCATTTGTCAGGCTCAGTTCGCCCTGAATGGCGAAGAGTTCGTCGCGCCGCTGCTGAGCGCGTCGATGCAGGAAGCTGGTGGCTTCTACGGCCGTTTGCCACTCTATCGCCGTCAAATAAGCCACCACAGCCAGCGAAAAATTAATCAGAATCGAGGGAAAATAGGCGAAAAAGCTTTCCGCCCCCCATATACCTAAATACGCCGTCCCCAAAGCAATTAAAAACATCGAAATGGCCCAGTTGGTAAACGCCGACGAGGGTTTAATAATCATGCTGCCAATGATAATAAAGATGCCGTAGACATAAGGCAGAGGACCAACAACTCCTGGCTCATGAGTACTTACCAGGATGACTGTCAACATGATCATATGACCCAAGGAGAACAAGGTCCCGCCGGCCCACTGATTCCCCTGTTTCACGAGTTTCCAGGCATACCAATTGCCGATTGTGCTAAAAACAGCATATGCCACATACGGCCAGCTAGCAGTCAGGCTGTTGGCCGCCAGAATGGCTCCAAAGCAGACCACAAGAACAAATCCGGTCACTATGGGGAAAATTAATTGGCTGGAATCAGCCCGAAGCTCATCGCGATAATCTTCTTCTAATATATTTGTCATGATTTTATTTCAACAGGCCTCTACGTTTGAGCCGTTTGCCGAGGGTGGGATTATCGGAAACGAAGAGGGAAACGGCCGTTTCCCTGCACAGCCCATCATTGCATCAGACCATTATACCTGCCCAACTCCGAGATTATGACGGGAAAAGTGTACTACCAGGCGCACAAAAAAGCGCCCCAGGCAGGGCCTGGAGCGCTTTTTCACCAAACTTTCACTGATCTTACCAATCAGCGGGGCGATAGACGGCCGTTACCCGCTGTACCCCTCGCTAAAAATATCAATCATCAACATAGGATCGCCTAACGGGTAAAGAATTGGGCAAGTGCAGCCATTGTCGATATATTCGCGCACCTTCGCCTTCACTTCTTCCGGCGAGCCGCTGGCCGTGCACATCTGCACCACGTCATCGGGAACCAGATGCATAGCCGACTCGATTTCTTCGTCGGTCGCCGGCCAGGTAAGCACCTGATGAATCTCATCCAGCAATTCCTGGCTGACGCCGCTGGCCTTCATGAGATGTGGCTGCTGACCAAGATATTGCGTCATCATCTTGCGGGCTTTGTCCAGCGCCTTGTTCCGATCATGATCCACCGAGCAAATCATCAACTGCGGGCGGTCAATGTCGTCCAGTGTGCGGCCAGACAGCTTGGCGCCTTTTTCCAGCGCATCCAACGCTTCCAGGTTGTATTTCGGGTTGACGAGATAATTCATGCAGACGCCATCGGCGATCTCGCCGGCCATTTCCATCATTTTCATGCCCGTCGCGCCGATGTAGATGGGAACGTTGCGTGGTTCACGACGGCCGTGCACCACATCCAACATAATGTCATCCACATAATGAAACTCGCCATGAAACGTAACCCGTTCCATATTCAACAACCGCCGCATCACGTCGATTGTTTCCCGCATCGCGCTCAGCGGTTTACGGCGATTAATGCCCACTTTCGTAGCCAGAGGATCCCACCACGCGCCGATGCCGCAAATAATGCGGTCCGGCGCCAGATCATCCAGCGTCAGGAAAGTGGCGGCCAATAAGCCAATGTTGCGCGTCCAGTTGTTGGTGACGCCGCTGGCAACCTTAATCCGGCTGGTGGTGGCGGCAAACGCAGCCATCGGCACAATGGCGTCACGCACCAGACGGCTTTCCGCCTGCCAGACAGCTTCAAAGCCTTTCTCCTCGGCATACTGGACGAGTTTTATCCCTTCCTGCAAGGAGTGGGCATCCTGCAAATAAAGTGCTACGCGATCTTGAGACATGGGAACCTCCTTTGGTGGGTGGTCCGGTTGAGATTCGTAGGGCGCGTGCCGCTAGCGACTTGTGGCTAATGGAACTCCGCAATACCCGAAACCTGTAACCGGGCCTGTTGGTAAATTTGCCAATCATTTTCTGTATCCAGATCAAATTGCATACCGGGGCGCTGCACAACCTGGCAAACCATTTGTCGGCGGCCGCCTTCGTGCAGATGTTTCTGGAAACTGCCCGGACCATACTGAAATGTGAAGGGGGCTGGCGGGCTGAGGAACAGCGCGTTCGTGCCGCTGCCCCGATTGTCGCTGCATATGACCAGCATGGGAGCGTCGCCGGTTCGTTGAGCCAGTAAATGACGCACATCTACGGCGGTTAAAAAGGGCAAATCGGCCGGCAAAATGAGGACGCCTGCCGCACCATGCGCCGCAGCCTGATGGGAAGCCTGGGTAACGGCCGTATTCAACCCCAACGGCCGTTCTTCCGCCAACAACAACACCCCAAACCGCCGCGCTACCGCCGCGACCGTCGGATCGCTGCTCACCAACAAAATTTGCGCCAATTCAGACACCTGCTGCAATTCCGCCAGCATCCGCGTTAAAAATTCACGCATCAACTCAGCCCTGGCTTCAGCCGACAATACCTGAGCCAGACGGCTCTTGCTCATCAACAGCGGTTTAACGGGAATAATCGCCCAGATATCCTGGCCCAACCTGCCGCCTCCAGGCCTCAAACGGCCGTCGCCTCAATAATCCGCTGCGCCAACGCCAGCACATCCAGCGCCAGCCGCCGCCGATCGGCATCGCTGTACATCATCGTATCCACGCACGCCGTTAGCCCAGATGGTTTGTCTGCTCCATCCGCGTCTTGCAGGTCATACACAAAACCATCGAGCAAATCGCCATAATAATCGGCCACGGCCGTAGCCGACGCCGCCAACCCCAACTCCTGCATCATCTTGGCCGCCGGGCCTTTCACCGCCTGCCCGCCCACAATCGGACTGACCGCAATCACCGCCTGCGGCAAATCCATCACCATTTCTCGGATGGGATAAACATTCAGGATGGGATCCAGGCTGACAAAAGGATTAGAAGGCGCGAAAATGACAACGTCGGCTTTTTCCAGCTTTTGCGTGACTTGCGCCGAAGCTTGCACGTTATCGGGCAAGATGACCTCATCGACATGCGGCTGCCACCGTTCTTCCACAAACCAGGTCTGGAAAGGCAGCCGCCGCGCGCCCGATTGGATGAAGGTGGGCGCAGGTTGGCTGCTCATGGGCAGCACATCTGGTTGAATGGCAAATTGGCGGCAGAGATGGCGGGTAACGGCCGTCAACGACTGCCCGGCCGCCAGCAAATGTGACCGGGTCAAATGAGTCGCCAGGTCCAAATCGCCCAAGCGGAACCAAGCTGGCCCACCCAGCCGCCCCACTTCTTCAATAGCCCGAAAAGATTCGTCCTGCCGTCCCCAACCCGTAGACGGATTGGCGACGCCGGCCAGCGTATACATCACCGTATCCAAATCCGGGCAGATGGTCAGGCCCACATGCTGAAAATCGTCGCCGGTATTCACGATGATGGTCAGCCGCTCAGGCGGCACGACTTGCGCCAGGCCATGCGCCAGTTTTGCGCCGCCCACGCCGCCTGCCAGACATACAACATTTAAGTCGGTTCGTACATTCATAAATAATCAGGGTGTTTCCGGTTTTGGCTCACGGCCTACGCCATTTTCCGCCATCAAATAATTCGCAATCGCCTGTCCCATCACCGCCACGCCATCCACCATTGCCCGTTCATCAAAATCGAAACGTGGATGATGATGCGGGAACGTAAACCCTTTTTCCTGATTGCGCGCGCCGATGAAGAAATAACAGCCGGGAACCTCTTCCAAAATATACCCCATATCTTCAGAGGCCATGGTGCGGTGCTCGACGATATTGCCAGCCCCCATTGTTTGTTCGGCGGCCAGACGGACAACGGCCGTAGGCTCTGGCGCATTGTTCACCGCCGCCACAATGGCGATGGTTTCCATGGTAGCCTCACACCGGAACGCAATCGCCATATTGTGGGCCATCTCCAAAATTCGCCGGTAAATCGTGCGGTGCAAATCGTTGTCATAGCTGCGCACCGTCCCCTTGAGAATGGCCCGATCGGGAATCACGTTAAAGGTTGTGCCGGCCGAAAACTGCCCAATCGACACCACCACACTGTCTTGTGGATTAATGTTGCGGCTCACAATACTCTGCAACGCCGATACAATTTGCGCGGCCGCTAAAATCGGGTCTACGGCCAGATGCGGCGCAGCGCCATGCCCGCCGTGCCCCTGCACCGTCAGCGTAAAGACACTAGACGAAGCCATGCACGGCCCTTCCACCACGCGCACTTTACCGAACTCTTCCGGCGTCCACAAGTGCATCGCCAGGGCGACATCTGGGCGGGGATTTTGCAGCACGCCATCGGCGATCATGGCAAACGCGCCGCCCAATCCTTCTTCGGCAGGCTGAAACATAAATTTAATCGTCCCGGCTATGTCTGCCTGATGCTGCGTCAGAATTTTTGCCAGAGCCAGACCCATCGTCGTATGGCCGTCGTGGCCACAGGCGTGCATTACGCCGGGATTTTGCGAAGCATAATCGTGCAAATTTTCTTCCTGAATGGGCAGGGCATCCATGTCGAAACGAACCAGGAGCGTAGGACCAGGCCTTGCCCCTTCCAGCAAAGCGACCACACCGGTTTGCCCCACTCCGCGTTGAACTTCCAGGCCTAGCGCCTGAAGCGTTTCCGCAACAATGCCCGACGTGCGTGTTTCCTGAAAGCCAAGCTCAGGGTGGCGATGAAAATCGCGCCGCTGCTCGACCATATAGTCAAATAACTTTTCTGCTTCCTCTCTAAAATCAGGTTGTGCCATACAGGAAAACTACTCCGAAGCGCTGCGAATTGGGGGTTGGCGTCTGGCTGCTCGCTACCTACGAGTGGAATCGGGCAACAACCGGAAATCCATCGAGAATACACACGGGGCGCGCCCGGCGCCTACCAGAGAAAGATCAAAAATCGCGCGTATCCAGCAAACGAATCGCTGCCACGCCAACATAATTGATGGCTGATTATAGCAGAGTTGGCGCAAAGTATGTTCTTTCGCGCCAAACCCGAGGCGGCTCTGTCTTTGAGCCGCCAGCGCTCACGCTTTTCACAAGGCATTTGTCGCGGTTTGCGCTATAAATGAGCGGATGGCAAACGAAAATTTGGAACAAGTACAAAATCAACCCAACCAACCGACGCGCCCTGTTTTGTTTCGGAAGCATATTGTTTTACCGGCGGAACATGGGTCTTGGGCCTGGTTTTTTGTGCCATTTACAGTGGGCACGGCCGTTGCCGGTCAGTTCACCCTCGCATCTTTGCTGGCGCTGCTGGGCGGGCTGGCGGTGTTTATGCTGCGCCAACCGGCTACGGTGTGGTTCCGCGCCCGCCGGGGACGGGCGCGAAAAGGGGACGGCCGTTTGGCCGCCATGTGGATGGTGATCTGGAGCGTGGTGGGGCTGGCCTGCCTGATTGGCCTGCTGCTGTTGGGGCGCACAGCCCTGGCCTGGCTGCTGCTGCCCACTCTGGCGATCATGGGGTTGTATGTTGTGGCGGCGCGATACGGCCGTTCCGGTTTGCGCTCGTTGGGCATGGAAACGGCCGGCGCGGCCGCCCTGGCCCTGATGGCGCCGGCAGCGGTCATCGCCGCAACCGGCGCGCTCTCCGGTTTGGCCTGGAGCCTGTGGGGCGTGATGGCCGGGCAAAACGTACTCGGCGCCTGGTATGTGCGCCTGCGCATCCACGACAGCCACCAACGCACCATCAACCGCACGGCCGTGTGGCTGGCCCACGCCCTTGGCCTGCTGCTGGTCATCCTGGCCAGCGCATGGCAACTCATTCCCTGGCCGATTATTGTGCCCTATGCGGCCTTCCTGGCGCGCGCCATCTGGGCCGCCGCCGCGCCGCGCCCTGTAACCCACGTCAAACGATTTGGTTTTCTGGAATTAGGGGTAGAAATAACCAGCGGCCTCTGGATCATCGCCAGCTATGCCCTCTGGTCTGCACGCTAAACCAATGCATCGCCCTGGGCCGTCACTGCCTGCGTCATAACACGCCCGGCTGAATTCTATTTGCTACGCAATAACCTCGGTGCTATAATTTCCGTCGCTCGTACGGGCGAGTAGCTCAGCTGGTTAGAGTGCACGGTTCACATCCGTGAGGTCATGGGTTCGAGTCCCCTCTCGCCCACAAAATAGGATGAAGTAACTGAATCGTCCTGAATAAAGACTCAACAAAAAAGAGACTTCTCGATGAGAAGTCTCTTTTTTTGTGCTTCCAGGCGGTTAATCCACGCTGTAATTCAGACCAATTGCTCGCGCGACGGGCAGCACAAACAACACGCCGCGATTCGGCGCATCCAATCCGCCGGTGATCTGCTGCGTGACTTTGATTAATCTGTCTACCATGTCCTCGCTGTCTACAACAGTAAAAAGCGTACGGTGATGCTCTTCGCGCGTTTTCATCAGATCGGCAAAGCTGGGCAATAACGGCAGATCGTCACGAAATCCGGATTTGCGTACGCGGCCTAAACCGGTGCTCTCCAGGATGGTGATGCCAGGCACGCCGGCCGCTTCCCAGGCGTCTAAAACCGGCGTGCAATGATCAACATCATCAAGAACTAACAAAACCATGTGGTGCATGTGGGATACTCCTCCTCCTGACCGGCCGGGTATTAAGCCCTGGCGGCGTTCGATTGTTTAGGGGCCGCAAAGGCCGCGCGCAGCATCGGCGGCGTTAATAGCGTGGCTACGATGACCATAAAGACAACGATAGAAAACGATTCCTGGCTGATCAATCCCTCAATCAGGGCGAAGGAGGCGACAATCAACCCTACTTCACCGCGGGAAACCATGCCGATGCCTAACTGCAGCGCTTCTCGATTGCTGAATCCCGTGAGTTTGGCCCCCAAACCGCAGCCGGCGATTTTGCTGAAGACGGCTACGGCCGTGATCACCAACGCCAACCACCAAGCCGTGCCGCTAATCGCCCGCATGTTTACTTCCAGGCCAATGTTGACAAAGAAAATGGGCACAAAAAAGCCATACGCCATCGTGACAATGCCCGACTCGATGCGCTCTTTGGCCGGCAAACGCGCCAGAAACAAGCCCAATAAAAACGCGCCGGTAATCGTCGCCATGCCGCCAATGACCTCTGCGGCCCAGGCGTAAAGCAGGCACAAAACCAGCGCCAGGGCAATGAGTCCCTGGCTGATGGGCAGCCGCTGCACCACCATGACTAACCTGGGCAGCACAAACACGCCAATGGCGCTGGCCGCCGCCAGATAGCCGATCATCCGCAGGACCGTGATCACAATCGTGACCAGGCCGCCTCCGACGTCGGCGATCAGGATGGTGGCCAGCGAAAGGGCCAGGATGACCAGGATGTCGTCGAAGACGGCCGCGCCTAGCAGCGCCAGCCCAACCCGGCTGCGCAAGACCTTCAACTCCAACAGGGTTTGCGCGGAGATGCTGACGCTGGTAGCCGATAGAGTCAGGCCGATGAAGATGGCGCTCTCGTTGCTGGCGCCGAAGAGAACGGCCGTGCCAAACCCCATCACCAACGGCAAAATCACGCCCAATGTGCCAGACAACGCCGACACTTTGCCTGATTTGGCCAGATCGTTCAGATGGAGTTCCAATCCGGCCAGCATCATCAGCAAAATGACCCCGATTTCTGCCAGCAAGGTGATGGATTCTCCCAGAAGCGCATCGCCGTGGAAAATCGGCCACCCGTGAATCATGTCCAGCAAGGTCGGGCCCAGCAAGATACCGGCCAGCAGTTCGCCTAACACCGAGGGCTGGCCAAAACGCACGCTGAGATAGCCGCTGGCTTTGGCCACAACGATGATGATCGTCAGGGCCAGGATAAAATTCAAAAATTCATGCGACATAAAGTCGTTTGCCTTTGGTCTAGTTCGTTGTAACTTGGATGTTAGTATAACGGGCATGTTGGTAGTTGGAAAGGCGAGCCGGGTGATGGCGCACGGCCGTTTCTTCCTGTACTGAAATATTGCTAGAATCAGTCTAGATGATTTTCACGAGTTACCAGATGATGAAGGAAACGGCCGTTTGCTGGCATATATGGTTTAGATTGGCAAGTGGGGTGTGGCTAGGTCTGGAGACCTGCCACAGCAGGCGATATGAATTTATGGACAGTCGCATGAGTAGATGGCTGTCATTAGCACTTTCAAATAATGGATATGAATAAATTGATTTCAATAATACTCAAAATTTTAAACGAAATACCCCGTCGCTTGCGGCGGGGTATTAGACCCAACCGGAATAAAAATAACATGCTAGGTTTTATCCCCACTATTTTGTGGATTTTATTCCTTTCATCTTGCGTTGGTCAAAGTAACATTGATGCAATATCTACCACTAGCTCTACAAGAGAAGAAGATACTACTCAACAAATCGAGTTTGCTTCACCATCGGTTACAAATTCACCAGGAATATCTCTCACACCTACTCTAAATAACTTAACAATAGTCGAGACGCCAACAACAATAGCAATGCCATCAATAACGAAAACAATTGAGCCTGCACTCTTGCCAGTAGCCACTTCTGATATTGAACAAAATGCAACCCAAGAAATGAGAGAGAAATTGTTACAAGAATTTATGCAGACTAACAGGTATTGCCAGTTGCCCTGTTGGTGGGGAATTGAATTGGGAGAGAGCCTAGAGAAAATCGAAAAGGAATTTATCAATTACGGGATTAATATGCAATATATATCCTCAGACTTCATTGATAATGACAAAAAGGGATACATTTATTTAGGATATTATAATCCCGTAACCCTTGGGGATGATATAGGTGTCTCTGTCAATTTGTCTACAATTGATGATAAAGTGCAATTTATTGATGTGTTGGCGCATCGACCATTACGTCAGTATGGCAAGGAGGAATTTATACGTGATTGGGAGAAGTACTCTATAAGTTCAATGCTCCAGCAATATGGCAAACCACAATATGTATATCTTTTTCCTCCAGGTGTAGCAGATCCAGGACCACTTAACTTTAATTTACTACTGTATTATCCTGAATTGGGTTTTAAATTTGAGTACGGGCCATTTGATGTTTCCTCTAGTGAGACACAGGCTGAACTATGTTTAGAGTTAGGGAATTTACGTCAAATCAGCCTCTCTCTTTATAATCCTGAGTTCGTTAATTTGCGTTCTGATTACCTGCTGCCTCCTGCGCTTAATCCTGAAGCAGAAGATTTTCTTCACGCTTGGACTTGGGAAGCAACAACTGGTATGGATTTAGACACGTTCTATGAAATATATAAATCTGATAATCCAGAATGTATAAAAACAATTCCTTAGACTGTTGTTTTTCTGAAAAGCATTTTTGTGACCAACAAGGTTCTTTTGCTGAGCAAACGGCCGTTTACCTTCCTGAGCAGCGAAACTTCGAGACCGACTGAGTGCGGGCAGTGATGAGAGGTTGGAGTGGAGAACGGCCGTTGGTTGGTTGTGTTGGGGGAGTGGATAACGGCCGTTTCCCTTCCTGAGCAGCGAAACTTCGAGACCGACTGAGTGGGGTTGGTT
>JAKQCM010000454.1 GCA_029559155.1 Chloroflexota bacterium
GTTGTTGCGCCCGGCGGGGGGAATTTGGGCTAACGGCCGTTCTCCCTCCAAAGATACCGGCGGCGCAGGCGCAGGGGTGGGAACCGGTTCGCCGGTCAATTCTGCCAGCAAGGTCTGGACCTGCGCCGCAGATTCGGCCGGAGCCGCGCCCAAAGCGCGCGTCGCCGCCGCCACGGCTTCGTCCACATTGCCGGCATCGCGGTACAACGTCGCCAGCAAATAATCCACTTGCCAGGCGGGCACAGAACCCGCTGCATTGAGAGCACGCACCTGTTCATAAGCGGCAATCGCTCCGGCCACATCGCCCAATTCCTGATTCAACTGTCCGGCGCGCAGCCAGGCCTGCAAATTTCTCGGGTTCAGGTCCAATCCGGCCTGAATGTCGGCCAGCGCCCGCCGATAATTGTCGGCCTTTTCGGCTTCCGGCAGATCTGCGCCACAGCTTACCAGGGTATCGGAACGGCCGTAATAATTGGCGTCATAATACGGGTCAATCTTCACCGCATCGTCATAAATTGCCAGCGCTTTGGCGCAATCATTTTCCAGCGAATAGACCAGACGGGCATACTCGTTGCGAATCACCGAATTTTGCGGGCTAAGCGACAACGCCTCCTGGTAATACTTCTCGGCGTCGGCCAGATGGGCCGCTCGTTTGGCCGCATCCTGGCTTAGTTCGGTCCATCGCGTATTCAGCCGGGCCAGGTTGGCTGTGTGGTCGGTATTTAATGGATTGATGGATTGAGCAATCTGCAACTGCGCCGACGCTTCATTTAGCAAGGTTTCTTTTTCCGTCAGGTCTTCTGTCAACGTTGATCGTTCCAAAAAGGCGCGCCCTAAAAACAGGTAGTAAAAATCTTCACGTGGGGCCATAGCAATCGCTTTTTCGTAAATGGCGATGGCTACGTCCCAGGATTGCAAATCGCGCTGCGCCGCTGCCTGTTGGTCAAACGGTTTGCCACGCTTATACACCATGTCGGCCTGGACAATGCGCATATTGGTGGCGCTGACCAAATACAGGCCAACCATACCCAGCACAGCCAGACTGACGTACGCGGCCGCCGAGCCGGATGTTTTGGTCTGAGACATGCGATGACTGGACAAGGCAAACGCCGAAAAAACAAGGATCAGAATGACAAACAGATAAACAAAGGTTAGGAAAGCGGCTGACTGGCTGGCCTCGTGTACTCGAAAGGCGAGCAGTTTGTCGATTGTGTCTAATGTTTCGGTGGGGCGCACAAAGAGGCTGGCTTGCAGCAGCGAGGCCTGAGCATAAGCGACAACCAGCCCGATGACCAGGGAAGTGACGGCGATAACGCCGATAGGCAGCACGGAAGTGCGCCAGGATTGAGTCCAAACCAGCCATAACAACCCGGCGCTGATCACGGCCGTCGCCAACCCCCACGCCACGCCGCCAGCCACCATCACCGGCAGGGCAAACAAAAAGCCACTCAAAGCCACCAGTCCGGCCGTCAGGCGGGCATGGCTCAGATGGACCAGCAGGCGCACGGCAACCCACAAACAAAGCCCGGCCCACAACATGAGCAGTACGCGGCCAAGATACCAGGTGGGACCGGCGTCCGGCGGCGTGGGCAGCCCAAAGCGCAAGCCCAGGCTGACCAGCCCTACGCCCAGGTAAGCCGCGCCTAAAAGCCGCGAACGGCCGTCCGGCAGCGGCGCATCATCCTCCGGAAATTGTAATTCACCGGATTTGACCATTTCTGCGGTCACCAACACAGTGCCCAACGTCCATGAAAGCACCAATAAGACGAAGGCATAGGGCGAGTCGGCAAAATCATTGCCCGGGTCGAGGAAAAAGGATTGGCGGAAAATTTCGGAGACGGGCAAATCAGTCGGGCTTTGGTAGGTAACGTCGGGCACCGGCGAAAAGCTGGTGAATTCGAAGCCCAAAATGCCCATCATCAGCGCCAACATGAGCGCCGACAACATGACCGGCCCCCAAAGGCCGCCGTTATCGGTTCGTGACGGAGTGCGTTTGCCGCGGGAACGAGAGGGGGCGGGAGTGGCAACGGCCGTTTCCTGCACCTGCGGCAGCACATATCCGACTACCAACATCAAGCCCACATACGCAAAAAAGTGCAGCCGCGTGGCCGCAATGGCAATCCCAAAATGGACTTCAACGTAATGAGCCAACACCGCGGCCAACAAACCGGCCAGCAGCAGTCGGTTCGGCGCAAACGGATCGGTCTGTTCTTCAGGAACCGGCGAGAAAAAGGCGTAATACACCAGATAAATCACCAACCCGGCGATGCTGCCAAACGGGAAAGCCACCCCCAACCAGGCCGGTGACTGCCAGACCGAAAACAAGATGGCTGACAGCGCGCCCATGCCCAGCCACAAACCAATGAGCAAATTGCGCTCCACCTTGGTGCGCAGCACGCCCAGCCAGCGAAAACCATAATAAAACACGCTGATGTAAATAAGCTGCCAGATGGCAAAGCCCAGCAGGCCGGTGATCACCAACGCATCGAAAGTTTCGTTGTGCGAACGGTCGGGCGAGGCGTTACGCGCCTCGATGTTGGCCAGTTCGGGCGGATAGAAGCGGTTATAGGCCACGTACATCGACTCTGGGCCATAGCCGATGAACGGCCGTAAGAAATTCCACGTGTCCGACCCGCCATTGGGGAAATCGAGCGGCTCGTGGGGCATAATCAGGTTCAAAGCCCCTTCCCAAATCAGGGTTCGCACCCGGCCTGTGCCATCGTCGGCTTCCAGGAGCTGGCCCAAACGGCCGACACGCGGCAGTTCGCGCCACGAATCCAACGTGGTAAATACGCCGCCAATAATCGGCCTCTCGGCCAGCGGGGCAGATGCATCCGAAGGCACATTAAACAAAACCACCCAGGCGGAAATCGAAACCGCCAGCACAATCCAGCTCAGCCAGAGCCAGCGCCAGCCGCGCCGCGCGGCGACCATCAAAAATATCATCAGCACGGGGACGGCGAGGGCGATGAGAAAAGCGACAAAAGATGTCATGCCGCCGGTGAGCGAGGCAAATCGGCCGGTTCGGGCCACCGCGCCCACCAATAGCAAGCCAAGCAAATAGGCCACAACCCCGCCGCCAAGCACCAAAAGCACCGCCTGTCCGGCTTCCGCCAGCCGGAAACGGCCGTGATCTGCCACGCCATTACGCAGCGCAACCAACAAAATCAGCACGAAGGCAAACAAACCAACACCCAGCCCCAGCCAGGGGCCGCGGCTGCCAGACCAGATGATGGCAAAAAGCTGTAAAAAGAGAATGAAAATATAAATCGACGCCCGAATCACATCGGCGGAAGAAAGTTCTTCGTCGTTGAGGATGCTGTTGAAGGCGGAAATGATGCGCGAGACCGTCAGCGGGAAGACCATGATGAGGTAGGCGCTGATGAAGATGGCGTTCCCCATATGCCCGGCGACACGTTCCACCACACTGCCGGCCCAGGGCAACGGATCATAATCAAAATGCTGCAAAAAACCGTAGAACGACACCGGGACACTGGTGATGATGGCAAATGTGACCAGTCGATTCACCTGCTGGCGGGTACGCATGAGGTTGGCAATGAGGGCAAAGACAACAATGTAGGAAAAGGTGGTGTAGGTTCCCTGCAGGCGTTGATAGGAACCCGCCAGACTGATGCTGGGGGAAACGGAAAAGATGGTGGAGATGAGATAAGAAACCACCAGCAAAAAGATCGGGAGAGCGAAGGGAATGCGCCACACGGCCGTTTCCCCTTTCGACTGCACCCATGCTTTTACCTGCCGCCAATCTTTCCGGTCGATAAATCGCACGATCCAGGCTGCGGACATCAGCACCACAATCGAGCGCAGCAAGGTCAATTTATCCGGTTCAAACACCCGGTCTGAGTGAATATTGAAAAAAAGCGGCACCGCGATAATCGCGGCAATCCAACCGGCCTCGATCAGGCCTTCACACCATTGAGAGAGCTTTGAATTCATACCACCACGAATCCTTGAGACTATTTTTGTACGGGAGTGAATGTTATCCTATCGACATAGGGGGGGCAAACGGGGGAATAGCTGTTAGCTTGCAGCCTGTAGCTGATAGATTAAAGCCTCATACACTGCTTCCACACGAGCGACCATGGTGGGCGTGGTAAATTCGGCCAGCAGGCGGGCACGGCCGTTTGCCCCCATTTGGCGGCGCAGCTCCGGGTGATCAAGCAGATGAGAAACGGCCGTGCTTAAGGCATTCTCATCTTGCGGCGGCACAACCAGGCCGGTCAGGCCATCTTGCACCACAAACGACGTGCCCGTGCCTACCTCGGTGGTAATGCATGGCAGCCCGGCCGCCATCGCCTCCAGCAACACCAGACCAAACGCCTCGGCGCGCACATTAGACGGCAGCACAAACAAATCGGCGGCGGCATACAGGCGCGGCAAATCACCATCGCCGATATCGCCCAAAAATTGCACCCGATCGGTCACATTTAGCTCGGCGGCCAACGCTTCCCACGCCGAGCGCATGGGGCCATCGCCGGCGATGAGCAGACGAGCGGCCACATGCGGCATGGCCCGAATAAGTGTATCGACCCCTTTGTAGTAACGGTGGCGGCCCACAAACAGCAGCGTGGGCAAATCGGACGGAGGCAAGGGCAGCGGTTCGGCTTGTAAAAAGGGTGCGGGATCAATGCCCAATGGCACAACGGTGCAATGATCGGCCAGGGGGTTGAGATAGGGCGAACTGGCAATGTAATTGGGGCTGGAAGCCAGAATACGGCCGGCGCGGCGCAGCACGCGGCGCAGCAGCGGCTCGTACAGGCGCAAAATGGTTTGCTGCTTAACCACATCGGATTGATAGGAGATGAGGAACGGCCGTTTCCCTCCCGCCACCAATTGACTGATTTCTCCCAACGGGTACGGGAATTGCAGATGCACGATATCGGCCTCCAGCGCGCCAAGTTGGAAGGGAAAAGTCACACTCAATGGCGTGGAGGCGACCGTCGCCAGGCGGGCCGCCCGGACGACGCGCACCCCATGCAACAGCACGTCTGGCTTTTCACCGCCGGGGTTGGTGACCAGCACAGTAACTTGATGGCCGGCCGCAGCCTGCGCCTCCGCCAGCGTTCTGATGTGGTTTTCGATGCCGCCCCGGATAGGGTGATAATCTTTGTAGACATGGAGTATTTTCATGGTTCCTCGGTACAAGTCCGCAAGCACAACCTGAAACTTGGGGACACGGCCGTTCATTTTAGCACTTCCCCACATCCTGGGGTAGCGTGAATCGGTCCGTGACAGGGCATCAGTTTGCCTGTGAAAATTGCTTCTAGTATGATTTCGTCATGCTTGGGACAAAATTGGCCGAGATACGGCCGTATTGGGATTGGCTTGTGTGATCATACAAAAATCATGGCGGCTGCGCCTGGCGAACATTGCAGCATTCTCCTATCTGGGTAAAGAATTTTTTTGGGTCATCTTGGGTGAGGGAACCTCTGTCATCGGCAGCGTGGTCGGGCTGCGCCTGCTCACCGATTACCTTTCGCCGGCCGTATTCGGCGAAATCGCCCTGGTGATGACCATTGCCGTACTGGTTAACCAGACAATCCTGGGGCCATTGGCCGGCGCAGCCCTACGTTTCCTCTCCCCAGCCGAAGAAGCAAGTTCGACTGGCGATTACCTCCACGCCTTACAAAGCATGATCGTGCGCGTCAGCGGCTTTACGCTGCTGGCGGTGGCGGCGGTTTCCTTGGGATTATTCCTCTGGCAGCGGTTGGACTGGGTGTTTTTCCTCATTTCAGCCATCACCTATGCCCTGCTCACCGGGTTTGCTCAGATTTTAAATGGGATGCAAAATGCGCTGCGCCAGCGCAAAATCGTTGCCTGGCATTCCGCGATGGGGCAGTGGCTGCAGGTGGGATTGGTGCTAACGGCCGTGATCCTCATCGGTCCCACCAGCCGCAGCGCCATGATCGGCTACGTCGCCGCCGCTTTTTTCATTTTGCCATCCCAAATGTACTTCTTCCGCCGCAAAGTCCTCACCCTCCCCGGCATGAACACCCCAGCCGAACAGCCCGATACCCAAACCGCCCTCTGGCGGCGCAAACTGCGCGACTATGCCCTGCCCTTCGCCGGTTGGGGCGTCTTCACCTGGGCGCAAATGTCTTCCGACCGTTGGTCGCTGCAAGCCAGCGGCAGCACCAGCGATGTTGGCTATTACGCCGTTCTTTATCGCCTGGGCTATTACCCCATCACCCTGGCGACCGGACTGGTCATCCAGCTTATTTCGCCCATTCTTTTTCAAAAAGCGGGTGACGCAACCGACGAAAACCGCATGAAAGCCACCTTGCGCGTTAACCACAGGCTGACAACAGCTGCCTTTTCAGTGACCGTGATTGCCGTCACCCTGGCTTATTTTTTGCATCCTTTGCTCTTCCGCGTCCTGGTGTCGTCAGAATATCGCTCGATTTCCTGGCTCTTGCCCTGGATGATGCTGGCGGGCGGGCTGTTCGCCACCGGCCAGGTGGCCACAATCAGTCTCTTGAGCGAAGTGAACACCAAACGACTGCTGCTGCCGAAGATCGGCACGGCCGTTCTGGCTACAGCGCTCAATTTTGCCGCCGCTTTTCTCTACGGCTTGCCTGGGGTAATCTTTGCAGGCGTCATTTCTGGCGCCGTCTATGTCATCTGGATTCTGGCTTTAATCCGCCAAAACAGCCGGGAAGAACGCCGTCTGGTTTCGCAGAAAGTCCCAGACGCCCTGCAAACTGAAGAGGATAAATAAGATTGTGAACCGTTCTTTGACATGGCTTTATGGGCTGCTGCGCCCCGTTGCCGATCCCTTGAAAATAGGCCAGGGACTGCGCAATTACCTCTGGTTTATCCGAGATTGGCGCGCTTATAAACAATTGCCCCAGGCTGAACCTTTGCGCCTGACGGACGCCTACCCCCAACTGCACGACCGCACGGCCGTTTCCCCGTTTGATCCGCACTATTTTTATGTCAACGCCTGGGCGATGCGCCGCATCACCGCCACGAAACCAGCCGGTCACGTCGACGTAGCCTCCCAGGTGATGCTCGCCAATTTGCTGGCGGCCGTTTTGCCGGTCCTGTTTGTCGATTACCGGCCGCTGCACGCCGCGCTGAGTGGCCTGACGTCGCTGAGCGGCAGCATCCTGGCCCTGCCGTTTGCCGCCAACTCGGTGACCTCCCTTTCCTGCCTGCACGTGGCCGAACATATCGGCCTGGGGCGGTACGGCGACCCGCTGGATCCGTTGGGCAGCCGACATGCAGCCGCGGAACTGGCCCGCGTGTTGGCGCCAGGCGGCAATCTTTACTTCGCCTTGCCGGTTGGCCGGCCGCGGGTACAGTTCAACGCCCACCGCATCCACGATCCACACACCATCTGCGCTTACTTTGCCGGTCTGGACCTGGTAGAATTTTGCGGCGTGGACGATCACGGCCGTTTCCAGGAAAATATCGACCCGGCTGTGCTGGCCAACAGCCGCTATGCCTGCGGCCTGTTCTGGTTCAGAAAACCGCCCATCATCCCAGAGGCATAAGGAACCACCAGGGTCAGCGCAAGACACGATCCCGCGATTTTGGCGGGTCCAATTACCTGTTTACCAAACCATGACACTAAAAAACAAACTTTTTAACCTGTTACCGGCCTACAACCAGACGCTGTACCATTTTAGCCGCCGCTACGTGGACCGTTTCGAGGGTGTCAACGACAGCAACATGGCCACCAATGGAGAAACGCACCTGCTTTCGGCCGTTATCCCCGCCTGCCAGGTGATTTTCGACGTGGGGGCCAATGTCGGGCACTGGACCCAGGCGGTCTTGCAAATCAATCCCCAGGCCACCATCCACGCCTTTGAACCGGCCACGGCCGTTTACCAACAGCTTATCGCCCAAAACTTGCCGCCCAACGTGCTGGCGCAACCCCTGGGCCTGAGTTCGGCAGTCGGCGAGGAAGAGTTGTTCATCTTTCCCCAACACACCGGGCTGAACAGTCTGTACACTCGCAGCGGCGCGCCTGAAAAGGCCGGACAGGCAACCCAATCGGAGCGCATCCGCCTGACGACGCTGGACACCTACTGCGACGAGCGCCAGGTTCAGGCAATTGATTATTTGAAAATTGACGTGGAGGGCCACGACCTGGCGGTGCTGCAGGGCGCGTCAACACTGCTGGCTAACGGCCGTATCCGGCTCATCCAATTTGAGTATGGCGGCACCCACATCGACGCCCGCGTTTTCCTGCAGGATTTTTTCCACCTGCTGGCCCCTCTAGGTTACGATCTCTACAAGCTGTATCCCAACTGGCTGCAGAAGCATCCGGCTTACCGGCCGGCCCTGGAAACCTTTCAATACCAGAACTGGCTGGCGGTGCATCAGGTGAACGGCCGTCACTTGCTGGACAAGGTGACCCTATGCTAAAAGCGCCCCGCCCATTGCGCATCTTCTACGCCGCCGCCGACGCCGCCACCGCCGACGTGCCCGGTTCGCGCATCTGGTATCACAACCTTTACCTGCCGCTCACCGAATTGGGCCACGACGTGATTCGGTTTGAGTACGATTTAGGGCCACACGTCGGCCACCGCGATTTTACCCTGCCGCAAAACCGGGAATTTATCCAGACCGAGCGCCCCAAACTGGAGGCCGCCTTACTGGCGCAGTTGGAAGCGGCGCATCGGGAGCGGCCGGTGGACATGTTCTTCAGCTATTTCTACGCGGCGGATATAACGGCCGTTACCATCGAAAAAATCCGCCAGGCCGGCATCGTCACCGTCAACTGGTACTGCAACGGTTCCTACCAGTTCCATCTGGTCAGCGACATCGCCCCGGCCTACGATTACTGCCTGGTCCCCGAAAAATTCCGCCTAGCAGACTACCGTCGTCTCGGCGCCACCCCCATCTACTGCCAGGAAGCCGCCAACCCCAACGTCTACCGCCCTTACGACCTGCCCTATGAGTTTGACGTGACCTTTGTCGGCCAAAAATATGGCGACCGGCCGGCGTACATCCACCACCTGCTGCGCCAGGGATTAGACGTGCGCGTCTGGGGGCCGCGCTGGCAACAAGACAGCCTGGCCATTCCCCTGTGGCGCAAAGCCGGCAGCCGCTTAAAACGTTTCCTGCGCGGCAGCGAACCGCTGTTCCCCCCGCGCATCCCGGCCGAAATCTGCGGCCCGCCGCTCAGCGACGAAGCGCTCATCCAGATGTACAGCCGCTCCCGGATTAACCTGGGCTTCTCCAACGTCGCCGACACGACCACCGGCATCAAACAGGTGCGCCTGCGCGATTTTGAAGTGCCCATGAGCGGCGGCTTCTACATGGTGGAAACCATGCCAGAATT
>JAKQCM010000470.1 GCA_029559155.1 Chloroflexota bacterium
CCGCAATCCGCACTCCGCACTCCGCACTCCGCACTCCGCACTCCGCACTCCGCACTCCGCCCTCCCCACTCCGCAATCCGCAATCCGCACTCCACTTGCCAACGGCCGTCGCCTATAAGACAATAAGCCCATACCGACAAAAGGAAACGGCCGTTACCTATGAACGCTTCATCTCCTGCAGAACAGATTAAACAATTACGCGACCAGATCAACTACCACCTCTACCGCTACCACGTCCTCGACGCCCCCGTCATCAGCGACGCCGAGTATGACGCCCTCTACAACGAATTGAAAGCCCTGGAACAGGCCCACCCGGACCTGGTAACGGCCGATTCGCCCACCCAGCGCGCCGGGGCGCAGCCGCTCGACGCCTTCACCAAAGTCACCCACCCCGCGCCCATCCTCAGCCTGGCCAACGTCTTCGACGCCGAAGGCCTGTTCACCTGGCGCGCCCGCATTGGCCACCTCCTGCCCGACCCCGACGCCCACCTCGACTACGTGGTCGAGCCCAAAATCGACGGCCTGACCGTAGTGCTGACCTATGAAAACGGCCGTTTCACCCAGGGCGCCACCCGTGGCAACGGCGAAATCGGCGAAGACATCACCCCCAACCTCCGCACCCTCCGCGCCCTCCCCCAACGCATCCCCATCGCCGCTCCCGACTCCGCACTCCGCACTCCGCACTCCGCACTCCCCACTTACTTTGTTGTGCGCGGCGAAGCCTTCTTCCCCCTGGACAAATTCGAAGCCTTCAACCTGGCCCGCATGGAGGCCGGCGAAGCCGCCTACATGAACCCGCGCAACGCCGCCTCCGGCTCTCTGCGCCAGCTCGATTCGTCGATCACCGCCGCCCGGCCTTTAACCCTCTTCTGCTACGACATTGTCGCCTGGTCCGGCGGCGACGTGCCCGGCACGCAGTGGGAACGCCTGCAATACCTGCGCGACCTCGGCTTCCCCGTCTCGCCCGACAACGAATACTGCCCCAACCTGGACGCCGTGGCCGAAGCTTACGGCCGTTGGGACAGCAAACGCAACGACCTCAACTACGAAGTCGACGGCATCGTCGTCAAAATCAACGACCGCGCCCTGGCCGACAGCCTGGGCTTTGTCGGCAAAGACCCGCGCGGCGCGCTGGCCATGAAATTCCCCGCTCAGGAAAAAACCACCAAACTGCTGGACGTGGCCGTCAACGTTGGGCGCACCGGCGTCCTGGCCCCCAACGCCGTCCTCGAACCGGTGGAAATCGGCGGCGTCATCGTGCGCAACGCCACCCTCCACAACTACGACGAAATCGCCCGCAAAGACATCCGCGTCGGCGACACGGTGATTGTCAAACGCGCCGGCGAAGTCATCCCCTATATCATCGGCCCCGTCACCGACCTGCGCGACGGCTCCGAGCAGCCCATCACCCCGCCCGAACGCTGCCCCTTCTGCGACGCGCCCGTCACCCAGGTTCCCGGCGAAGTGGCCATCTACTGCGACAATCCCGCCTGCCCGGAGCAGTTGGTCCGCCGCGTGGAATACTTCGTCAGCCGTGGGGCCATGGACATCGACAGCTTTGGCGCGCAAACGGCCGTGCTCCTCTACCAGCAGGGCCTCATCCACGACGTCGCCGACATCTACTACCTGAAAAAGGAAGACCTGCTGGCCCTCGAAGGCTTCAAGGATAAAAAGGTCGACAACCTGCTGGCCGGCGTCGAAGCCAGCAAAGCCCGCCCGCCGGAACGGCTGCTCGCCGCCCTGGGCATTCGTTTTGTCGGCAGCGTGGTCGCCGGTTTGTTGATTGGTCAACTGGGCGGCCTTGATGAATTGGCCGCCGCCAGCGCCGAGCAGTTGCAAGAGATAGAAGGCATTGGCCCGCAAACGGCCGTATCCGTCACCGACTGGTTTGCCGACGCGCGCAACCAGCAGTTGCTGGCAAAACTGCGCGCCGCCGGGCTGCAGTTTGCCGTGGCGAAAACGGCCGTCGACGACGCCACACCGCAGCCCCTCGCCGGCCTCACCTTCGTCATCACCGGTACCCTGCCCAGCCTATCCCGTGACGAAGCCAAAGCCCTCATCGAACAGCACGGCGGCAAAGTTACCGGCAGCGTCAGTGGCAGCACCCACTACCTGCTCGCCGGCGAAAAAGCCGGCAGCAAGCTCGCCAAAGCCCAACAGCTCAACGTCCCCATCCTCGACGAAGCCGCCCTCCGCCAGATGCTCACCGGCTAAAAGGTTGAATTGTCATGCTGAACGGAGTCTTCGGAGTGAAGCATCCCATCCCCACCAAAGCAGCGGGATGCTTCGGAGGACCTCAGCATGACAGCTCTACTGTTAAATTTGTAATGGACATTTCTAAGCTAATTTGTCATGCTGAACGGAGTCTTCGGAGTGAAGCATCCCATCCCCACCAGAGCAGCGCGATGCTTCGGAGGATGATTCGGCAAGCTCAGCACAGGCTCTCAGCCTGACAGCTCTTCTGCTCCGCTCTGGGAACTACCTTGCGCGCTATGCTCAACAAGGCATAACGCATGGTATAATCAAGTGCAGTGGAGGATGTAACCATGTTGACTCTAGAAATTCATGATAAGACATTAGCCGGGCAAATCAGTAAGCTGTTAGCGCAGGATTTCGAAAATAATCCGGAAAAAATGCTCGACGAACTGATTCGCCACTACATGCGCCAGCAAGAAAGACTGCAATACAGCGGCATTCTTACCTGGGAAACCGATGGCCTGGCTTACCAAAAGGTAATTCGGCATGAGTGGCAGTAGCCTGCTGCTGGATACCAATGCCTTCATCTACTTTTTTGAAGGCCGCCAATCAGTCGCCCGTTTGGTTGCTCAGGCCCCCACGATTTGCTTTTCTCCCATCTCGGAAATCGAACTACTCTCGTCAGCCCAACTATCTCAGTCAGAAATTTTGCAGATAAAAGCGTTCCTTGCTTTGTGTGAACGGATTGATTTAACCTCTGAAGTTGTGGCGTTGACCATTCGTATTCGGCGCGAGTATAAGCTTAAAATCCCCGATGCGATTGTTGCCGCCTCCGCTTTGGTTGCCGGAGTACCGCTCGTCACGGCCGACGCAGAATTCAAGAAGATTGAAGCCCTTAACCTGATCACCGACATATTGACTTGATTCTTGGGTGTTCATGAATCCCTTCACCGACGCCGCGCCCTTTGTCATTCCCTCCATGAACCGGGTGCGCCTTGTGGATTTGCCCGGCGTGCCCATCCCGCTGGCCTGGCGCAGCAAGACCGGCTACCAGCTCTTAGGCAGCCGCGCCCTGGCCGCGCAAATCCGGCGGCAGGCCGGACCGCTTCACCTCTCCGCGAACTTACCCGATTCAGACCTCATCCGTTGCTTTGATACCTGTTTCACCGAGGATGATCAGGCCATTCGCGCCGCTGCCCAATGCGTCGCTGAAGAATACGGCCGTAAACTCGCCCTCCACCTCCTCACCCTCCTGCGCGGCGACCCGGTCAACCGCGCCGTCCGCCCCGATTGGCAGGCCGAGCATTGGGCCTTTTGGGCGCAAATCCGCACCGTCTACACCGGCGGCGGTCTGATGGCCGGGCATCTGGGACCAATCGCCGCCGCCACAGCCCAGACCTTCATCCGCTGCCACGGCTTTCCCGATGTCACCGTCACCGTCCCGCCCCACGCCGCCCACCTGCCGCTGTTCGGCGCGGCCCGCCTCACCCCGCCGGACGCCGCCATGCTGGTATTTGATTTTGGCCAAACGGCCGTCAAACGAGCCATCGCCCAGTCGCCCCACCACCTGGACCTGCTGCCCAGCCTGCCCACGCCCTGCGCCAACACCCACTCCAGCACGGACCCGGACGCCGCCGCCCTCCTCCGCGACCGCCTGATCGACATCGTCGCCGACACCTGGACCGCCGCTGCCGCCCAGGCCGTCCCGCTGGCCGACAGCCTGGCCATCGTCCTGGCCTGCTACCTGCTCCACGGCCAGCCGCGCCCCGAAGATTGGGGCTGTTACGGCCGTCTACAACAATTTGCCCCCCACCTGCAAACCTACCTCAGCCAGCAAATCAGCCAGCGCCTGAACCGCCCCCTCCACATAACCCTGCTCCACGACGGCCAGGCCGCGGCCATGCCCTTCGCCGGTCAGGCGCAAACGGCCGTCATCACCTTCGGCACCGCCCTCGGCATCGGCTTCCCCCCACCATCGACAATCGAAAATCGCCAATCGACAATCGACAATCGAAAATCGCCAATCGAAAATTATCAATTGACAATTGACCCTTAACCATTGAAAATACCCCCATGTCTGAATTCTTCAACGTCCTCCCACCTGATCAAGCGCGCGATTTGCTGCTGCGTCACCTGACGGCCGTTCTTCCCAGCGAAACCATTCCCACAGCCACGGCCGTTGGCCGCATCACCGCCAAACCGCTGCGCTCATCCCTCAACCTGCCCGCCTTCCGCCGCAGCACCATGGACGGCTACGCCGTGCGCGCCGCCGACACCTATGGCGCGTCCGAAAGCCTGCCCGCCTTCCTCACCGTCATCGGCGAAGTGCCGATGGGCAAAAACGCCGCCATTACCCTGCAAACCGGCCAGGCCGTCCTCGTCCACACCGGCGGCATGATTCCCCAATCCGCCGACGCCGTGGTGCAAATCGAACACACCCAATCCTTGCAATCTCCAGTCTCCAATCTCCAACCTCCCCCGTTTGAGATTGAAGTCATGCGCTCCGTCGCCGTCGGGCAAAACGTCCTGCAAATTGGCGAAGATGTCGCCGAAGACGACGAAATCCTGCCCGCCGGCCATCGCCTGCGCCCCCAGGATTTAGGCGGCCTGCTCGCCGTCGGCATCACCGAACTGCCGGTCGCCCGCCAGCCGCGGGTGGGCATCCTGGCCACCGGCGACGAAGTGGTCCATCCCACGCTCATCACCCAGCCGGGCCAGGTGCGCGACATCAACAGCTACACCGTTTCCGGCCAGATAATCGAGGCGGGCGGCATTCCGATACGCGGCGGCATCATCCCCGACAATTACGCGGCTCTGGAAACGGCCGCCGCCAAACTGCTGGCCGAATGCGACATGCTGGTATTTTCCGCCGGTTCGTCCGTCAGCGCGCGCGACATGACGGCCCGGGTGATCGATGGTCTGGGCAAACCCGGCGTGCTGCTGCACGGCGTAGCCACGCGCCCCGGCAAACCGACCATTGTGGGGGCCGTCTCGTCGGCGCGTCATGGCAAAATCATCCACAAACCGGTGTTAGGGCTGCCCGGCAACCCGGTATCGGCCATGATCCAGTTTGATATGTTTGGCGTCCCGGCTATCTACTGGCTGCAAGGGTTAAAAACGATGCCCCGGCGTGGCCGCGTGTGGGCGCGGCTGAGCCAAAACGTGCCCAGCGAGAGCGGCCGCGAAGATTACGTGCCCGCTCGTTTAGAAGACAGCGCCGATGGCCTCATCGCCACCCCGGTTTTTGGCAAGAGCAATCTCATCTACACGCTGGTCAACGCCGATGGCCTGATCAAAGTGCCGCTGAATAAAGCGGGCTTGGAAGCGGGAGAGTGGGTGGAGGTTCGGCTGTTTTAGGGGACTGGAGATTGGAGACCGGAGATTGGAGACCGGAGATTGGAGACTGGAGATTGGAGATTGGTTTAGTCTCCAGTCTCTAGTCTCATTCTTTTGCAGCCGTTTGTGACTGATTTGTCTTTTGACCATCGAGAATTCTCTTCTTGTAGGCTTCGCGCTGGACCTTCAGGAAGGGTTCGAAGTCGAAGTATTGCCGGATGATTTTGGAGAAGTAGCTGCCGTGATCGAATTCCGGCACGGCATAGATGAGCCGGTTGCGCCGGACGGCTTCAAATTTTAGAGTGATGTCGTTGGTATCCAGCAGAACCAAATCGACGTTATCATAACCGGTGCGTACCAAATCTGTCAGGATGTTTAGTTTTTGCCGCCGCCGAGCGGCCGAGCGGGGAATAATCGCCAGGTCGAGGTCGCTGTCGGGATGGATCTTGCCATCCGCTACGGAGCCGAAGAGGTAAACGGCCGTTACCTTCTCGTAGCGGCTAAACACTGTTTCCAGTCTGGATAAGTCAGGCTGCTTGGACATAACGTAAGTATACGGAGCTGATAAGGCAGCGTTAACCAGACTGCGCTTTGGCGCGACGGCCGTCTCGCACCACACTCGACACATAAACCGGCGCGCCCAGGATGCCCGACAGCCGCAAAACCACAAAGACGAGAAAGGAAAGGGCAACGGCCGTTTCCGGCGCTGCGCCGGCGGCGGCAAACAACATCGGGGCCATCACCTCGCGCGGTCCCAACCCGCTCACCGATGGCACCAGCATCAACACCGACAGCGTCGGCACCACCAGCAGCATGTAGCCAAAGGAAATCTCCAATCCCAGGGCCAGGCTGGCCGTTTTCCACCACAGCGCCAACATCAAATTAAACACCAGCGAGACGCCCAGCGCTTTGCCCACAGCCTGCCAGCCGCAGCCCTCCACCGCTTGCAGCAGCCGGGCAATCGGGCCATCTCCCACAGGCGAAAGCGGCCTGGGCAGCCAGCTGCCCAGGCCGCGCAGCAGCTTGCCCTGCATGAGCAAAAGCAGCAGCAGCCCGCCGCCAAGCGCGCCGCCAACCGTCAGCCCGACCACCACATCAGGGAAATCGGCGGGCCGGAAGGGCAGCACAAACAAGGACATGACAAACAGCATCAACAAGCCGGTAAATCGGTCGAGGATGACTGTGCCGGTGGCCACGCTGCCGGGCACATCGCGGGCCACCTCCAGAACGCGCACCACATCGCCGCCAAAACCGGACAGCAGGAACATGTTGAAAAAGTTGCCCACGAAATACAGCTCCACCAACCGGCCAAAACGAATAGACGCGCCCACGCCGCGCAGCAGCAGCAGCCAGCGAAAAGCGCGCAGGACCAGACTGGCATTCATCAACAAAAAGGTAGCCAGCACCCACCACAGGTTGGCGCGGCGCAGCGTCTCAACGATGGCCGCCAGGTCAACTTCGCGCAGGACGAGGTACAGTCCCAGAATGGTGACGCCGATTTTTAATAAGTTTGTCGCGTATTTGCGCATAAATAGACCCCAAGGGTTTGACATCGAGCCATTAAGCCCCGTAGGTGCAAAACCCTTGGGGTCTTCCATAAAGTTTTGAGGGAATTCTAGAGTTTTTATTTGAACGCGCCACCTACGGGATACGGCCGTTTCCACCACGCCGCCTCTCAAGAACTCGCCCCACCGTTGCCACCTGTCATATAATCGGCCTGTTATGGTATGGAAAGAGCGACACATTCCGGTAAGCTGGCTGATCACGCCGCTGGTGCTTTTGTTCTTCTGGCTGGCCGTCAGCAGCATGGTGGGCGACAGCCCGACGATGGACGAGCAAAACCATCTGGCGCGTGGACTGGCTTTTTTGCGCACCGGCGATCCGCGCCTTAGCCTGGAGCATCCGCCGCTGGTGAATGCGCTCAGCGCGCTGCCGCTGCTTACCCTGCCCAACATCCAACTCCCCACCGACGACCCCAGCTGGCAGCGCCAGCCGCCCGACATTTACTGGTATATTTTCGCCGAAAAGTTGGTGTGGCAGTACAACCACGACGTAACGCGGATGATATTTTTGGCCCGCCTGCCCATCGTTTTTATGACGTTGGGCTTGGCGCTGGTGGGTTTTCAGTTTGCGCGGGAAGCGTGGGGACGGCCGTCAGCCCTGCCGGCGCTGGTCTTCCTATTATTTGAACCCAATTTGCTGGCGCACGGCCGTTACACCACCACCGATTTGGGCGGCACAGCTTTCCTGTTTCTGGCCGCTTACCTGCTCTGGCGCATGTGGCGTGGGAATAATTGGTCGGTGGTCAACTGGCTCCTCGCTTCTGTCGGGTTGGGATTGGCTTTTGGCAGCAAACTGTCCACCCTCATTTTTGTGCCATTTTTTGGCCTGATGGCGGTGCTGCCGCTGTATCCGGCGCGTGGTTGGCGCACGGCCGTGCGCCGCCTGCTGCAATTTCTGACCGCCGGATTGGCGTCGATTGGCGTGGTCTGGGTGATCTTCGGTTTTGAGTATGGGCCATTTCTGTTTCAATCCGCGCCCTGGGACCAGTTGAACCATCTCAGCGGCCCCATGCCCACCTTTTGGGCGGGCATCGCCAAAATATTTGATCTGGGCAGCGGCGGCCGCGCCGCTTTCTTGTTGGGTCAGTTTTCCACCGAAGGTTTCCCGGCGTATTTCCCCATCGCCTTTCTAAGCAAAACCCCGCTGCCGATTTTACTGCTGCTGCCTCTGGCCGCCGGGCTGCTGCTGTGGGAAAAAAGAACGCGGGGAACGGCCGTTTTCTTCCTTCTCCCGCCGCTGCTCTATTTTCTGTTCAGCCTGCAAAGCGGCCTGAACATTGGCTACCGCCACCTGCTGCCCATACTGCCTTTTTTACTCGTGTTGATCAGTGGCTTAACTGTCCAGACCCTAAAGGTTTCTCAAACCCTTAGGGTTTACGCGCTCCGTATGGGCGCGCTCTGGCTTCTGGCCGTTACGCTCTGGATTCACCCCCATTACCTGAGCTATTTCAACGTCCTGGCCGGCGGCCCAACCAACGGGGCGCGTATTTTGGTGGACAGCAACATCGACTGGGGCCAGGATTTGCTCCGTCTGCAGCAGTGGATGGCCGACAACGATGTGGAAACGGTGAAATTAGGCTGGTTTGGCACGGCCGATCCCGCCTACTACGGCCTGAATTATGATCCGATGCCCGGTTTCCCCCGACCCGAATTTTACGGCCTGTGGACCAATCCGCCCTTTAACCCGGCAGCGCCGGAGCCGGGCATTTACGCCATCAGCGTGAGCAGTTTGTGGGAGTCGCATTGGGGCGAAAAGAGCGTCTACCCCTGGTTCCGCGCCCGCGAACCAGATGCGCGTATTGGTTACTCGATCAACATTTATGACGTACGCTAATTCCCCTGGCCCAGTAAATAAGACGCGGTTTTTGTGGGCGGCCACGGCCGTTTTGCTGTTGGCGGTTCTCTTTCGGCTGGCGGCGCTGCAAGATGTGCCGCCCGGCCTGGCCCAGGACGAAGTGCTGGACGCCGACATTGCCCTGTTTATTCGCGGCGGCTACAACGCCTTTTTCTTTCGTGAGGGGTACGGCCACGAGCCGTTGTACCATTATTTGGCCGCGCCCTTTGCCCCGCTGCTGGGTGACAATGTGTTGGCGGTGCGGCTGCCGTCGGTGTTTTTAGGGCTGCTCTTGGCGGCGCTGACGATGCGCTGGGCGAAACGAGAATTTGGCGGGGTGACGGCCGTTGTCGCCGGTATCGGTCTGGCGGTCAGTTGGTGGCCCATCATTTTTAGCCGTCTTGGCATCCGGCCCATTTTGGAGCCGGTGCTGCTGGTGGTGATGGCCTGGTTTTGGCCGCGCCGCCCCTGGCTGGCCGGATTGTTCCTCGGCCTCAGCCTGTACAGCTACACCGGCGCGCGGGTGGTCTTTCTCATCCCGGTTTTATTTGCCGTCTACTGGCTGCTGCTGGGGAGGCGCAGTCAGGCGCGGTTCCCGTCGCCCTATTCGCCGCTCAAAACGGCCGTCATCGTTCTCCTCATGGCTGGGCTTGTCTCCTTGCCGCTGTTCCTCACCCTGCGCGCCGATCCCACGCTGCAGCAGCGGGTAGACCAGTTGGCCGGACCGCTGGCAGCGCTGCGCCAGGGCGACCTGAAACCGGTGCTGCAAAGCACGCTGCAAACAATGGGCGTATTTAGTTTCACCGGCGACCCGCGCTGGACGTACTCCTGGCCAGGACGGCCGTTATTCGATTGGGTGACGGCCGTGTTGTTTTATGCCGGATTGGGTGTGGCTTTCTGGCGGCTAAAACGGCCGAATTATGCTTTTACCCTTATCTGGCTGGCCGTCGGCCTGCTTCCCAGCGCCATCACGCCGCAAGCGCCCAGCACGGTGCGTCTGGTTGGGGCCATGCCTGTGGTTTACGTGCTGCCGGGCCTGGCGGCCGCCGAAGCTGTCCGGTTGGCGCGGAAGAAGGCGTCGCCTTTGTTTACGCGTGTGGTGCTGCCTGGGGCGTTAACGGCCGTGCTGCTGCTCAATATGGCGCTAACCATCCGCGATGGCTTCATCCGCTGGCCTCAGGCGCACGAAACCCGGCTGGACCATTACCAATCGGTACTCCTGGATATCAGCCGCCACGTAAAAGCCAATCCAACCGCCGCCCTGGTATTGGCCGACAGCTTTTATGAACCGATTGATCGCGACACTTTCCGGCGTGATCTTGGGCAGAATCCGGCGGCGCGTTGGGTGCAGACAGGCGCGCAGGTTTCAGGGGCAGTGGTAATTCCGCAGCGCGAAGTGGGGGAGAACGGCCGTTTCTACGTGCCTGAATTTGCGCCGGTGAACCCTATCTTGCTGGCGGCGGCCGGCATTGCGGCCGAGCCGGTTTACCGCAGCGACGGTTATCCGTCGTTCGCGGTGTATGATTTGCCCGGGGAAACGGCCGTGCCGCCCCTGCCTGTTCCTATATCGTTCGAGGGGGTGATTGATCTTGTAGGGTTTACCATACGGCCGTCTGAAGCGGCTGAGCCATTACAGTTGGTCACGGTCTGGCGCGTTGTGCAGCCGCTGCCCACCGATCTGACCATGTTTAGTCATGTGGTTGACGCAGCGGGTAATCTGGCGGCGCAGCATGATGGCTTCGATGCGGCGCCGGCCGAATTACAGCCGGGCGACCTGGTGGTGCAGCTGCATACCATCACCTTGCCGCCTGTGGACGGTCCGGCGGCGCTGCAAATCGGCCTCTATACGTCTCACGATGGCCGGCGGCTGCGCCGAGACGGCGGCCCGCCGGACGATATGGTAGTGCTGGCGCAGGACATTCGTTGACGGATAATAGCAGCATAGGTAATATACTGGCTGCGCTTTTTGAAGGTGTTCCTCTGGCAGCTTAACCCACTTTCATCATGATCGAATGTTTATAGAGGGGCGAGAAAATTGGTTATTCAGGGAATGACCCTGTGTAAAGCGCAAATGCGCAGAAGGTTGTGATATGAGTTTCAAAGAAAATTTGCAAGAAAACAAGGATTCGGAGGTAAGAATGGGTTCTGTTAAGCAGTTTTTGGCCGGTTCTAAATATCGGCTAAGTGTTTTACTGGTATTTGTTCTGGCGATGGCCAGCCTGATGGTGATGGTTCTGATGTCTTTGTCGGCGCGGGGCACGGCTTATGCTCAGGCGCCGGTTGTGACGCCGACGCCGACCTTTGATGAGGAGCTTCAGGCTTACATCGACGCACATATTATCCAGGGCGATGTTCGCCCGACGCCGGCCGCGCCCGAGCCGGTTGTTTCTCCTCAGACCCCGCTGGGCGTAACCGATGTGGTTTCTTACAGCGTGGCGTTATTATCGGACAGCGAGCGCATGGGCGCGCCCGGCGAAGTGGTAACCTATACCCTCACATTGTCTAATACCGGCGTGCTGAGCGATGTGTATGACATTACCGCCTCATCTGTCTGGGGTATCGCCATCCCCACGACCACCTATTCTCTGACGAATGGAACGTCCGCGCCGGTTATGGTGGCGGTGACGGTTCCGCTGGGCACGATGGAAGGGGATGCGGATACGGCCGTTATCACCGCCACATCCCGAACCGATTCCCTGGTCAATGCGGCCGTCCTCCTGACCACCACGGTGGAATACAACCGCTATTTCTTCCCCATGGTCTACAAATCGGTTCCCCCGCCGCCCACGCCGCTCCTGACCGCCACCAATCCGAACAGCGCCAACCACTGGCAGATGAACTGGACCATCGCCGATGGCACAAATGTCTTGGGCTACGAACTACAGCAGTCCCAGGACGCCACCTTTGCCACCGGCGTCACCACTTATAACCTGTCGAGCGCGGCCGTTAGCCAGCTGATCAACACGGTTCAACCCTCTCACCAAAATGTCTATTACTTCCGTCTTCGCGCTTTGGGCAAAGACCAAAACAGCGGGTGGACAGCCCCGGTACAGGTTATCGGCGCGTATCTAGACAATTTCACCAACAACCAGACGGGTTGGTCTGGCCCCACGCTCAAAGAAGCGCTGCGCCGCCTGACATTCATCGAAAAAAGCGATAGCTGGTATGAAAATAACAATTGGTTAATTGCCCGGGTAGAAGATTCTTGGGATTGGCTCATCGCCAGCCCCATGCAGCCTGCGCCTAAAGTGCCATACGTCATTGAATACCGGTCGATGCCGGCCAATTTGGGTAATTTAGTGTCGCACGGCATTATCTTTGGCGCAGACTGGAACGGCGGCTTATGCCCGGACTGGAGTAGCCTGGAAGGTGTGTACGCGCATACAAATTGTTTCAACCATTTCTACAACAACAACATGATCTGGTCTTCGGATAAAGATATGACGCTGTTGTGGGAACGCATCGACTTTTTGGTCTGGTGCCCAAGCTGCGGCGGCAGCCCGTTGAAGCGTTTGGGTGACACTCGCGCAGTTGGCTTCACCCTGAACGCGTCCGATTGGAACGATTACCGCATCGAAGTGCGCCAGAATGAAATCCGCTTCTTCATCAACGGTTCTATCCGCTTTACGTACACCGACACCCGCTGGGTGAATGATCCCTATTTTGGGGTATTTGTTTCCACCGACGAGTAC
>JAKQCM010000492.1 GCA_029559155.1 Chloroflexota bacterium
GCTGGCCAGTTTACCCTCATCGAAGTGCCTGTGATGCAGTTTCTGATGCTCGACGGGCATGGCGATCCTAACAGCGCACCTGCCTACCAGGAAGCTGTAGAAGCGCTCTATGCTGTCGCCTACAAGCTCAAATTCGCCAGCAAACAGCAGTTGGGCCGCGATTACGCCGTCATGCCGCTGGAGGGGTTGTGGTGGGCTGAAGACATGGCCAGTTTCACCGCCCGGCGCGATAAAAGCCAGTGGGATTGGACGATGATGATCATGCAGCCGGAGTGGGTGACAGAGGAAATGTTTGGGGAGGCAACGGCCGTTGTCGCCAAACAAAAAGCGCTGCCTGCCCTGGCCAACCTGCGCCTGGAACCGTATCACGAAGGCCGGTCGGTGCAAATAATGCACATTGGCTCCTACGAAGATGAAGCGCCTATCCTGCACAAACTCCACCACGAGTTTATGCCCGCCAACCAGCTTGCTTTTAACGGCCGTCATCACGAAATTTACCTCAGCGACCCACGGCGCGTGGCCCCGGAAAAACTCAAAACGGTGCTGCGTCAGCCTGTGTATCCGGTATAATTTCAGTGGATTCCGAGAGGCATCATGCCATCCGAAAGATTGTTTAAAATCCTAAGGGTTTGATACTTCTGGGAAAGCCATTCTGATTTAACAAAACCCTTAAGCTGTTGTGTTCACCAGAGAAACTGAATAACAAAAATTTCCTGTTTGTGTGGAGGTAAGATGGAACCCAAATTTGTTCAGAAACCAGCTTTTACTGTTGTCGGTGTGGTGCATCGCGGCCCGATGGGCAACCCCGACATCCCCAAATTATGGGGCGTTTTTGATCGCCATATGGCCGATATTCCCAATATCATCAATCCGCGCGTTTGTTACGGCGCGCAAGACCATTTCGACGAAGCCACTGGAGAGTTTGACTACATGGCTGCCTATGAGACGCCGCCAGGCAGCCGCGCCCCTGAAGGAATGCATGTATGGGACGTGGCAGCCGCCAATTACGCCGTCTTTCCCACCACTTTAGCCACCATCCACGACTCTTACCATTATATCTATGGAACCTGGCTGCCCCAATCCGGCTATCAACGCGCTTCTGGCGTCGAGTTTGAACTGTACGATGAATCGTTTAACCCGGACGATCCCAACTCAACCTTTTATCTTTATGTGCCGGTTGTGGCCCAATCTTAGATCCTTGAGGGGGGAGATTTGATGAGCGCATCACGCATTTTGATCCTTGGCGGTTATGGCAGCACAGGACGGCCGTTAACCCAACTCCTGTTCCAAACAACCGACGCCCACCTCATCATCGCCGGGCGCAATCTGGCCAGTGCTCAGTCTCTGGCCGACACGCTCAACAGCGGCTCCGGCGCGACTCGCGCGGTTGCCCGCCGCGTGGATGCCGCCGACCCGGCGTCCTTGCACGCCGCCTTGAGCGATGTGGATGTGCTGGTTGTGGCCTCATCTACGGCCGTTTACACGGAAAACGTGATTCAGGCTGCCCTGGCGGCCGGCGTGGATTATCTGGATGTCATTTTTGGGCAGGAGAAAACGGCCGTACTCCAACGCTACGCCCCCCAGATCGAAGCCGCCGGCCGCTGTTTTATTACCGACGGCGGCTTCCATCCCGGCCTGCCGGCGGCATTGGTGCGTTATGCCGCGCCCCAATTTGATCAGCTCATCAGCGCCAACGTTGGCAGCGTCATCAAAATTGATTGGCGCGCGCTGCACCCCAGCCCCGGCACAATGACCGAATTTGTGGCCGAGTTTGTAGATTTCCAGATGCTGGCGTATGAGAACGGCCGTTGGCAGCAAAAAAGCTGGCTCAGCATGATGAAACCAGCCACCATGGACTTCGGCCAGGAGGTCGGCCCCGGTTTTGGCCGCCAATACAGCCTGCCCATGTATCTGCCGGAAATGCGCCCCTTGCCCGATATGTACCCCGGATTACAAGCTACCGGCTTTTTCGTTGGCGGTTTTAACTGGTTTACCGACTGGTTTGTTTCGCCGCTGGTTATGGTCGGGTTAAAGCTGGCCCCCCGGCGCGGTTTGCCGCCAATGGCCCGCCTGATGAAGTGGAGTTTAGACACATTCAGCCGGCCGCCCTATGGCACATTGTTGAAACTGGAAGCGCGGGGACTCCGGCATGGGCAGCCAGCCGGTCTGGACATTTTTGTTTTTCACGAGGATGGGTATGTGATAACGGCCGTGCCCGCCGCCGCCTGCCTGCTGCAGTTGCTCGATGGCTCTGCCCGTCGCCCTGGGCTGCATCTCCAGGCTCATATCGTCGAACCCAATCGCTTCCTAAACGACCTGCAAGCTTTAGGACTCACCGTGCATACAAAACCGCTGCCTGAAACACACCCGATTCAGAGTTGAGTTCACTAAAAAAGCAAAGAAACAGAGGAGCAGAGAACTTCCCTCCCCGTTTCTCTGCTCCTCTCTGTGTTAGCGCTTGGTCTTTAAGAAAACAATCAGGTAATGAACTGGTTATTCTGAGCGGAGTCTTCGGAGCGAAGAATCCCTAATACTCGGTCATTTCAAGCAAATGGGATGCTTCGGAGGATGCTTCGGCAAGCTCAGCACAGGCTCTCAGCATGACACGTCTCTCGATTACCGGATTAATTTTTTAATCTGCAATAGCTAACCAAAAAGGCCAGGAATCAGGAAAAACTATGGCTCTGCAAACAGCGGTGGTTCCGGTATGCCCGGATACGGGTCTTCGCCGCGCACCTTTTTCAGGACAAATGTCAGCATTTCGCCCCAAATAGCCAGCACGGCCGCCGTAATCAGAACGCCCACCAATCCCAGCGCCGCCGAAAACACAACCAGCCCCACCAACAATATCCAGACCGGTATGTTGACAGATTTGGAGTAGACACGCACATCGACAAAATAATAGGCCACGCCAGAAATCGCCATAAAAACGGCCATCTGCAAAAACCCAAAAAGCAGCGGGTTCATATGGATGGTCGCCGAACCGGCGAACATCGTATAGAAAAAAATCATCAAGGCCGATATCAGGCCGCCCAAACTGGGGATAAAGTTTGGCAGCGCAATAACAAATCCGCTCACAAAGGCATTGGGAACGCCGGTCAGGGCAAACATGACGGTGGTCAACAGCCAGTAAAACGCCACCACAACAAGCGATCCCACCAGATAATTTTGGAACAGGTCAACGCTGCGGCTGATCAGAATGGCGTATTCGCGGCGCGCCGTTTCCGGAATAAACCGGCCGGTCGCGCTGACAGTGCGCGGCATTTCCAGCAGCACAAACAGCATCAAGATGACGACAAAAAACACGTCGCTCAAAAAGCTGGCCAACAGGCCCAGGACAGAAGTCAATCGGTTGATGATGTCGCCGGAGGAAGTGAGCAATTTGAGTGCGCTGCCAATGGCGACCATTTTTTGCAGCGGCTGCAAAATTGGACTGAGGTCGAAGGGGCCAATGGAAACGGCCGTTGGTGATGGAATGAGCGCATTTAACGCCAACTCAATGCCCTTGAACATGGACACGGCCGTTCCCGCCAGCGTTGAAAGCAGCCCAAACACCGCCCAAAACACCACCACCACAAAAATCAAATAGACGATCAGCACCGACACCCGATAAGACAACTTCAACCGTGTCTGCAGGAGTTTGATGGGGTAGCGCAAGATAAACGCGCCCAGAAACAAATAAATCAAAGGATACAGCACCGGACGAAGCAAATAAATCGTCACGGGAACTAAAATAATCAGCACTAAAACAGCCAACTGTTTTTGCCAGTCAGCCCAAGGAATGGCATCTCCTTGTTCTTGCGGAATGGGTGTTTGATCTTCTGTCATCTTCTCATGCCTCCTGTTCAGGTCCAAACTGCACTGGCAAACATTGTATCAGAACGAGGAAAACTCTACATGCCCAACACGGCCGTTAACCGGCGCACGCCTTCCTCAATTTCTGCTTCCTCCAAACCGCTAAACCCCAACAAAATCGACGGCGGGGCCGGCTGTTCCAGGTGGTAGGGCGTGCCCGGATAGACGCCCACGCCCGCGGCCGCAGCCTGCTGCACCACGGCCGTTTCCACCAGTCCGGGTTCCAAATACACCATCACATGCAGCCCGGCAGCCACCGGCGCGTAACGCACCCGCCCCGGCAAGTGCCGTTCCAGGGCCGCCACCAATACTTCGCGCCGACGGCCGTATGCCAACCGCAGCTGCCGCAAATGACGCTCAAAATGTCCCTCGGTAATAAAATCGGCCACCGCTGCCTGAGTCAGCGTGGGCGCGCCGCGATCCACCAGACTTTTGGCCTGCACAAACGGGGCCAGCAAGGCCGGCGGCAGCACCACATACGCCAGCCGCAGCGCCGGAAACAGCACCTTGGAAAACGTGCCCAAATAGGCCACCCGCCCCTCATCGTCTAACCCTTGCAGAGCAGCCAGCGGACGGCCGTTATACCGCAGCTCGCCGTCATAATCATCCTCAATGATCAACGTTTCATGCTCTCGCGCCCAACTCAGCAGGCGCAGGCGGCGCGCCAAAGACATCGTGCCGCCGCGCGGGAATTGATGCGTCGGCGTAACAAACGCCAGCCGCGCCCGGCTGTCTGCCGGAATCAATTCCACCGGAAACCCTTCATCATCCACCGGCAGGCCGACCAATTTTGCCCCATACACGCGCAGCAGATCATAAGCCACGGTGTAACCGGGCGTTTCCACCAGCGCTTCATCCCCCGGATTCAGCAGCAGGCGGGCCAAAATATCCAAAACTTGCTGCGCCCCGCTGACAATGACCACCTGTTCCGGGGCGCAGCGCACGCCGCGCTCCCGCGACAAATAGTCGGCCAGGGCTTCGCGCAGCGGATAAAAACCGGCCACCGACCCGTACCGCGACAGCATGGCGTCGTCGGTGCTGAGGTAACGGGCCAGCAGCCGCCGCCAGACGTCGTAGGGGAAAATCTGGGCAAACGACCGGCCAAAGCCAAAATCAATGGGCGGGCGCGGGGTGGACACGGCCGTTTCTCCCTCCGCCGCCAGCACCCGTTTTCCCCAACGAGACAGGGTGGGCGTGAACGGCCGTTCCTCTTTTCCTGGTCTATCGTCTTCGGCCACTCCCTCAGCCACAAACATGCCTGCGCCGGGACGGCCAATGACGTAGCCTTCTGCCTGAAGCTGCTCATAGGCCTGCGTGACTGTCACCCGCGCCACACCCAGGTTGGCGGCCAATTGGCGGCTGGGCGGCAGTTTCATGCCCGCCAGCAGTTGGCCGCGCAAAATCTGCCCCCGAATCTGGCGGTAGATTTGGGCGTAGAGTGGGAAACGGCCGTGGCGATCCAATAAAATGTCTTGCATAACACCTGCGGTGGAGGGCGGTTTTCTCGCCCTCCACCTTGAACGCCTGTTTTATCGTATCACAGCAGGCATATGGATCTGGTAACAAATGATTGGCAGACTCCAGGTTTTACTGGCGGGTAAAGCGCCAATCGCATCGGTTGTGTTGCTCAGTGTGCCGGTAAGTGTGGTGTTGCAAGCCGCCAGATCGGCCGTCGCCTGATAGGTGAGCATGGCTGCTTGCGCTCCCAACCGTGGCACAGACACTTCCCAACGCAGATAGTCGTTCGTCTGCGTAAACAAACCCGACGTGACGTTGACGTTGGTTACGGCCAATCCGGCGGGGATGGTTTCTGTGATCACGTAGGCCATTGCCACGGGCGTCACATTGGGCAAGATGGTTAGCGTCGTGGTCAGCGGTCGGTTCATCAGCGTGACGGCGGGCGAGACTGTCCGGCTGACGTCGTCGGCCTGGCGCACCAAATTGACCGGGATAAAGGCCACATCGCGCGGGTTGGATGGCTGCGTGCCCAAATCGAAGCCGCCATACCAATATTCGCCGCCGTCCATAGCCGGTTCGTTCCAGAAATAGCGCAAATCGAACGGCCCGCCAATCGGCTCGCCCAGTGGCCCTGTGAGCCAATTGTTGCTGGAGGTGGTGTTGGGCACAACGGCCGTTACCAACACCACCTCATCTTCGGCCAATTCGCTTTTTACACTTGTCACCACAATCTCATACATGCCGGCGGCCGGGTCCAGCACGTCACAACTTTCATTCCACCATTGGCCTGTCTCGGTGCAGACCACACTGCCGCCGATCTTGCGCATGGTAAAATCCACATTGATGGCTGTCGATTGGACAATCTCGGCCGTTAGCCACCGGTTGTTGGTGGAAACGGGCATGGTCACGGTTATCGCTCCTCCCACCGGAATAGAAAGAGTGTACATAGTTCCCGGCGTCAATCTGTAGGAAGCCGCCGTGAGTGTGAGAATGTGCGAGGCTTGCAGATCGGGCAAAAGCTGCGAACCGGCATCCCGGCGCGTGTAGATCTGCATTTCCGAGACCAATTTGAAGTCTACGTGGCGCATTGCCAGCGGCAAGTGCGCGCCGGGGACCAGTGGATCGCCGCTTTCCAGAAGGACGCCGCCAAAATCCCACACGTTTGGCGGCAAATCGCCGATGCTGCCGGTGACGGTGATGGTCTGTACGCCGCCTGGGGGTAAGGTGAAGGTTGTTGGCGTCACCTGCACGGTGGCGGTCAGCGGTTGGGTGATGGTGGCGGACCAGGTAGATTCTGTGGCTAAGGCGCTGCGGAATTGGCGCGTCCAGGTGCAGGTTTGGGGGCAAGCGCCGTTTACCAGGGCGGCCAAATTCAGGCTGTTGGCGCTGCCGCCCAGCGCCGGATTGGCGGCGCGGAAGTTAACGGCCGTCTCGTTCAACAACAAGCCGGCGCGAGCAACGGCCGTCAGGTCAATCCGCCCCGCGCCCTGGTCAAATGCGCCCGCCGCACTGGTTCCGCCTGGCAGGTGAATGGGGGAAACGGCCGTCATCATCAACGCCGACTCCACCTCTGCCGGAGTCCAATCCGGGTGCAGCGCCCGCAGCAGCGCCGCCGTCCCGGCCACATGCGGCGACGCCTGCGACGTGCCGGTATAAAAAGCAAGCTCCGGCGGATTTGCCGGATTTGTGGTCATGCCCGCCGACCAAATTTTTGTGCCGGGGGCAGCGACATTGGGTTTCAGCACGTCGGTAATGATGGTATTGGGGCCGCGCGAGCTGCCAAAATACAGTTCGTCGCCATACGCCGGGTTCGCCGTGCGGATGGTGCCGCTGATGGTGGCGGTGTGGCCGCTGCCGCTGCTCAGCCAGGCTGCCAGCGTTGCCGCATCGCCGGTCAGCAAATTCATGCCGGGCAAAGGCAGTCGCTCGATGCCCAGGCGTTGGGCGAGCGTTTGCCCGGAATCGATCACCACACCGCCAGCGCCGCCGGCCAAAACGTTGTTGGCTTTGCTTGTGCTGTTTACCGTGCCTGTGCTGCAATAAACAATTTCACCGTTGGTCCAGGTGTTGGGGGGAAAAGCGACGGCGCAACGGCCGTTATCCGGCACGCCGTTCGTGTTGGTAACGCCCAGCGCCCGCACAATGGGAGCGGGGCCGTGGCCGCCAGTCACTGAGGAACCGGTTAGCGATGGTGGGGGCGTGGTTGCGCCGCCGCTGAGGTTGGCGAGGATGTTGTCGAAGCGGGCTGGACCGGTGGCGTTACCGGCTGTGGTTATCCACGGCACGTTGCCCGGCGAATTGATGGTTCCGGGATTGGGGCCGTTGTTACCGGCGGCGGTGGCGACAAAAATACCGGCTTCTCGCGCGGCCAGGAATGCCAGCGCCAGAGGGTCTTTCCAGGGGTCAACGGCCGTGCCGCCAATGGAAAAATTCAGCACATCCACGCCATCCAAAATGGCTTGCTCGATGGCTAAAATGCTCAGGTAATCGGGACAAGTGCTGGCGCTGCACACGTCGTAGGCGATGAGGGTGGCATGAGGAGCCACGCCGGATAATGTGGGTGTGAGCGTGAGGGTGGGGGCGGCGTAAGGCAGCGTGATCACGTTGCCGGCGGCGATGCCGGCCACGTTGCTGCCATGACCCCAGTTGTCTTCAGGATTATCGCCGCTTTCCGGCCAACTGTAGGCGCCGATGAGTTTGTCGTTGCAGACAAAGGTGGCCGGTTGGGCGGCGCAGGCGCCCAGGTAATTGCCTGCGCCGAGTGGATTGATATGCGTGTAGCCATCACCACCAACGGCGGCGAAGGACGGGTGGTCCATGTTGATGCCGGTGTCGATGATGCCGACGAGGATGCCCTCGCCCATGGCGCCGCCAGGACCGCCGGTCTGGCTGCCATCCCAGAGGCTGGGCGCGCCAATCCAGGCCGGACTGGCGTCGCTGAAAGGCTGGCGGTTTTGGCTGGGACTGATGGCGTTGATGGCCGGGTTGGCGGCCACGGCCGTTGCTTCCGCTGGCGTCAGGTCTACGGCCAGGGCGTTGAGGGCGAGGGTGTAGTGGTAGCGGGCGGTTAACGGCCGTTGCGCCACCTTGCTCAGTTCTGTCAGAAGGCTGTCTTGCTGCTGGAGCAAGGTTTGGCGGTACTGCTGCCCATCGGGTGTGTTCAGGTCTGTCTGGCCGGTTTGCGCCTGCCGCGTAACCAGCGAGGGAGCGGAGAGTGTGATAAGATACGTCCTGGTGTTGGCAACGGCCGTTGGCGTTGTGGGCGGCAGCGGCTCATAGGATTGCACAGTGACCACGATTGCAAAAAACAAAACCAGTCCCAACATTTCTGCCGGAAACCACCATCGTTTTTTTTGTTTCATTTGATGACCTCTTATTTGCGGAACATTCCAGTAAACTATCAGACTGACAATAGAATGGCCTTTCTTACCAAGGCCAGGTTCAGTTTTGCGTCAGGAAACCAACAGATTTTAGGATATTTTGTTTCAGACTGCACAAAACCTAAAGCTGATTTACAATACGAGCTGTAGGGCAACCAGACAGACCTTAGACGCTTAATCTCTAGTCATATTCTTTGTTTGAGGCCAAGTGCTGAGGGTCAAAATCATGTATCTCACAGACTCCAGGCGTTTGCTTTTTAGAGGCCATCTGGACCTTAAAAATTCCAACGAACGAGGACAAACTTACTTGGGAATTGACATTGGAGATTGGAGAGTGGAGATTGAACCAGTCTTTAGTTTCCAGTGTCTTGCAAGTTGTTCAATCCGTGTTCCGAAGGGATTTGACCTCCTGATATGGCCTGAATGGTATATTGACAGCGTAGCACGTCAGGCGGTAAATTGAAATAGTCTCACTATGTTTTAACTTGAAAAAATTGGTCCAATCTTCAAGGTTGAGCCAATCGGGAAACGCCAAAATTCATTACGAGCGAATCCTTGAGGTTTCCTGTAGAGGACCGCTTACCATGAATGAGTAAAGATTATGCCTTACCAAAGCAGTGACAAGACGCGCCAGAAAAAAGATGCCAAACGCACGGCGATGATGCAAGCTGCGGTGCGCGTTTTTTCCGCCAAGGGGTATCATGCGGCCACAATTCGTGATATTGTAAGCGAGGCGGGGGTGGCGGTAGGCACGTTTTATTTCTATTTTCCTGACAAAGAGACGTTGTTTGTTCATTTGTATGAGGAGACGGCCCAATTTTTGCTGCAAGCCATTCAGCAGGCGACACAATCTCGCGCCACGCTGCCACAACAGATGAAAGCTGGGCTGCAAGCTTATGTCAATATCGCGGTATATGAACCGGCTGTGGTGCAGCTTTTATTGGTGGGTGGCGTGGGCGCTGTGCCGGCGCTGACGGTGAAACGGGTAGAATTTCGGGAACGGCTGACGCTGATCTGGCAACGGCCGTTAGACAAAGCCCTGGCGGAAACTTACATTTTGCCTCAAAACACTCGCCGCACGGCCGAAGCCTTTGCCGGCGCATTTGATGAAGTGATCTTGAACCTGCTCAACTTGCCTGAAGCAGAACAGGAAGCCGGCGCTGTGATACAAGAGTTACTCCAGTTTGCCCTGCGAGCCGCCGCATACACAGGCGGCAACTAGATCGGTTAAGGTTAGTGTGTATGAAAGCAACCGTTCAACCATCAAAGCCTGCCTTGGAAACAAGTGAACCGCTGAGCCTGACAGCCGTGGGTTCAAATCGCCAAGCAACCAACCTGGCAGAACTGATAACGGCCGTTTCCACCCACCTCATCAACCTGGCCCCAGACGATATCGACACCGGCATTAGCAATGTCCTCTCCTTGCTCGGCCAATACACCCAGGCAGAGCGCAGCATCGTTGTGCTGCAAGACAATCAGCTCCTCACTTCTACCCACCAATGGCGCGCCCCAGACATCTCACCAGACCGGAACACCCTGCAAGAAATCGAAGCATCTAGCCTTGTATGGATTCTGGCCCAGCTAAACAAATCCAACATTATCCACATACCCTCCATCGACCACCTGCCGCCAGAAGCAACCACCGAAAAAGAGTTGTTTATTAACCAGGGGTTGCAATCATTCGTTGCCGTGCCCCTGACCTACCAGAACGTTCAATTGGGGCTGCTTGGTTTATTTACCATCACTCGCCAACACACCTGGTCAGCCCAAGACATTTCCTTGCTGCAAATTGTCGGCGAATTGTTTACAAACGCCCTTCAGAGAAAAGAATTCGAGGAACGTGAAAAACTTGCCTATAAAATTGGAGCCGAACTGGTTTCCATGCTCGACCAAGACACGCTGCTCAACGTAACCATCAACCAACTGTGCGACAGCTTTGGCTATTACTACGCCCAAATTTTTCTGCTCAACAACCTCTTCCCCGATCAAGACAAGACCTCGCCTACTCACCTCATCATTCAGGCCGGCACAGGCACAGTGGGCGAGCGGCTAAAACAACGGCGGCACGCAATCGACATCAATGCCCCACGCAGTGTCGTGGCTCGTGCGGCGCGGACCCAGCAAACAGTCTGCGTCGATGACGTACGACAAACAACCTACCATCTGCCTAACCCTGTTTTGCCTAAAACCCGCAGCGAACTTTCTATTCCCCTCGTCAACGAACAAGCGCTGATCGGCGTTTTGGACGTGCAGCATACCGACCCGAACCACTTTAACGATCATGAAACTCGCATCTTGCAAATCATCGCCAACCAGCTATCCATCGCTTTGGCCAAGGCGACGCTGTTTGCGCGCAACCAACGGCTGCTAGAAGAACTTACGTTGCTGCAAGCCATAGCCACCGTTGCCGCCGAAGCCACCGACGAAGACACCTTGTTTTCACGCGTCACCCAGATCGTTGCCCAGGCTCTGCACGCCGATCATTTTGGGTTTGCTTTTTTAGACCCAGAGTCCGGAAATCTGACGTATCATCCCTCGACCTGGAATCACGATACAAAATTAGTCGTCAACTTAATTCGACCGGGTGAAGGGGTGTGTTGGCAGGTTATCAACAGCGGCCGGGCGCGGCGTTATGCTGATGTTACCGAAGAACCGGCGTTTATCGGCGATCCGTTGATTCGCTCGGAATTGTGCGTTCCTCTAAAACTTAACCGAAAAGTGATCGGTGTGCTCAATGCAGAAAGTAAGACGGTGAATGCGTTTAGCGAAGCCAACGAGCGCCTGCTGCTGACAATTGCCGAACAATTGGCTACGACCATCGAAAAACTCCGCCTATTTGAGAAAGCGCAGCATCAGGCGGCTGAAACGGCCGCGTTGTTGGCCACCAGTAAAGCTATTTCGTCGCTCAAACTCGATCATGTTCTCGACACCATCGCCACCGAGGCGCAAAAATTATTCAAAGCCGATACCTGCCGTATCCACCTGATTGATCCCGATGGCATTACGCTGCGCTGCGTGGTGGCTATATCCGACCAACCAGACCATGCTATCTTAAACTTTACCCAGGGTGTGGGTGTGGGCATTACCGGGCGGGTGGCGCTTAGCGGCTTGCCGGAGATTATCCGTAATACGCTGGATGACGGAACGGGTATTCAGATACCGGGAACGCCGACAGAAGATGAGGCTATGGCTCTGGCGCCGCTGGTTATCCGTAAAAAAGTCATCGGGGTCATGACCGTCACTCGACGAGACATCACCAATCAATTTACCCAAACGAATTTACAGTTGTTGATTGCTTTTGCCGACCAGGCGGCCGTCGCAATTGACAATGCGCGCTTATTTGCGGTGGAACAACAGCGCGCCCGGCGGCAGCAGCAGTTGGCCAATACTGCGGGGGCTTTGTTGAATGCGCGCACGCTATCGGAGCTGGGGCCAACGGTAACGGCCGTTGCCCAACAAACCCTCGACGCCGATAGAGTCGCCATCTACCTCTACGACGCCGCTCGCAAATCTCTCAGATGCCTTTACGCCCACAACCTCTCCACTGCCTACACAGACGCCCTCAGCCAATTTTATCGAACGATGCCCGGCGCAAGGTTGCTCAACACAGCCCAGCCCATCACCATAGATGACGCCCTCGACGATTACCGCACCGCCAGCCTGCGAGACATTATCTCTACAGAAGGCTTTCGCAGTTATGCCGTCTTTAGCATGTCCATTCCCGGAGACCCTGTCGGCGCATTAACTTTCTACCGCAACCACGTAGCCCCCTTCAACTCTGACGATCTGGTTACCGGGCAAACCCTTACCTACATCGTCTCCATCGCATACCAAAACATTCTCCTGCTCACCGAAATTCGCCAGGCGTTAGAGCGTGAACAACGGCTCAACGATATATCCCGCACGCTCAACACAGCCCCGGATTTACCCACCGTCCTGGCATATGTGGCTCGCCTGGCAACCGACCTTCTGGATGCAGACGCCGGATTGGTCGGGCTGGTTATCGATCACCAGATAGTAACTTTTTATCCCTACAACATCCCACCCAGCGTCAGCTTGCGCCCGGTTACCAAAGGCAGCGGCATTGCCTGGGAAATTATTGAAACAGGGCAATCGGTTATCCACGCCCAATACCAGGATCACCCAAAAGCGCAGCAAAAACTGATCAAAGTCGGCGCGGGAGCGTTCATCGGCGTGCCCATTGTGGCTGGGGAGGAGTGCCTGGGCGCGTTACAAATTTTTAGCTTTACCCCCGGCAGGCAATTCACCCGCCGCGATTTGGCCCTGGCAGAATCGATTGGGCAACAAGCTGGCATCGCCATGCAAAATCGCCGCCTCTTCTCGCAATTATCCGAACGCGCTGAAGCGCTGGCGATTTCTCTGGCCCGCCAGGAAGAGTTGGATGAAGCCAAAAACGAATTCATCCAAAATGTGTCGCATGAACTTCGCACACCACTGGGTCTGATCTATGGGTATGCCGAACTATTGGACAGTGGTGGGCTGGGCGAGCTTGAACCGGCGCAAAAGCAGTCGATGGACATCATTGTGAAGCGCGTTCGCATGTTGATCAACATGTTGGAAGATATGTCTGCTCTGCTGGCGGCCGAGACTCAGGATTTTCGACGTGAAGAGATTGACCCGGCCGCTTTGCTCAGGACTGTTCAAGAGGAGTATCGCCTCCAGGCGGAAAAAGCAGGCCTTTCTCTCGAAGTTACCACGGTCAGTACCATGCCAATGATTGTCGGCGATCCCTTTCATTTGCGGCGGGTATTCGATAATTTGTTATCGAATGCGTTCAAATTTACGCCCGCAGGCGGCGCGATTTCCTTGCGCGCCTGGACGGTGGGGCGAGAAGTCCTCATTGAGGTGAGCGATACCGGCACCGGCATTGCGGAGGAAGAAATGCAGCGAATTTTTGAACGCTTCTATCGCGCGAATTCCGGATCGGCGCAGCACCATATGGGCAAGGGAACCGGTCTTGGTTTGGCGCTGGTGAAAGAGATTATAGAAGCGCATCGTGGCAAAATCACTGTACGTTCGGTGCTGGGCCAGGGCACAACCTTCCAAATTCACTTACCCGGCGCTGACTGATTAGGGCGAAAACGCCGTGACTTTTTTGCTTTTTCCAGGGCGTCATCTTTTAAATACAGCGTTTCAGGCGCGATATTTGCAGCAGGTATTGCAGATGCCGCTGGAGCAATTGGCGTTTTTGGACGGCGCGTCGCCGCCAGCTTCTGGGCCGCTCGATCAGGTGGTGTTTGCCATAACGTCCAGCAACCAGGCTGGCTCCCGGTACAATCCGATTCCGCTGCATGTGCGGGCGATCGGAGTGGATCGATTTATACGGCCGTTCGAAGCCACCCTATCCATCCATTACCGCATCATCGGCATACCCCATTACCAGCCCACGCCCCGCTTCGCCGAATTTACGCTCAAAGAGATCGCCGAACAAACCGAAGGCGGCCTGCGCCTGACGCCGGATAACTGCGTGGTGCTGTGCTCCACCACGGCCGTTATCCGCCAATACCAACAGCTCGGTTTCGCCATTCTCCCGGCCGAACTAAACCATCCCGACCAACCGCCAACACCCATCGACGTGCTGCAAAAAATGGTCGCCGCCGGGGAAACCTGGCCCACCCACCCCGACCTGCGCGACCAGCTTTCATCGGCCACCTTCGACCTCTGGCAGGACTTCCCCGACATCCCCCGGCGTATTTTGCGTCTCTGGCGCGACCCGCTGCTCAACGACGAGGGCAGCCTCACTGAAGACCGCAACTACGCCACCTACGCCTATGGCCTGAGCAACCCGGAAATCATCAACCTGAAATATCAGGACATTCAAGAAGCCATCGTGCCGGGCAAAATTGTCGACGAAGGCTGCGCCGACGGGGCGCTGCTGGCGGCCGTCGCCCAGGATTTTCCCGATTCCGACCTGATCGGCATCGACATTTCCGCCGAATTTATTGCCCGCTGCCGCGAGCGACAGCGGGCCGGCGATTTTGGCGGGAGTTTTGTCTTTTTCCACCAGCGTAACATCACCCAACCTATTTTTGAACCGGGCGCGATTCATACTACCATTTGCAATTCTACGCTGCATGAATTGTGGTCTTACGGCGATCAGGCGCAAACTATCCACAGCTACCTGGCGCTGAAATATGCCCAAACGGCCGTCTCCGGCCGCCTGCTCATTCGGGATGTGATTGGGCCGGAAAACGGCCGTCAGGAAGTCTATCTCTGGCTCAATGATGCGGATGGGGCCAACGACGCTGTTTTTCAGGAATTTGCCAGCCCGGATCTGCTGGCCGAACACTTGCAAAACTTGTCCACCTACGGCCGTTTCCGCCGTTTCGCCCGTGATTTTTTGCCCGACAGGCAGGCTGGCCAACCCGTCATCCAATACCGAGAAACACAGGTAGACGGCCGTCCATACGCCATCTTACCACTGCGCGCCGCCTGCGAATTTATGAGCAAAAAAGATTACACCGACAACTGGACCAGCGAAATGCACGAAGAATTTGCTTTCTGGAGCTTCAGCGACTGGAAAACTGCCCTACAAACCGCCGGGTTCCACATTCTGGAAAACCCCAACACCCCTCAAAGCGGCTCCCGCGTGTACACCAACCCCTGGATTGTACGCCACCGCTGGCAGGGCAAAGTGGCCTTGTTTGTGATGAATGAGAACGGCCGTCTCGACCCCTTACCCTATCCGCCCACCAACGTCATTCTCGTGGCTGAAAAATAAGTTTCGGCCGCTGCCGGGCCTCAATTTTCCACGGCCAGACACGCTTCGCCGCGCAGATATTGTTCGCATTCTCGCGCCGTCATGGGCCGTGTCATGCGCTCCAACGCCCGCTCGAACAACGTAGTCACCGAGTTCAAATCGTTGATTTGCGCCGTGCCGTCGGCGCTGGCCGTCGCCAGACGGCTGCCATCCGGGCTGAAAACCACGCTGTTGACCGGCGCTGTGTGTCCCAACAACGTGCGCAGCACCTGCCCCGTTTGCGGATTCCACAATTTGGCCGTTCGATCCACGCTGGTTGTCGCCAGACGAGCGCCATCCGGACTAAAAGCCACGCTGAGTACCGGCCCGGTATGGCCAGACAGCGTGCGCAGCAGATCGCCGCTGCCTAAATCCCAAATTTTGGCTGTGCCATCGCCGCCCGCTGTGGCCAGGCGACGGCCGTCGGCGCTAAAAGCCAGCCCATTCACCGGCCCGCCATGCCCGGCCAGCGTCAACACCGGCTCGCCCGTTTCCGCCTCCAAAATCACCACGCCGCCATTCACATCGCCAATGGCCAACTGCGATTGGTCCGGGCTGAACGCGGCGCTGCTGATGGCGGTTTCGTGGGTAAATGTTTGCAGCAAATCGCCGGTCATCACGTTCCAAATGCGCACCTTGCCATCTTCGCTGGCCGTCAGCAGGCGCGCGCCGGTCTCGTCAAACCGCACCCAGGTTACCGGGCCTTCGTGGGGCAGCACCGGCAGGCGCACCAGGCCGCTAGACAAATCCCAGATGCGCGCATAATAATCGGTGCTGCCTGTCGCCAACAGGCTGCCATCCGGGCTAAAAGCGACGCTTTGCACCGGCGCGTTGTGGTTGCCCAGGCTAAACAGCACCGCGCCGGAATTCGCATCCCACACTTTGGCTGTGCGATCATCGCTGGCGGTGGCTACAAATTGGCCGTCGGCGCTAAACACCACGGCGTTGATGGGGCGTCGATGCCGCGAAAGCACCAGCACGTCCAGGCCAGCTTCGGAGTTCCAAATGCGCGCCGTGCTGTCCTGGCTGGCGGTGGCCAATTGGGAGCCATCCGGGCTGAAGGCCACAGCCGACACCGCGCCATTGTGGCCGGACAGTGTATAAAGCGTCTGGCCGGTTTCGGCGTCCCACACTTTGGCTGTACCGTCGCCGCTGGCGGTGGCCATGAGACGGCCGTCTGGACTAAACGCCACATCTGAAACCTGGCTGGCATGGCCGATCAGGTTAAACAACAGTCCTTCGTTCTTAAAATCCCACACGCGGGCCACGCCATCGTTGTAGGCCGTGATCACCCGCGCGCCATCCGGGCTAAAGGCGAGGGCGTTGGCTCCCACAGGGTCTTCGGGGTATGGATTGGCCGAGTAGACCGGCGAGCCGTTTTCCATGTTCCAGACGATGGTACGGCCGTCGTCGCCGGCGGAAGCGAGATAACTGCCATCCTGGTTAAAAGCCACGTCTTGCACCGTCGCGTCATGGCCGTAAAGACGGTACAACGAACGGCGCGTTTCCGTATCCCAGACGCGCACGGTGGCGTTCCCGTTGGCGGCCGCCAGGTGCAGATTGTCTGGGCTGTAGGCCACGGCGCGAATCGGGCCATCGTTGCCGTTCATCACCGCCAGCCGTTCGCCGGTGGCCACGTCGCGCACGATGATGAAGCCATCGTCGCCGCCGGAGGCCAGCCGCTGGCTGTCTGGGCTGAAGGCCAGGCCGTTGACCACGCGGCTGTGATCGGTGAAGGTGCGCAGTTCGCGCCCGGTTTGGGCGTCCCACAATTTGACGGAATTGTCGTAGCTGGCGGTGGCCAGGAAACGGCCGTCCGGGCTAAAGGCCACGTCGCTCAACCAATCCGTGTGTCCGGAAAGAGTCATCTGCAACTGCGACGCTTGCAAGGCGCGGTAGAGCGCGTCTTCGGCTTCGGCGGGGGCGGTTCCGTCGATGGGCAGGGTGCGGTTAACTGCTTCGATGGCTAACAGCAGGCCCAACTGTGGATCGCTGGCCAGCTGATCAATCGAGGCGGCGGCTAATTCGCGGGCGGTTGCCAGGCGGGTTTGGGCTTCGGCTTCGCGGGCATTGGTTTCGGCCTGGGCGGCGCTGGCGACGGCCGTAGCGCGGGCCGTCTCGGCTTCGGCGGCGTTGATTTCGGCGACGTCGCGTTGGGTACGGGCTTCGGCTTCGGCGGTGGCGCGCAGGTTGGCGTCTTGTTGGGCGGCGATTTGGGCGGAAACGGCCGTGGCCGCGCTGGCTTCGGCATCCATGCGTAAGGTTTCAGCAATAGACGCGTTTGCGCGGGCGGTCTCGGCGTTTTGGGCGGCTGCGGAGGCATTTTGCGCGGCTACCGCGCCATTTCGCGCTGCCCAAAATGCGGCCACCAGGGCCAGCACAAACACCACCGCCAGCGCCACGGACAGCCGCGCCAGCCGCCGGGCAGACCGGTCGCTTTCGGCGGCGCGCTGTCGTTCTGCTTCGGCCAGGGCGCGCGCCTGCTCCAATTCGCGCAGTTGCCGTGTTTCACGTTCAAGCTGTTCTTTGTGCGCGGCCGTTTCGCTGGCTTCCACAAAGAGCGCTTCCAGAGCGGTCAGGTCTTCGTATTGCAGCGCATCTTCCAACAAAACGCCGCGCAGCAGCACGCTGTTGGGTTGGCCAAGCGCATGCCACTGTTCGGCTGTTGTCGCCAGACGCAGACGTTGGCGCTGCGCCACGCGCGCTTCTTCAATCCAGCCCACCAGGCGCGGCCAAATCCGCACAATCGACTCGTGGGCCAAACCCACCTGATCGTCTTCGGCGCTGGTGCCGGCGATGCGGCGAACGAGGCGCGCGCCTAACAATTGATCAATTACCCGGCTGATTTGCGCCTGGGGCTTGCGGATCTCCTGGTAAAGAATAGACAGCAGCACACGGTCGGCGGTGATGGTTTGCTCGACGGTTGGCCGCACGATGCCCAGTAACACCTGTCGGGCTACGGCCCGATCTTCTGGCGAGAGGCCATCGTAAAAGGCATCGGCGCTGTTGGCCAGGGCTTGCCGCCCGCCGCCGATGCGCCGGTAAGCCGCCCAGGTGACGCGGTTGTGGTCGCGGTTTTCCCAGAGTTTAAGCAAGGTAAATTGCAGCAGGGGCAGGGCGGCCGGTTTACCCAACACTTCGCCCACCAGTTCTTCGACCAGGTTTTCTTCGAATTTCAGGCCGACCAGTTCGGCCGGTTTTTCGATCACTTCGCGCAGTTCGTTGGCCTTCATGGCGGTGACGCGCACCTGGGCTTTTTCGTATTCGGATTGTAGGGCCGGGATTTGCACCAGGTTGCTTTCCAGGTCGGCGCGCATGGTGATGACGACGGTATGCCGCGCTTTGGGCATTTGAATGAGGTTGAGCAGGGTGATGATGAAGGCGCGGCGTTTCTGTTCGTCCTGGCAGATGGTGAAGATTTCTTCAAATTGGTCGATCAACAGGACGGCCGGTTCAGAATCGGCCTGATCGATGAGGTTGACGAGGTGGGTGGAATTTTGGGCGCATTGTTCGGTGACTTCGGTCATCCAATCCATCATGGCGACGCCCTCCGGTTTGAGGGCGCGGATGAGGCTGGCCTGGGGGTCTGCGCCGGGGACGATGGGGGCGTAGTAGCGCCAGTTGCGGCTGCCGTGCAGGGCGCCGTCTTGCAATTGGGTGAAAAGCCCGGCCTGGGCGACCGAGGATTTACCGCTGCCGGAGGGACCGACGATGGCCAGGAAACGGCCGTATTTCAGCTTTTCCACCATCTCTTTGATGAGGGCCGTGCGGCCAAAAAAGAAGGAGTGTTGCGACGCGCCAAAGGTTTGCAGGCCAAGATATGGACACAACGAGTCGTCCAATTCCGGGGCTAAACCAGGGTCGTATTCGGTTAGATTGGTGTCCGGGGCCGGTCGTCGGGCATGGTATAGCTCATTGGCCCAATAATCGATCAGATTTTGCGCCTGCCAGCGGTCACTGCGTGTATCCAAAAAAGCGCCGGTGGCCACACCCTGCGCCACAAACTGCTCTACTTCGTCTAGGAATATCTCCAACTGGCCGTCTTTGCTGCGGCGTTCAAGTAAACGACGATGGGTAGTACGCAGTGCGGACAGTGATGGAAATGCTTCGATTTGTTCCATTACAACTGTTCTCCTGACTACCTGCAAATCTACATGGGGACTGCGCCCGGTCAATTTTTGCCGCCGACGCTCATCCAGAGCGGGATCATACGGCAATCCGGGGCAATCATCAACTATGCAATTTGTGTGGGACTGCCGGTTAACCTTTTTCTCACGCCGCGATGGCAAATAGACACTTGAGGTAGGCGGCTTCGGGGAAACGAATGGGATGGTCCAGAGCGTGGCCGGTGCGGGCGATTTCACGCAACGGCCGTCCCTCTTCCCGCGACGTCTGGTGCAGCAGGGCAAAAAATTCCTCCGCGCTTACCCGGCTGGAGCAAGAAGCCATCACCAACGTGCCGCCAGGACGCAGCACAGCCAGGCCCAGGCGCGCCAGGCGAGCATACGCGCCCAACGCCCGCGCTGCTTCGGCCTGTTTTTTGGCGAAGGCTGGCGGGTCGATGATCACCAGGTCGAATTGACGGCCGTTCTCCGCCAGCCGCGCCATTTCCGCAAACGCATCGCCGGCGATCAGGTCATGGGTGGCGGCGGCCACGGCCGTATCCGCCTCGTTCAGGGCAAAATTCTCGGCCGCCGCTTGCAGAGCTGGCCGGCTGAGGTCCAGGCTGGTGACACGGCGCGCGCCGCCGCGCGCGGCATACAGCGAAAAACCGCCGGAATAGGCAAACACATTCAGCACATCGCCGCCGCCGGCGAGGCCTTCTACCCGCGCTCGATTGTCGCGCTGGTCGAGAAAGAAGCCGGTTTTTTGCCCCTCGATGACGTCGGCGGCAAAATTCAGGCCGTTTTCCGTGAACACAACCGGACCGGCAAGCGGCGGGCCGGCCAAGATGGTTCCGTCTGGCAGCCCAAGCTCGGTGAGGGTGGGGCGGCTGGTGCGATTGAGCCGCAAAACGACGCGCTGGGGGCGGGCGACGGCCGTTAGCCCCAGCAGCACATCGGCCAGATGTGGCAGCCAGGCGGTTGTGTAGAGTTTTAACACGTAGGTTTCGGCGTACCGGTCAATCACCAGACCGGGGAACCCGTCGTTCTCGCCGTACACCAGCCGGTAGCCGGTTGTTGGCGATTCTAACAATGGCTGGCGCAGGGCGGCCGCCTGCCGCAGCTGCTGTTCCCACCAGCCTGCGTCGATGGTCGCCGAACGGCCGTGATGCAGAATACGCACGCGCAGCGGCGAATGGGGGTCAAACAGGCCGACGGCCAGGAAGCGGTTTTTTTGGTCGAAAAGGATGGCCAGATCGCCGGAACGGCCGTCCTGATTTTGGCGGGTAATCGAATCGGCGAACAGCCAGGGGTGGCCTTCGCGCACGGCGCGTTCGGCGGCGGGCGTTACCCGTAGGGCCAGCCGTCTGACCTCTGGCAAAACAAACTGTGCAAGGTTGATAGGATCATTACCAACCACGAAACACCTCTCTCACAAATTTAACAATCGGCTGACCGCTGATTTTAGCGTAAAATCATGCACCCTATGCAAGCGACTATAACCATTCCGGCAACATCTGCAAATCTTGGTCCAGGCTTCGACTGCCTGGGACTGGCTTTAAGTTTGTATCAGACGGTGACGTTTACGACGCGGGAAGAGCCGGGTCTGCTCATCACCACAACCGGCGAAGACGCGCACAAGATTCCCACGGACGAGAGCAATCTGGTGTTTGAGGCGGCCGATCGTTTGTTTGCGCGGTTTGGGCAACGGCCGTCTGGCCTGCACATTCACCAGGACAACCAGATTCCCATCGGCAGCGGCTTGGGCAGCAGTTCGTCGGCGGTGTTGGCCGGGTTGTTTGGCGCCAACGCGTTGTTGGGTAATCCGCTTTCACGCGGCCAAATTTTGCAGGAGGCCACCAATCTGGAAGGACATCCGGACAACGTGGCTCCGGCGGTGCATGGCGGCCTGATTTTGGGCGTGCAAGAGCCGGATGGGCTGTTGGTGGAGCGAATCGACGTGCCGCCGCTGCGCGTAGTGGTGGTTTTGCCCGATTTCCATTTGCCGACGGCGGAAGCGCGGGCGGCTTTGCCGCAGCAGGTCAGTTTGCAAGATGCCATTTTTAACGCCAGCCGCCTGGGGTTGTTGATTCGGGCCTTGGAAACGGCCGCGTATGACAAAATTCGGGCGGCCATGCAAGACCGGCTGCACCAGCCTTATCGGCTGCCGCTGGTTCCCGGCCTGAGCGCCGCCTATGAGGCGGCATATGCCGCCGGTGCGGCGGGCGTGGCCCTGAGCGGGGCCGGCCCCAGCCTGATCGCTTTTGCCTCGGGCGGGCACGAGGCGATTGGCGAAGCGATGACGGCCGTGTTTGCGACGCACCATTTGCCCAGCCGCACCTGGATTTTGGCGGTCGACACGCAGGGCAGCCGGGTGGATATAGACAATCCGGCGCTGATCGGCGTGCAATCCCGATCAAAACCTTAACGAAATATGTATCATACCTTTGGTTTGGAGCGGATTGCGGTATAATCCTGACGTTTAAACTTATCTCTATCAATTTATTGATAAAAAGGGGCGCAGATAGGTAGGAAACGGCCGTTGCGCCCAATTTCCACAAACCTATGCGCAGCCCACGCGCAGCCTTTTCACACATTCGTCCTTTTAAGAAAAGAATTCGCAACCATTCACACGCTTATGTGTTGCCATTTAGTGGCGACAATGGCGTTTCACCGCGTCTCGGCGCACCTTCGTTCTGACAAGAAATTATTTTCAGGAGAAACATAAATGGAAAAAGCAACCCTGTTAGAATGGTACCGGCAAATGGTACTCATTCGTCGATTTGAACAACGCTGCTCAGACTTATATAGTCTGGGCAAAATCGGTGGCTTCTTGCACCTGTACATTGGCCAAGAAGCAGTCGCCGTAGGCACCATCGCGGCCCGTCAGCCGGGCGACCATGTAATTACGGCTTACCGTGATCATGCCCACGCTCTGGCTGTGGGCAGCGAAACCGGCCCGGTGCTGGCCGAATTATTGGGCAAAGCAACCGGCGTCAGCAAAGGCAAGGGCGGCTCCATGCATCTGGCGGACGTGAATCGCCAGTATTGGGGCGGTTACGCTGTGGTTGGCGGCCATGTGCCGTTGGCGACCGGTCTGGCATTGGCGGAACAGTACAAGGGAACCGATAATGCCGTCTTGTGTTATTTTGGCGATGGTTCGACGAATATCGGCTATTTCCACGAATCGCTAAATCTGGCCGGCGTGTGGGATTTGCCGGTGGTGTTTGTGGCGGAAAATAACCAGTATGGCATGGGAACGGCCGTTGAACGCGCTTCGGCCGTTACCCGAATGGTCGATAAAGCCCCCGCTTATGGCATGGAAGGTAAACAAGTCGATGGCATGGATGTCATGGCTGTGTATGAAGCCACATCCGCTGCTTTGCAAGCCATCCGCGAAGGCAAAGGGCCGCAGTTCCTGGAAATGCTCACCTATCGTTTCGAAGGGCACAGCATGGGCGACCCGCTGCGTTACCGCACCAAAGACGAAGTGGAAAAATGGCGCGAAGACGACCCCATCGGCATATTGGAACGCTACCTTCTAAAGGAAAACATCGCCGACCGGGAAGAATTGGAAAACCTGGACAAAGGCGTGGAGCAAGAATTAGTGGATGCCGTTCAGTTTGCTGAAGAATCGCCCTTCCCGGCTTATGAAGAGCTGTTCTCAAACATTTACGTGGAAGATTAAAAGATTAAAGAACGGAGGCTAGAGCGTAAAAACTTTACAACCTCTGTTTTTCGGAGAAAACAATGGCCTTTATAACCATGCGACAAGCAATTAGCGATGCGCTGCGCGAAGAAATGAAGCGCGACGATACTGTCTTTATTATGGGGGAAGAAGTGGGCGTGTGGGGCGGCACTTACGCCGTCACACGCGGCTTTTACGATGAATTTGGCCCACGTCGGGTGAAAGATACCCCAATTTCGGAAATGGTCATCGGCGGCGCGGCAACCGGCGCGGCCATGAACGGCCTGCGCCCGGTGGCTGAATTTATGACCATCAATTTTGCCTTCCTGGCCCTGGATGCGATGGTTAACCACGCAGCCAAGGTTCATTATATGTTTGGCGGGCAGATGAAAGCGCCGGTGGTGTTCCGCGCGCCGGGCGGCGGCGGGCGGCAGTTGGGCGCCACCCACAGCCACACGCCGGACGTGATTTTTGCTCATTTTCCCGGCCTGAAGGTGGTTTCGCCGTCCACGCCTTATGACGCCAAAGGGCTGCTGAAAGCGGCTATCCGTTCTGACGACCCGGTGTTGTTTATTGAACACGCGACGTTGTATCAACTGCGCGGCGAAGTGCCGGAAGGCGACTATATCGTGCCGATGGGTGTTTCTGATGTGAAACGTGAAGGCACGGATGTGACGTTGGTGGGGTATGCGCAGGGTTTGCAGGTGGCTTTGGAAGCCGCAGAAAAGCTGGCGCGTGAAGGCGTGAGCGCGGAGGTGGTGGATTTGCGTTCGTTACGGCCGTTAGACATGGGTCCGGTCGTCAAATCTTTCAAGAAAACCTTTAAAGCGGTCATCGTGGAAGAAGGGTATCGTTCTTATGGCGTCGGCGCGGAAGTGGCGGCGCGGCTGCAAGAAGAGGCGTTCGATTACCTGGACGCGCCCATCAAACGCGTGGCCCAATTTGAAGTGCCCCTGCCATACTCGCGTGATTTGGAACAGGCAGCGCTTATCAATGCCGATCGGGTTATTGCTGCTGTGAAGGAGATTCTCTAATGGCTGAATTTATTGTCATGCCCAAACTTGGCTTCGACATGCGCGAAGCCGTGCTGGTGAGCTGGTTAAAAGGCATCGGCGAGCAGGTCACCAAGGGTGAAGTGGTGGCCGAAATCGAGTCCGACAAAGCGACGCTGGAGTTGGAAGCGTTGGTATCGGGCACGATGCTGAAACAGCTTGAGAAAGAAGGGTCGGTTGTGCCGGTAGGCGCAAAGATGGCGATTGTCGGCGAAGCTGGCGAAGATATTTCTGGCCTTACCTCTGGCGACGAGACGCAAGCAGCGGCGCAGGAAGAAGCCCCAAAAGTTGACGCGGCGGCGGAGCCTGCGCCGGCCCCGGCCGCCGCGCCTGTGATGGAAACGGCCGTTTCCGCTGAATTCCCTGGCGGCGTCAAAGCGACGCCGGTTGCCCGCCGCCTGGCTGAGGAAAAAAGCGTCGATTTGCGCCGCGTGAAGGGCAGTGGGCCAGACGGCCGTGTGCGCCGAAGCGACATTGAGGCTTACCTGGCGGCTCCGCCGGCGGCACAACCCTGCGCGCCAATGCCGGTAACGGCCGTGCCCACCGGTCCGGAAACCACCGAAATCCCCACCAGCCGCTTGCGGCAGGCCATTGCCCGCCGCATGACCGAAAGCAAAACCAGCGTGCCCCATTTCTATGTCACCAGCGACATCGACATGGAACCGGCGCTGGCTTTGCGCAAGCAAATCAACGCCCTCTTGCCGGAAGAGCAAAAGGTCACCGTCAACGACATGGTTGTCAAGGCGGCCGCGCTGGCATTGCAAGAGTTCCCGAATCTGAACGCGGCGTTTGGCGGGGATAAAATTGTGCGCCACAACCGCATCCATGTGGGAACGGCCGTGGCCGTAGAAGGCGGCCTGCTCACCATCGTCCAGAAAAACACCAACCTGACCCCGCTGGCGCAAATCGCCGCCGATAACCGGGCCATGATCGGCCGTGCGCGCGTCGGCAAAGTGAAGCCGGAAGATGTTGAAGGCAGCACTTTCACCGTCAGCAATCTGGGCGCGTTTGACGTGGAGTCCTTTGTAGCCATCATCAACCCGCCCGACGCCGCCATCCTGGCCGTCGGCTCAGCCCGTCAGGTGCCGGTGGTGGTGAATGGGCAGCTAGCCGTCGGCACGCGCATGAAGGCCACCATTTCGGCTGATCACCGCGTGACGGATGGCGCCGAAGCGGCCCAGTTCATGCAGGCTCTCAAAGCCATTTTAGAAAATCCCTTGCGTTTGCTGCTTTAATCGGAAGTCCGGAGACTGGAGACTGGTTACAAATCAGGTTCTTCAGGAGCTAAGGGGGTTGGTAGCCCCAATGCGTGAAGCGTGAAGCGTGAAACCTCTCTGGTCACGTATCACGCTTCATGCATCAGACCAAACCCTATGAAACCCCAAAGACTCACAGATCAATCTCCAGTCTGCAGTCTCCAATCCCCAATTGTCCCCTTAGTACAGTTCCACCATAAAATCTGTTATACTAATTCCCGTATGTTCACATAAAGCATACACCACCTGCCGATCAGGTGGCTTTTTATTGGAAAACCCAATTCTTGTGGAGGTAGTGCAATGGCCACAATTCTGGTTATCGACGATGATGAATTGGTTTCCAGAACCTTACAACGTGCGCTCAAACTGTACGGACATCAGGTAATGGTGGCCAACAGCGGCACGGAGGGGTTACAAACCGCACGTCGCCATCGACCCGACCTGTTTCTATTGGATATTATGATGCCAGGCGCTGACGGTTATCAGGTATGCCGTCAAATTCGCGGCGATCCGTTGTTGGCCGACCTGCCGGTCTTGTTTCTCACTGCTAAAGCCAAGGATGAAGATAAGATTGAAGGGTTTCGCGCCGGCGCAGATGATTATCTGAGCAAACCATTCAATATGGAAGAATTGCAGCTGCGGGTGAAAGCGATTTTGCGCCGCACCAGCCCTGCGGAAGTAGCCCCGGAACCGGCGAATGAAGTCATTGTGGGCAACGTCACATTGGACTGTCGTAGCTTTAAGGTGACAACCCCCATGGGGGTGGCGCTGCTGACCAATGTGCAGTTTGATTTGTTGTACCATCTGATGAGCAACGCGGATCAGGTGTTTAATAGCCAACAACTGCTGCAAGATGTTTGGGATTATCCGCGCGATACCGGCAGCCCGGAATTGGTGCGCGCCCACATTAAAAATTTACGGGAAAAAATTGAACCTGCGCCCAGCGATCCGATTTACATTCGCACTATTCAGGGACATGGGTATACCTTTTCATCGGCGGCGACAGACACTCCCTGAGCGTGTCCATTTACCTTAGGGTTTTGTTGATGGCAGACCTATCATGGCGATTCCTTTGCACAATTTCACGGCGACGCGCATTCTGGTTGTTGATGATGAACCGGAGATTGCCGAATCTCTAGCGGATTTTTTGGTTCGGAAGGAAGGCTTTTGGGTTTCTTTGGCCAGTACCGGCGAGGAAGCCATTGATTACCTGAAATCGACCATTGGCGAAAGCAATGAAGTGGATCTGGTGCTGCTGGATATGCGGATGCCGGGGATGTCGGGGCTGGAGGTGTTGGCCTGGATTCGCCAGCATGCGGTGCTGCGTTATACGCGGGTGGTGCTGCTAACGGCCGCTGCCGGCAGCAACGATAAGGTAGAAGCGCTCTCGGCCGGAGCCGACGATTACATTACCAAGCCGTATTACCCTCAGGAGTTGTTGGCGCGGGTAAAGACCATTTTGCGCACGCAGCAGTTGGAAAAGCAGCTTCAGCGTCAGAGTTCGCAGTTGGCGTTGTTGAACCAGATGGGGCAGCGGCTGGCGACGACGTTGGAGACGCAAGAGGTGTTTGCCACGGCCGTTTCCGGGGCTATCGAGATCTTGGGTGTGGAGTCGGCGGCGGCGTTTTTGTTGGAAGGGGGCCGTTTACGCTGCAAGGCGCTGCGTACGGCCGATGGCCTGGTAGCGACCGACCATTGGCTGGATGTGGGTGAGGGGTTTGTGGGGCAGGTGTTTGCCCGCCAAACGCCGACGCTGCTCAATGACCCGGCAGATGACGGCCGTTTCCAACCCGCTAGCGACATTCCCCCCGGCATAGAACCCCGCAATATGATGGCTGCGCCGCTGGTGGTGCGCAGCCGACCGGTGGGTATATTAACCTGTTATAATCGGGAGAACGGCCGTTTTTCAGACAACGATTTAGAGCTGTTTTCTTCCCTGGCCATCTCCATCAGCGACTCCATCGAAAACGCCTGGCTCTTCCAGCGCATCCGCATGCGGCAGCAGGAACTTCTGGAAAACCGCAACACACTTCAGGCGCTCATCGACGGCATTCCTCACCCCATTTACACCATCAACGACAATTGGAAACTGATTTCCATCAATAAAAGCAAAGCCAACGAACATCCAGAAACGGCGGAACAACTGGTGGGACGGCCGTGTTACCAGGCTTTCTACCATCAAAAAACCCCCTGCGCCCACTGCCAGGTCACGCTGACACTGGAAAACAAACAAGCCCAACACTGGTCTGTCAGCTGGCAGGGCGAAGACCACCTGCCCCGGAATTGGGATGTCAGCGCCTATCCTATCCCCAGCAGCCAGGCAGCCTCGGCTCGCGCGGTCATTTTGTGGCAAGACCGCACCGAAGAACGCCGCCTGGAAAGCAGCCTGCTGCAAGCCGGCAAACTCGCGGCGATTGGTCAACTGGCGGCCGGCGTCGCCCATGAAATCAATAACCCGCTCACAGCCATCAACGCCAACGCCGAGATGCTCAAAATGTTCATTCCCCCGGAGGACGACAACTATGAAGCGGTGGACCTGATTGCGCGCGCCGGGGAACGCGCCACCAAAGTGGTACGTGGGCTGCTCGATTTTGCCCGTCAGGAACAATACAAATTCACCAGCAGCGACGTCAACCTCTCCATTCACCAGACTCTAGACCTGATCAGTTACCAGTTCCAAACGGCCGGTATCACCATCGTCGACAAAACAGAGCCGGACTTGCCGTCGATTACGGCCAGTTGGGAACACCTCAAAAGCGTCTGGCTGAATTTGCTGGTTAATGCACGAGACGCCGTCCAATCGGTTCCCGAAAATCGGCAGATCGAAATTACGACGCGCCTGACCCCAGAAAGGGACCACGTTCAAGTTCTCTTCCGCGACAACGGCCATGGCATGTCTGCGGCCGAAGCGCAGCATATATTTGAACCGTTTTACACGACAAAAGAGCCAGGAAAGGGGACTGGTTTGGGTTTAGCTACAAGTCATCGTATCATAGAGCAGCATGGCGGTGACATACATGTAGTCAGTGCGCCAAACCAGGGAACAACTTTTATTGTCCGCCTACCTGTGCAGCCGAAATTTGGAAACGGCCGTCAATCCATAGAACCATGAATAATCAACAAATACCAACTGAAATCAATATAGGTGACATCCTCAGATTGGCTCTGCCCCTCTCTACAACTGTCTCTGCCGGGGCGCGGCACGCTCGCCGTAACGTCAAATGGGTGGTGCTGCTTACAAGCTGGGACGATCTGGAAGATCAAGTAGAACAAGGCGACCTGCTCATCATTCCGCCGGTGTTGGAGCAACAGACCACCACAGAAAGCCTGCTAGACATTCTGGATAAAGTGGTTGAACTTGAAGTAGCCGGCATGCTTGTCTTTAAAGAAGTCCTTGAAATTGTCGCTGAAAAAGCCAGCGCGCTGAATTTGCCACTGCTTGTCGCGCCCCCCGGCATCTCCGTGCGCGACGCCCACCAGGCTATCGTATTCCTCCTGGCCGACCGTCAGGCCGCCACCACCGAGCGCGGCATGCAGCTTTACCGCAAACTCTCCGAAATGTCCCGTGAAGAACAAGGGCTGCAAGCCATGACCGATGTCATGTCTAAGCTCACGGGCAAAATCGTCGTCATACAAGACAAACGTCTGGAAGTTCGGGCCATCAGCTCACCGCGTACCACCGACATCGAAGAATCTGAGCTAATCGAAGTATTGATGCAGCGTGATGAGCTGCCGGCCGTCCTGCGCAATCGTAAAGCGGCCGCCAAAGCGCGCCAAAGCCATTGGCAGCAGTTGTTACCCGTCAATAATCTGGCGCGGCTCATCAGCCCCATTATTTCGGGTGATCGCGCCCGTGGTTATTTGTCCGTTGTCGGTCCGGCCGACCAGCTTGATTTGCTAGACAACCTCACCGTAGAACATGGCGCAGCCGCCTGCGCTCTGGAAATGGCGAAAGCCAAAGCGGTGAGCGAAGCCAAAAAATCGCTGCGCGGCGATTTTTTGGAGGGTTTGTTAGCGGGAACCTTGCCAACCAAAGAAATCGAACGACTTGCGGGCCGTTTGGACCACGATACAACATCGCCTCATGCAATTATGACCTTTGCCTGGAGCGGGCCGGAGTCGCCATCCCTGCGCCGTCTGGAAACAACCATCAACTGGCTGCTGCGCAACCATCCGCGCCCGGCGTTGGTGCATATTTATGGCGATCAACACGCTTGTGTGTTCCAATCGCTAAAAAGTGTTGAAGACATGGATTCGGCGCACGAATTGGCCCGACGATTATTGGAGCAAATTGATGCCGAGTACCCCAACACTCACTTAATCGGCGGCATTAGCGGGCCTGTTATGACGTTGGCCGATTGGCCGCATGTGTATCATCAGGCGCTGCAAGCGATGCAGCTGGGGCAACGGCTTAAAATGAATCAGGTTGTGGAGTTCGACAGCCTGGGCATTTATCGCCTGTTGGGCCGATTAGAAAACATCCCGGCGGTTATTGAGTTTACCGATCAGGTCATAGGTCCGTTGGTGCGATACGACGACCAACATCGAAGCACGCTCGTGCAAACCATCGACGCTTACTTTAACCACCACGGCAATATCAGCCAGACGGCCGAAGCGTTGTTTATTCATCGCAACACGCTGCTCTATCGGCTGGACCGCATTCAGGAATTGACCAATCACAATTTGAACCAGGCCAACATGCGGTTGGCGCTGCAATTGGCGCTGAAGTTATGGCAATTGCGCCCGGAAGCGCCGCGCACGATTTGATCCTGTACAAATTTTACAAACAAATGGTTGACCGGTTCTTGTAAGTTGACCGTATATTTCCGGTTTATCTCCCCGTATAATTCTTTATGACTTGTGCTGAAATGCGCGGTTCAGTGGGAAATAGTGGGAAACGAAAAGGGCGTAGCGATTGCTATCGCTCTTTTTGTTTTAAATGAGAGGCGGATTGATTTCTTGTGCATTCCGTACAAGTAAACGGCCGTCTTTGTTGTACGCTTTAACCTATGGACGATGAGGGGAACGGCCGTTACCCTTGTGAACAAATTGCAGTAAGATCTTTGTGAAATATGAAACGCACGTTGAGTTTTGTCCTTATTAGCCTTATTAGCCTGGTCCTTATTATCGTCGTTGAGGACCCGATGCCGGTTGGGTGAGTAAGGATAGACAGACAAACCATCGTTTGAATCCAAGCCGCCCAACAAGGCGGCTTTTTTATTTTCAAGCGCAGACACAGTTATGAACGCTTACACCTTTCAAGCACAAACCGACTCTCAATCTCAGGCATGGCCGACACCATGCGCCATGCAGACCTGCCAGCCCGGTTCAATGTCTCAGCGCCAAACAACCACCGCCCATCCCTCTTGTGTATCAAAGCAGAAAACCATTCAGTTTTCTGCTTTTTTTATCCTTGCATCACGTTCTATTCCACCCCAACACCCGTATGCCCAAAAGCAAACCCAACCTACTGCTCAAAAAGGAGGAGCAATCATATGAGTAAAATGAAAACAGGTGGTCAAATTGTTTGGGAAAGCCTTCTGAAGGAGGGCGTCGAAGTCGTCTTTGGTCTGCCCGGCGGGGCTATTCTGCCCGCCTACGATGACCTGATGAAATACGAATATCCCATTCATCATGTTCTTGTTACCCACGAACAAGGCGCGTCCCATATGGCCGACGGCTACGCCCGCGCCACCGGCCGTACCGGCGTCTGCATCGCCACTTCCGGCCCCGGAGCGACCAACCTTATCACCGGGTTGGCTACCGCCTATATGGATTCCTCGCCCATCGTCGCCATTACCGGCCAGGTACCCACGTCCCTATTGGGGCGTGATGGTTTCCAGGAAGCGGATGTCCAGGGCGTCAGCTTGCCGGTGACCAAACACAATTACCTCATCACCGACATTAAAGATTTGGCCGACGCTATCAAAGAGGCGTTCTACATCGCCGGAACCGGCCGGCCCGGTCCTGTTCTGGTTGATATTTGTAAGGATGTCTTGCAGGCCTCGATTGAGTTTGAATACCCGGAAACAGTCCACCTGCCCGGTTACAGACCCAATCTAAACGCCCCGAGCGAAGATTCTATTGCCCGCGCGGCCGTTTTGCTGAACGAAGCCAAAAAACCGCTCATCGTCGCCGGTCAGGGTGTTTCCATTGCCCGAGCCGAAAAAGAGCTGCGCCAGCTGGCCGAAAAAGCCAACATCCCCGTTGCCACCAGCCTGCTGGGCATCGGCACATTCCCCGCCACTCACCCGCTGGCCATCAGTTGGGGCGGCATGCATGGCGAAGCGTATACCAACTATGCCATGCAAGATTGCGACGTCATGTTCGCCATCGGTGCGCGATTGGACGATCGGTTAACCGGCGCGTTCGATACCTTTGCCCCTAACGCCAAAATTATCCATGTAGACCTGGACCCGGCCGAAATGGGCAAAAATATCACCATTCATACCCCCGTCATTGGCGATGCGCTGCTCACGCTGAAAATGCTCCTGCCGCAAGTGCAGCCCAACGAGCATCCGGCCTGGCTGGCCCAAATTGCCGACTGGAAATCAGAATCGACTGACCGCGACATCATCGCTCAGGAAACCGACGAATTGGTTGCGCCATACATCATGCGCCAGCTCTGGCACGCCACCGACGAAGGCGACGCCACTGTCGTCAGCGATGTGGGGCAGCACCAGATGTGGGAAGCGCAGTACTTCCATCACACCAAACGCCGCAGCCTGCTGACCTCTGGCGGGTTGGGCACGATGGGTTACGGTCTGCCGGCAGCCATTGGCGCGCAGATGGGCCTGCCCGACGAAGAAATCTGGGTGGTAGCCGGCGACGGCGGCTTCCAGATGACGATGATCGAACTCTCGACGGTGATGCAGGAACGCCTGCCCATCAAGATCGCCATCATCAACAATGGTTTTCTGGGCATGGTGCGGCAGTGGCAGGATGTGTTTTATAACAAACGCCACGCCGGTACACCCTTGTTTAACCCGGATTTCGTGAAACTGGCGGAAGCGTACGGCATTGCAGCCAAATCTGTAACCCGCAAAGAGGATGTGTATAACGCCATCAAAGAAGCGCAGGCGCATGACGGCCCCTATCTGTTGGATTTCCAGGTAGAAGAATTTACAAACGTTTACCCGATGGTAGCCCCCGGCAAGAGCAACGCCGATATGATTCGTCGGCCCATGCCCAATATGGAAGGTGAAGAATAATGAGCGAAATACCCATGAAACGACATACGATGATCGCCTGGATGGAAGATAAGCCAGGTGTGTTGAACCGCGTGGCCGGATTGTTCCGCCGCCGTAACTTTAACATCGAGAGCCTGGCTGTCGGCCACAGCGAAACACCGGGCATTAGCCGCATGACGTTTGTGGCGCGCGGTACCGACCGCGATATGCGCCAGATTCAGACGCAGCTAGACAAGCTCATCAATGTGGTAGATATTCAGGATGTAACGAATGAACCGGTGGTGATGCGTGAACTGGTGCTGGTGAAGGTTAAGGCCAGCAACGGCAATCGGTCGCAGGTGATGCAGATTGTGGATATTTATCGCGCGAGCATCATTGATGTGGACCTGGACTCGATGATTGTGCAAATTGTCGGCCCGGAAGATCGGGTGGAATCGTTTATTAAACTGCTGAGTAATTTTGGCATTGAGGAAATGGTTCGTACCGGACGGGTGGCGATGGTGCGTGGCGGCAAGAGTGAAAAGCAGGCGCAAATGGAAACGGCCGTTCTCGGCCACAGCAACGGAAATCAACAGTAACCTGTTAACAAGCAACAGGTAACACACCAAGAGGAGACTAATTTTGGCAAACATCTACTACGACAAAGACGCAGACCTGAGTTTATTGGACGGCAAAACTGTCGCCATTATCGGTTACGGCAGCCAGGGCCACGCCCACGCCCTGAATCTTAAAGATTCTGGCGTCAGCGTGATTGTAGGTCTGTATGAGGGCAGCAAATCCTGGACCCAGGCTGAAGCCGCCGGCCTCACCGTCAAAACCGTCGCCGAAGCGACCAAAGCCGCCGACGCCATCATGATTTTGGCTCCGGACACCAGCCAGGCAGCCATCTACAAATCGGGCATCGAGCCGAACCTGACGGCCGGCAAGACGCTGATGTTCAGCCACGGCTTCAACATCCGCTTCGGCCAGATTGTGCCCCCGGCCAACGTCGACGTAAGCATGGTCGCGCCGAAAGCGCCCGGCCACCGCGTGCGTGAGGTCTTTGCCGAAGGCGGCGGCACGCCTGGTCTGGTGGCCGTGCATCAAGACGCCAGCGGCCACGCCAAAGCGTTTGCCCTGGCCTACGCCAAAGGCATCGGCTGCACCCGCGCCGGGGTTATCGAAACGACCTTTTCCGAAGAGACGGAAACCGACCTCTTTGGCGAACAGGCGGTTTTGTGCGGCGGCGTGACGGCGCTGGTGGAAGCCGGGTTCAACACCCTGGTCAACGCCGGCTATCAGCCAGAAATTGCCTACTTTGAATGTATGCACGAACTGAAATTGATTGTGGACCTGATGTATCAGGGCGGCATGAGCTATATGCGCTACAGCATCAGCGACACGGCCGAACATGGCGATTACACCGCCGGACCCAAAATCATCACCGACGAGACCAAGAAGGCGATGGAGCAGATTCTGACGGACATTCGTTCCGGGGCGTATGCCGAGGGTTGGATTGACGAAAATGTTAACGGCCGTCCCTGGTTCGATAAGCGCCGCGAAGAAGCCCGCACTTCCCAAATCGAAACTGTCGGTAAACAACTGCGGTCGATGATGCCGTGGTTGAACCCCAAAGAAATTTAGCCATGAGGCAATCGGGTGGCAAGGCGAGCGATTAGCGCCTTGCCACCCGGTCGCCACCAGTGAGGAGAAACCCCCAAATGGATGAAAGCGACGTTCCTATTCAGGACAAAGACACGGTCATATTTTTCGATACTACCCTGCGCGATGGGGAACAATCGCCTGGGGCAACGTTAAACGTGGATGAAAAGTTAGAAATCGCCCGGCAGCTTTCGCGCCTGGGCGTGGACGTGTGCGAAGCCGGGTTCCCGATTGCGTCGCCGGGTGATTTTGACGCCGTGCGGCGCATTGCGGAGGAAGTTGGGCCATTGACGGACGGCCGTAAATCCAACCAACCCATGATCATCGCCGGCCTCGCCCGCGCCAGCAAAGTCGACATCCAACGCGCCTACGACGCCGTCAAAGTCGCGCCGCGCCACCGCATCCACACCTTTCTGGCCACCAGCGACATCCATTTAAAACACAAACTCAAAATCGACCGCGAAGAATGCATCGAACAAGTCATTGAAGCGGTCACCTTTGCCAGCAGCCTGTGCAGCGACATCGAGTTCTCGCCGGAAGACGCCGGCCGTTCCGATCCCGATTTCCTGGTTCAGGTTCTGGGCGAAGCCATCAAGGCCGGCGCAACCACTCTGAATATCCCCGATACCGTCGGTTACACCACGCCGGATGAATTCGGCTGGCTGATTAAGTACCTGCGCGAAAACACGCCGGGCGCCGACAAAGTCGTCTGGTCGGTCCACTGCCACGACGACCTGGGGCTGGCCACGGCCAACACCCTGGCCGGGGTGCAAAACGGCGCGCGCCAGGTGGAAGTGACCATCAACGGCATCGGCGAACGCGCCGGCAACACCTCGTTGGAAGAAGTGGCCATGGCGATTGCCACCCGCCCGCAAACTTTCAACGTCCAGACCAACATCGACACCACCCAGATCACCCGCACCAGCCGCATGGTCAGCGCCTACACCGGCATGGTGGTGCAGCCCAACAAAGCCATCGTGGGGGCCAACGCCTTTGCCCACGAAGCAGGCATCCACCAGGATGGCATGTTAAAAAACCAGCAGACCTACGAGATCATGCGGCCGGAAACTGTTGGCTTACACGCTTCCAAACTGGTGCTGGGCAAACATTCCGGCCGTCACGCTTTCCGCGTACGCTTGGAAGACCTGGGCTACGGCGACCTGGACAAAGAGGAATTAAACGCCGCTTTCCAGCGCTTCAAGCGCCTGGCCGATAAAAAGAAGGTTGTTACCGACGCCGACATCGAGGCCATTATCGCCGACGAGATTTACCAGCCGCCGGAAATCTGGAAGTTGAATCACATTCAGGTCTCTTGCGGCGACAACAGCATGCCCACCGCGTCGGTCAGTCTGACGGGGCCGGATGGCGTGGAATACCGCGACGCTGCTCTGGGAACCGGGCCGGTAGACGCCGTGTATCAGGCGGTTAACCGCATTGTGGGCGTCAGCAACCGGCTGACCGAATTCACCATCAACGCCGTAACCGAAGGGCTGGACGCGGTGGCTGAAACGACCATCCGCATCCAGCCGGAAAACGGCGGCACAGCATACAGCCTGAATCCGCAGACCAACCAGCCGTTTGTGCGCACGTTTAGCGGCCACGGGGCCAGCACCGACATTGTGGTGTCCAGCGCCCGCGCCTACATCAGCGCGCTGAACAAGATGCTGGCGGCGCGAGAAGAGCTATCGAGCGAAGTCTCGGTGATGGCGAACTAAGGCGTTTGGGGTGATGCGTGATGCGTGAATCTTGATGCGTGATGCGTGACCCGTCCTGAATACAGTTGATTTGGAGAGGAATATGGCGGAGAACGGCCGTGTCTGGCAAACCAACACCCTGGTCCACACCTATCTGACGGGCGTGCGCGGGGCCATCCCCCACGCCAACGAGCAAATCGAGGTGATGCTGCGCCTGATCCGCGCCGCCGGCGTGCCGGTGAACCGCTTTCTGGACCTGGGTTGCGGCGACGGCATTCTGGGGCGGGCCATTTTGCAGCAGTACCCGCAGGCGCAAGGCGTGTTTGTCGACTTTTCTGAGCCGATGCTGGCGGCAGCGCGGGAACGGCTGGGCGACGAGGGGGATACGGCCGTTATCCTGGCCGATTATGGCGAGCCAGGCTGGACGGAAAAACTAGACGGCCCGTTCGACGTCGTGGTGTCTGGCTACTCGATTCATCATCAGCCGGATGCGCGCAAGCGCGAGATTTACGCCGAAATTTACGACCTGCTGCGGCCGGGCGGCGTCTTCATCAACGTCGAACACGTCGCCTCGGCCGACGCCTGGGTGGAAAGCGTCTTTCAAGACCTGTTTGTCGACCGTCTGTACGCTTATCAGCAGGCCAACGGCTCCACCATGAGCCGCGAAGAAGTGGATCGCACCTTCTACAGCCGCCCGGACAAGGTCGCCAACATCCTGGCCCCGGTCGAAGAGCAGTGCCGCTGGCTGCGGGCCATTGGCTTTGCCCACGTCGACTGCTACCTGAAAATATTTGAACTCGCCGTTTTTGGCGGCGTGAAAGTGGGAGACTAGAGATTGGAGATTAGAGATTAGAGATTGGAGATTCGTGATTCGTGATTCGTGATTCGTGATTAGGGATTGGAACTCGCACAATCTCCAGTCTCCAGTCTCCAATCTCCAATCTCCATCCCCCAATCTCCACTAACAAAAGGAATTCTTATGGAAAAACAGCCACAAACCATCATCGACAAAATCTGGGAAAACCATGTGGTGGTGGACGAGCCGGGCAGCCCGGCTGTGTTGTACATTGATCTGCACCTGGTGCATGAAGTGACGTCGCCGCAGGCGTTTCAGGGATTGCGCGATCGGGGGCTGACGGTGCGACGGCCGTCGCAAACTATCGCCACCATGGACCACAGCATCCCCACCACGCCGCTGCACATCCCCATCTACGACCAGATCGCCGCCAAGCAAATCGCCACTATGGAACAAAACTGCCGCGATTTTGGCCTGCGTCTCTTCGGCATGGACAGCCCCAACCGGGGCATCGTCCACGTCATCGGCCCCGAACTGGGCCTGACCCAGCCCGGCATGACCATCGTCTGCGGCGACAGCCACACGGCCACCCACGGCGCATTTGGCGCGCTGGCCTTCGGCATCGGCACCAGCGAGGTGGAGCACGTACTGGCCACCCAATGCCTGCTGCAAACCAAGCCCAAAACCTACGCCGTCAACGTCGAAGGGCAGCTCAAACCCGGCGTCTCCTCCAAAGACATCATCCTGGCGCTCATCGCCCGCATTGGCGTCGGCGGCGGCACCGGCCACGTCTTTGAATATCGCGGCCCGGCCATCCGCGCCCTGACGATGGAGCAGCGCATGACCATCTGCAACATGAGCATCGAAGGCGGGGCGCGCGCCGGTCTGGTGGCCCCGGACGACACCACGTTTGACTATCTGGCCGGACGGCCGCACGCGCCGCAAGGCGCAGCCTGGGATGAAGCCGTCGCCTACTGGCGCACGCTGCCCAGCGACCCCGGCGCGCAGTTCGACAAAGAGATCACCCTCGACGCCAGCAGCCTGGAACCGATGATCACCTATGGCACAAATCCGGGGCTGGGCATCTCCATCAGCCAGGCGATTCCCGACCCGATGAGCATTGGCGACATCAGCCAGCGCAATACGGTGATCAAGGCGTTGGAGTACATGGGGTTGGAGGCGGGACGGCCGTTGCTCGGCCATCCCCTCGACGTCGTCTTTATCGGCAGCTGCACCAACTCGCGCATCTCTGATCTGCGCCTGGCGGCCCAACTCATGAAAGGCCAAAAAGTCAAGGACGGCGTGCGCGTCATGGTCGTGCCCGGCTCGCAGCAGGTGAAAAAGCAAGCCGAAGCCGAAGGGCTGGACGTCATTTTTAAAGAAGCCGGGGCCGAATGGCGCGAAGCCGGCTGCAGCATGTGCATCGCCATGAACGGCGACCAATTGCAGCCCGGCCAATACGCCATCAGCACCAGCAACCGCAACTTTGAAGGGCGGCAGGGCAAAGGCGGGCGCACCTTCCTGGCCAGCCCGCTCACCGCCGCCGCGTCCGCTCTCACCGGCGTCGTCACCGACGTGCGCACCGTTACACAAAATTTTTAACAGCAAGATTGGACCAATCTTCTGAGATTGGTCCAATCTAATAATTAACAATAGCGAGGTTTACCATGTCCCACTGGCAAATAATCGGCATTTCCAGCGCGCAAGTTGTCTTTTTCGTCTTATACGCCATTGTGTTCGTCACAAATCGACAATTTACGCGGAGAGTAAACCATGCACCAATACGAAACGAGTGACCGATTCGAAAACCATCTGAGACGACGGCGTCTCTACCAGCAAGCTGTGCGGCAAACGCTCAGTCAGCCTTCGGTTGTCACCCAGACCCATGTCGTCGAGGTGAAGCAGTCCATCGAACTGCTTAGGCAGCTAATTGATCAGGCGCGAGAAAGCGCCTGGCTAACCTTAGAAGGCGATCTGTCCCGATTTAATAGCGGGGGGTTAACCGGGCTGGTGCGCGAAGACACCAGTAGAGATGGTTTAGGGGATGATCTTTACGCTCCGCTGCACAGCCGGGTAAGTATTCCGCTGCATTCGGCCAATGCCCATCAGCTAAAACATGCTGTATTGCAGCACATCGGCATTCGTTCCCACATTGTGCATCTTTACATGGATTGTGATGACCGCCGCTTGTTTGCCGCGAATAACAAATTTCGCCAATGCACCCTGTTTGGCGGCTGGATTTCCGCCGATTTTCTGGCAAAACTGCAAGAAGACGGGGTGCTAGCCATTAACTAAAGCGTAGGCTGCCAGCAAACAATTGCTTTCGCATCGCGGATTACGGAACATGGATCACGGATTATCGAAAAAAGGAAACTATGCAAGCATTTACCACACTAACCAGCCACATGGTGGCTATTCCTACAGAAAATATTGATACCGACCAGATTATTCCCGCCCAATTCCTGAAAACCATCAGCAAACAAGGGTTGGGCAAAAATCTGTTTTTCCATTGGCGTTATAACGAGGATGGTACGCCGAAGGCGGATTTTCCGCTGAACCAGCCGGAGGCGGCAGGCGCGGCCATTTTGCTGGCCGGCGATAACTTTGGCTGTGGTTCCAGCCGCGAACACGCGCCCTGGTCGCTGATGGATCATGGTTTCCAGGCGGTGATCAGCACCTCGTTTGCCGACATTTTCCGCAACAACTCGTTGAAGAACGGGCTGCTGCCGGTTATCGTCGATGAGGACACTCACCGGCAGCTTCTCAGCCTGGCGGCCGAAGAACCGGAGACCCGGGTAAGTATTGATTTGACCAGCCAGACGCTGACGCTGCCAGACGGCCGTTCCGTCACCTTCCCCATCGACGCCTTTAGCAAAACCTGTTTGCTGGAAGGGCTGGACCAACTCGGCTACCTGCTTAAACAGGGCGACCACGTCGCCGCCTACGAAGCCGCCCACCCGGCGCGCGTCAACGCCGCCGGATAGAGGAGGATTGAGATTAGAGATTAGAGATTAGAGATTAGAGATTGGTGACAACATATCGGCAATCTCCAATCTCCAATCTCCAGTCTCCAGTCTCCAGTCTCCAGTCTCCAATCTCCACCCCCTTTCCCCAGGAGCAACCATGAGCAAAGTATTCCTGTACGACACCACCCTGCGCGATGGCACGCAGCGCGAAGGCATTTCTTATTCTCTGGACGATAAGATCAAAATCGCCCGCAAACTGGACGAATTTGGCATTGATTACATCGAAGGCGGCTGGCCCGGGTCCAATCCTAAAGACGTAGATTTTTTCCGCAAAGCTGCCAGCCTGAACCTGAAACACGCCAAAATCACGGCTTTTGGCAGCACCCGCCGCAAAAACGCTGATGTGGCCGGTGACCCCAACATCAAAGCGCTGCTGGATGCTAACACGCCGGTTGTGACACTGGTGGGCAAAAGTTGGGACCTGCACGTCATCGACGTGTTGGAAACGACCATGGAAGAAAACCTGGCCATGATCGGCGAGAGCGTGGCTTACTGCCGCCAACAGGGCAAAGAAGTCGTCTACGACGCCGAACATTTTTTTGACGGCTACAAAGCCAACCCGGAATACGCCGTGGCCACGGTGAAAACGGCCGCGATCAACGGCGCGAATTCGGTGGTTCTGTGCGACACCAATGGCGGGTCGCTGCCCTGGGAAATCGAAGAGATTGTGCGGGATGTGAAGGGGCAGTTGGGCAATACGGCCGTGGGCATCCACACCCACGACGACGGCGGCATGGGCAACGCCAATACCCTCGCGGCCGTGCGCGCCGGGGCCAACCAGGTCCAGGGCACCATCAACGGCTACGGCGAACGCGTTGCCAACGCCAATTTGTGCATCGTCATCCCCGATTTGCAGCTAAAAATGGGCCGCGATTGCGTGCCGCCCGAAAAGCTGCGCGACCTCACCGACCTCTCCCGCTACGTCGCCGAGGTCGCCAATCTGACCCATGACAGCCATTATCCCTTCGTCGGCGCGAGCGCCTTTGCCCACAAAGGCGGCATCCACGTCGCCGCCATGCTCAAAAACCCGCTCAGCTATCAGCACATCGACCCGACCCTGGTGGGCAACCAGCAGCGCAGTGTTGTCTCGGAGCTGTCCGGGCGCGGCAATATCGTGGACAAGGCGGTGCAATTTGGTCTGGACACCGAAAGCCTGGACCTGCGCCGTGTGCTGGACCAAATCAAAACGCTGGAAAACAAAGGCTTCACCTACGAAGGCGCGGAAGCATCGGTGGAATTGATGCTGCGGCGTACCCATCCGGCCTATGTGCCGCCCTTTGAATTGATCGATTTCATGGTCGTGGTGCAGCAGCGGCGCAAGCGTGGCATGTTGGCCGAAGCGACCGTGAAAGTGCGTGTTGGCCCCAAAATCCTGCACACGGCCGCCGAAGGCAACGGCCCGGTGAACGCCCTGGATGGCGCTCTGCGCGCTGCCCTGGTGGATGTCTACCCCCGTTTGGCGAATGTTAAACTGGTGGATTACAAAGTGCGCATCATCGACAGCGACAATGCCACGGCCGCTACCACTCGCGTCCTTATTGATACCCAGTTAGGCGCCAATCGGTGGAGCACCATCGGCGCCAGCGCCAACATCATCGAGGCCAGCTGGCTGGCCCTGGCCGACAGCATGGAGTATGCCTTGCTGCAATAAGCCGTCTTGTTTAGTAACAGTTCAGGTCTCTTTTTCAAGACCCCAAGGGTTTACTCCAGAGAATTTGGATGATTGGGGTATTAAACCCTTGGGGTCTTCTGTACAGTTGCTTTTTTATTGCCTCAATCTATGGCACAATTCGCCTTATGTTTGAACAGACATTAACCCAAAGTGGCGGCAATTGGCGCGAAAAAGCGGCCGAGCTGCAAAAATTGCTGCAGGTTGTCAGCGCCGAACTTATTGATGCAGAAGCAGAGTTGGCGGATCGGCTGGCGGCGATTAACGCCTTTGAATTCAGGCTGCGCGCGGCCACCAGCCAGCTTGTGGCTCGCCTGGATCAGTTGGAGGCGGAAATACGCGCCTTGCGCGACCAACTGCGCTGGTTGGACGATGATTGGCGCAGTACGGGCGGGGGAAACGGCCGTTGGTCGGTGGATGATGTGGAATACGTAGCCAGCGGGCACGGTCCGCAGGCGTCCGGCGGGTATCGCTACCGCGAGATGGGGCCGGAAAGCGCGCCGCCGAAGCTGGACGAAGACGAAGGCGCGGAATTGAAACGGCTCTACCGGCAGTTGGCGCGTCGTTTTCATCCGGATTTGGCGGCCGATGCGGCCGACCGTGAGTATCGCACGCAGTTGATGATTGCCATCAATGCTGCGTATGCCTCGGGAGACCTGGAGAAACTGCGCAAGTTGGCTTTGGAGCCGGATTCTGTACATCAAATGGAACTGGCTGATTCCGACCAGCTTTTAGCGGAGACGCTGCTGCGCGAGTTGGAACGCTGCCGGCGGCGACTGGCGGAAATCAAAGAAGAAATGGCTCGCCTGGAAAAGCATAAAAGCGCGCGGTTGATGCGTCAGGCGGCGCAGTCGGAGGCGAACGGCCGTGACTGGGCCAGTGAAATAAAATCCCAACTTCAGGAACAAATCACCCGCAAACTGGTGGAACGGGACGTGCTGAAGCAGGAAGTGGAATTTAACTCCGGCGCGGAATCGCCGCTGGATGGCGACGCCTATGCGGACGCAGTGTGGGAAATTTCGCTGGAATACGCTTTTGAAGAAGACCCGGACTCGGAAGCCGAAGAATGGACCAATCGGCGGCGAGATCGATTTTCGTACGACGATGATATTTTAGACGATCTGGATTGATTGTTTGCACCCGGTCAGGATTCGCTGGCAAGACCCCTAGGATTTGATACGCAAATTGTCCAAATTCTCAGGAGCAAACCCTTGGGGTCTGTAGATTGACTGATTGGGTCAATCCTGAAGATAGAACCAAACTTTTTTTGATACAGGTAGGAAGCGTGAGTATGCATCCTTCGGCGCAAAGAGTAGCGGACGCGGCCCGGGCCTTGGGCCTGGACATCGAGATTGTGGAATTTGCCCAGACCACCCGGTCGGCGCAGGAAGCGGCGGACGCCATTGGCTGCAAAGTGGCGCAGATTGTGAAGAGTTTGTGTTTTGTGGTGAACGGCCGTGCCACCATTTGCCTGGTTTCCGGAGCCAATCAACTCGACGAGCGCAAGTTGGCGGCGCTGGAAAGCGTCGGTCGCAAGCAAGTTAGCCGCGCCGACGCCGAGACGGTGAAGGCGGCCACCGGTTTTACCATTGGCGGCGTGCCGCCTTTCGGCCATGTGTCCTCGCTGCCGGTGTATATCGACGAGGATTTGAAGCGGTTCGAGGTGGTATGGGCGGCGGCGGGCACGCCGTTTGCCGTGTTTGCCATTCGGCCGGAAGCGTTGGAACGGGCGGCGGGGGGAACGGCCGTTTCGTTAAAAAAAGAGTAACGGCCGTCCTTTTCCCATCCGGCTTATTGACCAAAATACCAGGTTTCCTCATGCAAAAATTGCCAGGTTTGGGCGCTGTCGGGAACGGCCGTGATGCGCATGATCCTGGACCAGGGCCGGTGCTGCCAACCCGATTCCGTTTCTATCAGCGGCTCGAAAGTTTCATTTTCCAGGCGACGCACCTCCGGCAGTAAATCCGGGGCAGCCGGGTTGTTGTCGATGACGATGTGCGGCGGCTCATCGTGGACCACTTTTACGCCGCCCAGGTAGCAGGCGAAAACTTGCTGGTAGGTGAGATCATGGGCGGCGGCAAAAAAGCCGATGTATTGGCTGGGCAAATCTTCGATGGCAAAGCGGGTGTAGGGGCTGAGCATGACACGCGGAAAATCGCCCTCCCAGTTTTCAAAACGCCAGCTCCAATCTGTGTAAATGCCAAACGCTACGCCAATGATTTGTTGTTCGGAGACTTGGCCGGAAACCTGATAATGCCCTGTATAGCCTGTAATGCCATTGTGCAGCCCCTGGGTGATGGTGATGACGCCGCCGCCATTGGCAACGGCCGTGCCCACATCGGCGATGATCTGCCGCGGATTTCCGGTGGCAAAATGCGTGGTGTCGAACCAGCCATACGTCTTGTTATACAGATACTTTGGCCAGGACTTAACTTTTTGCGTGGTGTCTAGTTGGCCCCACCGCTGCAAACAATTCTCGTCTGGCAGCACCGGAGCCGCCCAATCTTTATCTGACGCGCTGCTGACGTATTCGTACCCTGCGCTTAGAAGCAAAATGGGTATGAGTAGTTGGGTCATCAGGCGCACTGCCGTAAATTTTTTGTTCATTTCCTACAACCTTCATGCTGAAAGACCCAAAGGGTTTCTGATGACCGCGGCACGTGGCGTGCTCGAAGCCCAAAACCCTTTGGGTCTCATTTGACCGCGGCACGTGGCGTGCTCGAAGCCCAAAACCCTTTGGGTCTCATTGTTTTTTGCGGATTGATCATCCAACCTTATAGTCTAACTCACCCTGATGGCCTTATCAAATGTCGTGATTTGGTATAATCGGGCGCTTAGAAAGAGGAGAGGACACGGCCGTTTCCCACCGCCCGGTCACCAAACAAAACATCATTATCTTAAACGCTCGACAAGGAGAATTATGAAAGCAAAAATCACCCTTCTGCCTGGCGACGGCATTGGTCCTGAAGTTGTGGCCGAGGCGCGTAAAGTGCTGGACGTGATCGCCAGCAAATTTAACCATACCTTCACCTTCAGCGAACAGCTTGCCGGCGGCATTGCCATCGACCAGACCGGCAATCCCCTGCCCGAAGAAACAATCGGCGCTTGCCTGGAAAGTGACGCCGTGTTGCTGGGCGCGGTTGGCGGGCCAAAATGGAGCGATCCCACGGCCAAAGTGCGCCCGGAGCAAGGTTTGTTGCAACTGCGCAAATCGCTGAATGCCTTTGCCAACTTGCGCCCGGTAAAGGTTTTCGATGCCCTGGCCGACGCCAGCCCGCTTAAAGCGGAGCGAGTGCAGGGCGTGGATATTATGTTTGTCCGCGAACTGACCGGCGGCATTTATTTTGGCCAGCCATCTGGCCGGGAAATGGTCCCCGAAGGGCGCAGCGGCCACGACACCATGCGGTACAACGAGATGGAAATCAGGCGGGTGCTGAAGGTGGCGTTTGAATTGGCGCACGGCCGTCGCCGCAAAGTTACGTCGGTGGACAAGGCCAACGTGCTGGCAACCATGCGCGTCTGGCGCGAAGTGGCCCACGAAGTGGCCGCCGAATACCCGGACATCGAATATGAAGACGTGCTGGTAGATGCGATGGCCATGTACCTCATCAACCGCCCGGCCGATTTTGATGTGGTGGTAACGGGCAATATGTTTGGCGATATTTTGTCTGATGAAGCGTCGATGATTACTGGCTCGTTGGGGATGCTGCCGTCGGCGGCGCTAGGCGAGGCCGGGTCGATTGGGCTGTATGAGCCGATTCACGGCTCTGCGCCGGACATTGCCGGGAAGGGCATTGCCAACCCGCTGGCGACGATTTTAAGCGCGGCGATGATGCTGCGCTGGAGTTTTAAGCTGCATGAGGAGGCAGAGGCGGTGGAAACGGCCGTTTCCCACATCCTCGCCGCCGGCCACCGCACCCGCGACATCGCCTACCACGGCGAAAACCCCATCGGCACCGTTGAGATGGGTGATCTGGTGGCCCAAGCCTTGAGCGAGAGATAGAGTGTAGAGATAGAGTGTAGAGATAGAGGCATTTCCCCCTCTATCTCTACACTCTAAACTCTATCTCCTAATACAAGAACATCGGCTTGCCCATAACCTGGCGCACTTTCGGCCGATACTGCTTTTTGTCGTACAGTTCGTCCACATCTACCCGCTTGACGCCGGTGGCTACGGTGCTCATGGGAATGTGGGTATACGTTCCGTCGCGCAGAGCCACCATACGGCCGCTCACGCCATCCTCAATCAAATCCATCGCCATGTGGGCATAGTTGGCCGCCACCATCAGGTCCAGAGCGTCCGGCGCGCCGGAGCGCATCAGGTAGCCTACGCGCTGGTTGATGATGTTTTGTCCGGTGATTTTCTTCAGCGCTTCGCCGGTGATTTCGCCGATGCCGCCCAGTTTGCGGTGGCCGTAGGCGTCGGTTTCGCCAAATTCCACCACTTTGCCGCCAACCATGTGCGCGCCTTCGCTGATGGTGACCATGGCGTAATTGCTGGGGTTTGTACGCTTGTCTTTCAAGATCAGCTCGGCCAGTATTTCCGGATCGTAAGGCACTTCGGAGATGATGGCCCGGTCGACGCCGGCCAGATACGAGCTGATCAGGCTGGTTTCGCCGCTGTTACGGCCGAATAGTTCCACCACCGCAATGCGCTCGTGGGAACCGGTGCTGGTACGGAGTTGATTGATAAACTGGACGCTGCGGGTAACGGCCGTGCTAAAACCAATGCAATAATCTGTGCCGTACACATCGTTGTCCATTGTCTTGGGAATGGCAATCACCGGGAAACCTTCGCTGTGCAGGCGTTCGCCGTAGCTCAAGGTGTCGTCGCCGCCGATGGGAATGAGCCGGTCGATGCCCAGATGTTCCAGATTTGCCAGTACGTGCGGCGTAAAATCGCGCAGACGGTTGTCTTCCGCTTCGGCTTCCAGATGTTCCGGGTCTTTCAGGAATTCCGGCACGCGGCTGGGGCGTACTTTGCCCGGATGGGTGCGGCTGGTGTGCAAAAATGTGCCGCCGGTACGGTCGATCTTCCGCACAACCTGATTGTCCAGCGGAATAAAGTTCTTATCGAAGCTTTCCGGGTCGTCCCGATTAAAATCTAATAGGCCGCCCCATCCCCGGCGAACGCCTACAATTTCGTGTCCCTGGGCCACGGCGCGGTTTACCACTGCTTTGATGCAGGGATTTAACCCTGGCACATCTCCGCCGCCAGTCAAAATACCAATTTTCATTACCTGTCTCCTTCGCATTAAGATTGTTGGCCAGCCGGGCAATTGGTAAGCCGGTTGACCATAAAAAAGGGCAAGCGGTTTGCCTGCCCTCATTTATTTGATTGGAATGCCCGGAGGATTATCCCTCACTGGTCATAATCATCAAGGGCTTCATTTCAAAGCTCTTGTAGTGCGGTCGCAGCCGCTCTGTGTTGTAGAACTCTTTGACGTTGACGTATTTCTTTTTGCTGGTGACCACAGTGATCGGCACGTTGTCGTAACGGCCGTTCTTCAAAACCACGAGACGGCCGTAAATATTGTTCAAAATCAAGTCCAGGGCCAAATTGCCATAGGCCATCGGCACAATCGAATCAATCGCGTCCGGGTCGCCGCCGCGCACCAGATACCCCAACTTCTGGTTGATCACGTTAATGGTCTTGCCCTTGTTGTATTTGGGCGAATACTCTTTTAATTTGGCCGACACCATGTCGCCGATACCACCCAATTTGGCGTGCCCGTAGGCGTCTTTTTCCGCTTCCTTAAACACCATCTCGCCGCCGGAGAACGTCGCCCCTTCAGACACCAGAACCACCGAATAGCGGCTGGGGTTTTTGAACCGGTCATCGGCCAACAGCGCCGTCAGCAGCTCTACGTCGAACTGGTATTCCGGGATGACGCAGCGGTTGGCTGCGCCGGCCATCGTCGGCAGCATGGCAGTGAACCCGGCATACCGGCCAAACACTTCCAACACCAAAAAGCGCTCATGCGACCCCGCCGACGTGCGCAAACTGTTGGTCATCTGTATGGTGCGGGTGACACAGGTGCTAAAGCCGATGCAGTAATCGGTTCCGGGCACATCGTTGTCCATCGTTTTGGGGATGGCCACCACCTTCACCCCTTCCTGGTACAGACGCACGCCGTAGCTCAACGTATCATCACCGCCGATGGGGATCAGGTAATCTATGCCCAGATATTCCAGGTTTTTGATGACTTCCGGGGTCAGGTCGTTTATGTCGTCGCTGTAGGCGTCTTGCAAATGTTCGGGCACGTCGCTTTTGCGCATGTGGCTGGGGCGTGTGCGCGAGCTGTGCAAAAATGTGCCGCCGGTACGGCCGGCTTTGTTCACCACCTCTTCGGTGAGGACTTGAAAGTTGTAACTGTTGTCGGCCTTCGGGTCGCGGATCAATTCCGTGACGCCGGCCCATCCCCGGCGCAGACCAATCACTGTGTACCCTTCGCGGATGGCGCGAATGGTGACGGCGCGAATGGCCGGATTTAAGCCGGGAACGTCGCCGCCGCCAGTTAAAATGCCAATGACCCCTTTTGAGTTATTCACGTTTGCCATTGCAATTAGTCTCCTCAACCATGCTGTCTGTTCGGTAAATAATCCGGTTTCTTGGGAAAGGCCAGGTGGCTGCTTGCTGTGAGATAAGCTCCAGGTTGGCCCCAATCCCACGAATCCGTAAGCTTCATCATTGTGTTAATTGTTTTCTTCGGCCTGATGCCGTGGCGCAGGTTGAGCCAGCGTGCGGGCAATCGGGCGCAAATCCATCCACCACTGGGTTTTCGGCCGGACGTGTTCGGTGTCCATCAGGCGGGGCAGGTCTTCAACGTTTGTCAGGCGAAAATCGCCGCCGACCAGCCCAATGTATGCGCTTTCGGCACGGCCGTTCATAATCTGCTCCTCTAAATAATCCACGCAATCCGAAGCCATGCGCGTGGCCAAAATGCGATCATACGGCGTGGGGTTGCCTCCTTGTTGCATGTGGCCCAAAATGGCCTGGCGCACATCGAACAAGTCGCCGCCCTCTTCTTCAAACAAGGCGCGCATGAAATCGGTGGAATAGATGTCGTTCGCGTGTTCGTTGCGAATCATCAACCCGACTCGTTTGCCTCGTTGGAACCCTTCAATCAATTGGCTGACGTCTTCCACCAGGTCTTTGAGCGTGACGCCTTCCTCGTGAATATAAACGCGCTCCGCGCCGGTGGCCAGGGCGCTCATCAGCGCCAGATAGCCACAGTAATGACCCATCACTTCTACCACAAAGGTGCGCCGGGAGGCTACGGCCGATTGTTTGATTTTATCGACGGCGTCCACGATGCTGTTCAGGGCGGTGTCTGCGCCGACGCTCAGTTCGGAACCGAGGAGATTGTTGTTAATGGTTGCCGGCAGGCAAATCATGGGAATTTGGAAGGCGGGGTAGTTTTCGCGCAGGCGCTGCATCTCGTAGATGGCTTTGTAGCCGGTCCAACCGCCGATCACCAGAATGCCTTCCACCTGGTGTTCTTCCAGGTTGCGGGCGATGGCGTACCACTCGCCGCCTTCAGGGGCGGTGCGGTTGGTGCCCAGTTCCGACCCGCCGCGTGGGGCTAACCCGGACACATCCATCCAGCTCAGCTCACGAATTTCGCCGCGAATCAGGCCGCGAAATCCGCGATTGACGCCCAGCATGATGTGCCCTTTGTCGGTGCCCAGGCGCACGGCGGCGCGTACGGCCGTGTTCATTCCCGGCGCCGGACCGCCCGCATTAAAAACGGCTATCCGCAAACGGCGCTTGCCTTCGACCGGCGGGTGGGGCAGCGCCCGTACCAATGTGCGCAGCGTGCGGAAAGATTTCATGAAGCTGCGGCCGCGCAGTTCCATCGCTTTTTCATATTGTCCGGCGGCCACCGCATCGCCGACGGCCTGGGTCATTTCCAGGCACTTGGACAGCGGGGTGCGCGTGATTTTGTTGCCCTGAATGCCCATGACAAACGGCTCGGTGCCGGGTTCGTCGGCCAGCAGTTCTTCGATGGCGCGTACGCCGAGCTGGGTGGCCAGGTTGCGGTCGAAGGCGCTGGGCGCGCCGCCGCGCTGCACATGTCCTAGCACGGTGATGCGCGCATCTTCGCCCAGACGTTCTTCCAGGACTTCTTTCACGTATTGGCTGGTGATGGGGCTGCCGTGCCGGTCCTGGGCGCCTTCGGCGATGATGACGATGCTGTCGCGACGGCCGTTTTCCCGCCCTTTCGACAGCACTTCACACATTTTGGCCTCCCAATTGTCCAGATTCGGCGGCGCTTCGGGAATCAGCACCCAGTCTGCGCCGGTGGCCAGCGCCGACATCAAAGCCAGGTAGCCACAACGCCGCCCCATGACTTCGATCACAAAGCTGCGTTGATGGCTGGCCGCTGTGCTGGTGATGGCGTCTACCGCTTCCACAATGCGGTGCAGCGCCGTGTCTGCGCCTGTGGTCATGTCGGAGCCATACATGTCGTTGTCGATGGAGCCGATGATGCCGGCGATGGCCAATTGGGGGTGGGCGGCGGCCGTTTCTGGGCTGATGACGCCGGTTTGCAGCAGCTCGTCTAGCAGGCTGGGCCACTCCTGGTACAGCTTAAATGCGCCGGTCAGGCTGCCATCGCCGCCGATGCACACCAGTTTGTCGATGCCATTGGCGAGTAAATTGGCTACGGCGCGCAGACGGCCGGGCCGTTCGCGAAATTCCAGGCAGCGCGCCGAGCCAATGATGGTGCCGCCTTGCTGCAAAATACCGCCGACCTCGTTCCAGCTTAACGGCCGTATATTTCGGCCGCCATCGACCATACCCTGGTAGCCTTCATAAATTGCATATGCTTCTGCCCCGCGATCCAGGGCTGTTCGCACTACGGCACGCACGGCGGCGTTCATGCCTTGCGCATCGCCGCCGCTCGTGAAAACGCCTATTCGTTTCATGTCTTCTTCCTTGTTAATGTTTGCAAATAGCGGCGCTGGCGGCAAAAGAGGAAACGAAGCGTACCGTAAATCCCCTCGCCGACGGAGCCGTGACAAATGGTAATCTTAAGGTCCTGTAGACCGGTAGAAAACGGTGGGAATTTGTGGTAGGAAAAAGCAGGAACCGTTTTAAACGGCCTGCCCCCAATACTACTATTTTCGGGCTGTTACGCAACTTTTTTGTGCCTGCTCGCGGCGAAGGATAGGAAGATTGCCTGAAGGTGAAGTTGTGTGATGATGCCTGATGCGTCATGCGTAATGCGTAACCCAGAAACCCATGCATCACGCATCACGCATCAGGCCATATGGTGGGAACAGCCCATGAATGATCGACGGGACGGGAGGGGAAAGGATTAGTTACGGCCGTTTCCCCCGGCAGGCACGGCCGTTGGCGCTGGCACATCGGGTACGTTTTCTGCGCCGGTGGCCGCCGAATACTGCGGCCCGCCGGAAACCCAGCAGGATGTCCCGTCGGCTAGCGGTGGGCACTGGATGCGCCACCAACCTGTAGCCGCATGTCGCCCGATGATGACGGCCGTCTCGCCTTTGCTTAAAAAGCCAACCCGCGTAAATTGCACGCCGGGGCCGCTGCGGATGTTTAAATCGACCAACATGCGCACAGTCGGCGCGCCGTTGGGGTTGGCCGGGACAACGGCCGTATTTGTTGCCGGCGCGCTTTGGGCTGGCAGTGTTACCGTTGGGGCGATATTTAGACCGGATGGCGTGGGAAGAACGGCCGTGCCCCCCGGTGGCGGCAGCAGCAACCCCGGCTTTGGTTCGCCCGCAAACGCATTACAGGCCAACGAAGCCAATACCAGCAAACCTACCCATACCCCTATTGCCCTATGACGCTGCATAAACCCTCCAAATTCCCCGTTGGGATTCGTCGCTAATGGACAAATGCGCAAACGGCGGTAACAGTTTAAAATAGAATCGTGTAACTATACAGACCCCAAGGGTTTGATACCCCAATTATCCAAATTCTCAGGAGCAAAGCCTTGGGGTCTTTCCAGAATGATACCTGAATAACAAGCCTACACGATACGGCCGTTTTGCGGCCATCGAGAGAAAATCAACATGAGCTTCCGCACATTTTTAGAGCAGGCTGCCCACAGCGGCGACCTTATCACCATCGACAAGCCCATCAACACCACCTTTGAATTGGCCAACGTCGCCCATGCCCTGGAAGGGCGGCCCGTACTGTTTAACCACCCAGATGGTTATCCGGGCTGGCGTGTGTGCGCCGGACCTTGCTCCGACCGCCGCTACTTTGCCATGAGCTTGGGCGTCCCCCTGAACCAACTTACCCATCACCTGGCCCAGGCGTTAGAAAACCCTGCGCCCCCGCCGATGGTCGAATCGGCTCCTTGCCAGGAAGTTGTGGTGGAAGCTGTTAACCTTGATGAACTGCCAATTTTACTGCACCTGCCGCAAGACGCCGGGCATTACATCGCCAGCGCGGTGGTCATCACCAAAGACCCGGAGTTGGGGCGCAATATGTGTTACCATCGGCTGCTGCGTCTGGATGAGAAGCATTTTGCCGCGCGCATTGTGGAACGGCGCGGCACGCACACGGCCATGAGCAAAACAGCCGGCGATTTGCCGGTGGCCATCTGCATTGGCGTTTCTCTGGCGACGCATCTGGCGGCCTCGATGTCGCCGCCGCCGGGGGTGGATGAATTGTCGGTGGCTCACGCGCTGGCCCCTACGCCGCTGGTGAAGTGCCTGACAAGCGACCTGGAAGTGCCGGCCGATGCGGAAATTGTGCTGGAAGGACGCATAACCCACCGGCGCGTGAGCGAAGGGCCGTTTATGGACCTGACGGAGACGATGGATATTGTGCGCGAGCAGCCGGTGATTGAAATTGACGTGATGACCCATCGCCGGGCGCCGATTTTTCATGCGCTGCTGCCGGGTGGATTGGAGCATAAGTTGTTGATGGGTATGCCCCGCGAACCAACAATTTTTAATGAGGTGAATAAGGTGACGCGCTGCACTGGGGCGGTGATTACGCCGGGCGGCGCGTCGTGGCTGCACGCGGTGGTGCAAATTGAGAAGCAGGGGCCGGATGACGGCCGTTTAGCCATCGCCGCCGCTTTTCGTGGGCATGGTTCGCTCAAACACGTCTGGGTGGTAGACACCGACGTGGACATTTACGACCCCATGCAGGTAGAATGGGCTGTAGCCACCCGCTTCCAGGCCGACCAGGACCTCGTTGTCCTGAGTAATCAGCCGGGCAGCTCGCTGGACCCTTCCGGGCTGCATGTGCCGGGGCAAAAAAGCCTCACGGCCAAGATGGGGCTGGACTGCACGATTCCCTGGGGAGCTGACAAAGGCAAGTATGTACGCGGGGAATACGGCCGTGTCAACCTGCAAGAGTATGTTAATTTATAACCAAAAGACACCCGCCTTTCTAGCCATCAACTATCAGAAATAAACCACATGCAATTACTACAACTGTTTGCCCAAGAAAGTGAATTGATCCGTCAGGAGATAGGGCTGGTCTTTTTGCTCGCTATTGCGGCGCTGGTCGCTATTATCATCCGGCGTTTCCGGTTTCCCTACACCGTCGCTCTGGTGTTGGTTGGGCTGGCGCTCTCCTTTGTGCCCAACTTCCTGCCCTTCCACGTCAGCAGCGACATTATTCTGGCCCTACTTGTGCCGCCGCTCCTTTTTGAAGCCACACTGCACATCAAATGGAAAAACCTGCGCGACGATTTTGTCATCATCACCATCATGGCCGTCGGTGGAACGTTGATCGGTACATTGATTGTGGGAGAAATTATCACCTGGGTACTCAACATTCCAGTCCTGGCGGCTTTTGCCTTTGGCGCGCTCATCTCGGCGACTGATCCGGTGGCGGTTATTTCCTTTTTCCGCAGTCTGGGTGTTAGCAAGCGGCTGGCAATTTTGGTAGAAGGCGAAAGTTTGTTCAACGACGGCGCGGCTATCGTCATCTTTAATTTGATGATTGGTCTGGCCATTACCGGCGCGCAAAGTTTCAGTCTGACGAATACGATCATTGAATTTTTGCGGGTTTCCCTTGGCGGGGTCGCCGTCGGGCTGACGTTGGGTTACGTGGTTTCTTACATCATCCTCAAAAACGTCGACGACCACCTGATTGAAACGACGACCACGGTGGCGTTGGCTTTTGGCTCGTATGTTATTGCCGAGGAGCTGCACGTGAGTGGTATTTTGGCCGTGGTGGCCGCCGGGTTGATTGTGGGCAATATCGGTATGCAAAACACGTCGCCGACGACGCGCCTGACATTGGACAATTTTTGGGAATTTTCGGCCTTTGTGGTGAACTCGCTGGTTTTTTTGTTGATTGGCCTGGAAATTCAAATTACGCAGATGCGGCCGTATTTGGGTCCGATTATTGTGGCGGTGGCGGCCGTGTTGTTGAGCCGGGTGATTATTGCCTATGGGTTTACGGCCGTTCACAACAAACTTACCCCCCAAACCCGCAACATATCCAGGCCTTTCCAGCACGTCATCTACTGGGGCGGCCTGCGCGGCGCCATCAGTTTGGCCCTGGCCCTCACACTTACCGGCAATGTCTTTGGCCGCGACCTCTCTAATGAGATTCGTGTGATGACTTTTGGCGTGGTACTCTTTACCTTATTGGTGCAAGGCATCACCATCGAAAAGCTGATCAAGCGCTTAGGCCTGGCTGTGAAACCCGCCCACTGGATTCAGCAGCAGCAGCTTCAGGCTCATATCTACGCCAAACGAGCCGGCAAACGAGAATTGGATCGCCTCCACGATGTGGATATTCTTTTTCCAGAAATTTGGGAAGCCATGAGCAATATCTATGACGAAGAAATCCGCAGCGCCAAAAATGCGCTAAGCGAACACCTGCAAGATTATCCGGAACTGGAACAAGATATGTTTTTACAGGCCCGCGAAGATGTGTTGAAAGCCGAACGCGCGGCGCTCAGTGTTGCCGCCCGCCAGGGGTTCATTTCCGATGACTTGCTGCAAGATTTGGGCAAAGAAACAGACAACCATCTGGCTGCTCTGGAAATAATCAAGCGCAGCCGCAGCCTGAAGGATGAAAAAGAGTAACATCCATACAAACTCAAACCGTTTGGTTTGCCCTTCAGCAGTGCCCGATGAGGCGCAAAACGGTCAGGGTTCTAAAAAACGTCATGAACCATTCGGGAAACGTGCTTATGAAATGTATTGTATGTGCCACAAGAGGCGGCGAAGGCAGCCGCGCTGCCCAAATGGCGGCAATTCGCCAGGCGCGCCGCACCGGAAAACCGCTGATTTTTTTGTACGTTACCGACCCTTCTAGCATGGGCGAGGTGGACGAACTGCTGCTGCCCGCGCTGCGCGCCGAATTGAACTGGCTGGGCCGCACCTTGCTGCAAGTCGCCAAACAACGCGCCGAATCGGCCGGTCTTTTATCGCATGTGGAAATCCGCGAGGGGCGTGTTCAGGAGGAAATCGGTCATTTTTTGCGCGCGTCGGATGCGGAACTGCTTATTTTGGGCGCGCCGCGCGGGGCGACGGCTAACATCTTTGGCGATGATGCAGTGGAGCAGTTCGCCCACGCGATTCAAAGCGAGACAGGCATCGAAGTGTTGGTGGTTCGCCCGGAATTGCACGAGGAAACTGGTCTCGGCCAGGAAAACTAACAGGCGTCTATGTTCGAAAGTATACAAACATTTCTACAGGCCCAATTCCAGCTCAGCCCGGAAACGCAAGACAAAATCTTTGCCACCATACTGATATTCTTGTTGATAATGCTGCTGCGATGGGTGTCTTTTCGCTACGTCAACCAGCGCTTTCATGATTCAACGCGCGCGCTGTACAATTGGCGTAAAGCTGTGGATTACACGGCTTTTCTTTTGGGGATGATTTTGATTGGGCGCATCTGGCTGGCGGGTATTCAGTCGATGCTGACGTACCTGGGTATTTTGTCGGCCGGTCTGGCGATTGCTCTGCAAGATATGATCAGCAATTTGGCCGGCTGGGTGTTTATTGTGACGCGACGGCCGTTTGCCGTGGGCGACCGTCTGGAAGTAGGCGAGTTCTCCGGCGACGTCATCGACATTCGCCTGTTCGAGTTTAGCATGTTGGAAGTGGGCGGCCGTATCGACGCCGAACAAAGCACCGGCCGTATTTTGCATGTGCCAAACGGCCGTGTCTTCACCAACATCCTCGCCAACTACAGCCAGGGCCTGCCCTTCATCTGGAACGAAATCCCTATCCTGGTCACCTTCGAAAGCGACTGGCAAAAAGCCAAAGCCATCCTGACTGAAGTCGTCAACACCTACGCGCCGCAGGTAGACCGACACCAACTCAAACAGCGCCAGGTGAAGGGCATGCGCTTTGTCATCTCCTACACCAACATTGCGCCGGCCGTTTATACCCAAATTGCTAGCAGCGGTGTGCTGCTGACGCTGCGTTACCTGGTGCAGCCGCGCCAACGCCGCGACAGCGAACAAGTGATTCACGAAGCCATTCTGCGCGCCTTCCAGCCCCACGACGACATCGACTTCGCCTACGAAACCCAGCGCGAATACATCCATTATCAGGAAAAGAAACGGCCGTCTTACGACCCACCCTCAGCTACGTTTGGGCAGGGGGAAGAGAGAGATTAGAGACTGGAGATTGGAGATTGGAGATTGGAGACTGCGCGATAGTCTCCAATCTCTAGTCTCCAATCTCCCCAAGACGAGAAGCTTATGTCAACCATTACCCTCAATAACGAACAACAGGCCATGCTCAACGGCGAGCAGGGATTGGCCCGGCAGATGGGTATGCGCCTGCTGCTAGACATGGCCGCCGCCGCCGGGGCCACCGAACTGATCCCCGTTCACACGGCCCACCTCTCCGGCGTCTCCCCGCTGACCGGCGGGCTGGGCCTGCGCCAATTCCTGGCCCGCCTGGCCGCCGATCCGGGGCCGGGCGTGGCCGTGCCCACCACCCTCAACTCGGCCGGCTGCGACGAGGCCCAATTCGCCGAAATGCGCATCACCGCGCCCGATTTTCTGGAGCACAACCACGAAATCGTGGCCCTCTACACCCGGCTGGGAGTGCAGCCCACCCAATCCTGCACGCCCTACGAATGGGAAGGCGTGGTCACCGAAGGCACGGCCGCCTGGGCCGAATCCAACGCCATCTGTTTTGGCAATTCCTACTGCGGCCTGACTACCAATCGGGAGTCCGGGCTGTCGGCGCTGGCCTGCGCCCTCACCGGCTACACGCCCAAATACGGCCTGCTGGCCGAAGGCGCGCGCCGGCCCAACCTGGAAGTGACGGTCACGGCCGTTCTCCACGACCCCACCGACTTCTCCATCCTGGGCGACTGGATCGGCAAGCAGCGCCAATCACACTGGAAACTGCCGCTTGGCCCCATCCCGCTCATCAAGGGCTTACCGGCCGATTTGAACCACGAGCAGCGCAAGGCGCTGACGGCCGCCGCCGCCAACTACGGCTGCCCCCTGCTCTACATCGAGGGCTTGAGCGACGCGCCAGAAGGCGAGTTTCAAGACCATCTGGTGTTTGATGAGGCGGCGCTGGCGCAGCGGTATGCGGATTTACGGCCGTCATCCCCCGTTTCGCTCATCACCATTGGCTGCCCGCAGGCTTCTGTGGGTGAACTGCGGGCCACGGCCGAGCTGCTGCGCGGCCGGCCGCTGCCCCCCGATGGCCCGCCGGTCTGGGTTTTCACCTCCGCCCACAACAAAGCCATCGCCGAAAAAACCGGCCTCGCCGAGGCCATCCGCGCCAGCGGCGCGCTGCTGCTGGAAAACACCTGCCCGGAAGTGGTCCCTTACGACCAAAGTTGGGTCCACCACGTCCTCACCAACTCCATGAAAGCCGAACACTACATCAAATCCGGCCTCAACGGCATCCCCACTTCGGTGATGAAGCTGGCCGACTGTGTGCGCGTGGCGCGGGGCGAGTGGCAGGTGGAAGAGAACGGGGAGCGCGGAGTGCGGAGTGCGGAGCGCGGAGTGCGGAGTGCGGAACAAGATGCTCACCGGCTCACCCCCACACCCCCACACCCCCACACCGGGGCGTTTGCGGCGAACGGCCGTGGCCTGCCCTCCCAGCCCAGTTTCACCGTGCGCGGCGAAGCCTTTGTCACCGATGCACCCATCACCCTGCTGGGATTTGTCAACCGGGAGACCGGCGTCATCGAAGAAGAGGGGCATCCGGCCAATGGGCAGAGCCTGGCCGGGAAAATCGCCATCTTCCCCAAGGGCAGCGGCTCCACGGTGGCGCCTTACGTGCTGCTGGAGCTGTTCTATCGCGGCCAAGCGCCGCTGGCTATCGTCAACACCGACATCGATCAGCAGAGCGCGCCCGCCTGCTCGCTGGAGGGCATTCCCTACGCCTACAGCTTCGACGGCGACGTGATTGGCCGCATCAACAATGGCGACATGGTGGAATTGAAGCGCGAGGGCGACCGGGTGGAACTGCGGGTGCTGGGTCGGGTTACGGCCGTTCTAACATTCAACTAAAAACAGTGAACGGATAACGAATAACTTTCACCACGCGCTCCATTAACAATTGGGCGTTGACAATTAACAATTGGCAAGCGAATCTGGTTGATCATGGAGTGGGGCGCTTATTGAAAACGGCGGTTCCTGCCTCATCCCTCATCACCTGGCCAGTCTGATAATTTTGCTATTCAAGGAAATCCATAACGAAACTAGCAACAACCAATCCATGCTATAATCCCATTAAACCATGTGAGGTTAAAATCAATGAGTCAACAAGATTTTTACGTAATCATCGAACGGGATGAAGATGGGATGTTTATTGGGGAAGTACCCCAGCTTCCGGCCTGTTATAGTCAGGGTGAAACAATTGACCAATTGATGGCAAACATGCGGGAAGTTATTGCGCTTTGTCTGGAAGAAATGACAGAAGTTTCTATTTCTGAGTTTATTGGCGTACAGCGTGTCACAGTTTAATGCCCCCGTTGCCAGTTCTTACTTCTCGTCAGGTTATTGCTGCGCCTAACAAAGCTGGCTTTGAAAGTATGCGACAAAAAGGAAGTCACGTCCGGTTACGGCATCCAGATGGTCGTGTTGTAACCGTACCAGATCATCCAGGACAAGATGTTGGCCGAGGGTTGCTGCGCAAGGTTTTGCGAGATGCAGACCTCAACCGTGATGAATTTGTGGCTTTATTAAAGTAAATTCCTGGCCGTTCTCTATTCCCATCTCTCATCAACCAACCCCACTCAGTCGGTCTCGAATATTCGCGGCTAAGGAAGGTAAACGGCCGTTATCCACTCCCCCAGCGCAACCAACCAACGGCCGTTCTTACCCCAATCTCTCAACATCCAGCCGCACCCAGCCGGTCTCGAATTT
>JAKQCM010000496.1 GCA_029559155.1 Chloroflexota bacterium
CTGGCGCAAGTGGCCGGGTTCGATGATGGTGTCGATGGCGCTGGTAACGGTTATGATCAAATGGGCTTTGGTCAGGTCGGCCATGTTTTCGCTGATGGTGACGTGTGCGCAGCCAGCCTGACGGACAAGTTCAGCCACCTCACTGAGTTTGTCGTGCCGACGGCCGATCAGGAGTACTTCAGCTACTTCTGGCGCGAGCAGCTGCCCACAAACTGACCCAATGGCTCCTGTTGCGCCAACGATGGCAACGGTAGCTGTTTGTAGGGGGATATCCATAATCTGAGCGGCTTTTTGGATGGCATGAACGGCTACGGCGATGGTATAGCTGTCGCCAGTGGTGACGGGAATTTGGAGTTGGCTGGCTACAGTAAGCCCTCCGTCGCCAACGACAGAGGTGAATGCGCCCAGTCCCAGGATATTTGCGCCAAGTTTTTGCGCCAGACGACCGGTTTGGATGATTTTTTTGTACACTACTTTGGGCGGCAGGCTCATCATGCGGGTAGGGGTCAGGGGGCAAGCCACAAACCAGCCGTGGAGAGAACGGCCGTTTGCCGCAGATTCTATGTTTTGAATTTCCGAAATATAAACCGGTGGGAAAAACAGGGACAAAAAATCAATTAGCCAAACAGGGAGTTTGCCCAATGCGGGATATTTGCGGCTGACATCTCGCTGAGGGTCAATCGGATGAATAATAAAAGCAAATGTATCTTCCATAAACCGGAGTTTATCCGTGAAATGCACATATCTTCAATGGTATTTCTGTCCCGAAGCAAAGACTACATTTCATGATGAAGCAACAAATTCCAATGAGTTGTCGGCTAAAAGAGATGGGGGAAGGGAAACGGCCGTTCCCCACCAACCAGCGCCCCTTCTATAACTCATCAGACCGGGGATACAACCGCGGATAAGGATATTTATCTTCATACGGATAATGATCGCTATCCTCAAACCGCACGTTTTTCGTGATAAACTGACGCTCGCGAGAGGCTAACAGCACCACATCCGATTCAACCGTACGCGCCGCATAAATAACCAAACCAGAACTCAGCCGGCAGTGATGCCCAACACATCCGCCTAAAACCAGCATGTTCGTCTCTTCAAGCGAGCCGTTTTTATTACTCAAAGTCCGCAGAGGGCCGCCTAAAATATTAAAATCCGTAAACGTGGTGCCTGCGCCAATAAACGAGTCCCGGCCAACCACGCACAATTGCAAACAGGTGTTTTGCGCCACCATTGTGTTTTCCATCATCGTTGTCATAAATAGTGAGGTCCGAAAAGGCAAAAAACAACCATCACTGACCACGCTCAACATCAACTGACAGCCCTGGGAAACGGTCACATTACTTCCAATCGTACAATTGTCTATCACGGCTCCCGCGCCGATATTCACATTATCGCCAATCACCGTTGGTCCATGAATAACCGCCGAAGAGTCGATGCTCACATTTTTGCCTATCTTCACCATCTCCGAATTAGACAAAACATGCTTCTGCTCCAACAAAGATCTCGACAAAATCTTCAGCTTCAGTTTCCAATCCGCATCAATCCGGTTCTCAAAAAAAGCGCCGCGGGCAAAGACGCCAAATAAAATATCGGCAATAAACACATGAACCCAATTTTCGATCAACACAAACGCTTTGCGCGGCAGTTGGTACACCAAATCCCCAAAATCCGTGGCCATATACGGCGGCACATGGTAATACCCTCGTTCCAACGGTTCTGTGTCGATGACCAGGGGCTGCGCTTCAACACTTTGTGAAAGCCCTTTAGGCAAATACCACATATCGGTCAACAACAATTTATCTTGTTGAAAAAAGGAGTGGGTTAATGGCTTCACATGCGTTTTAATTGCCGGATCATCAATCGAAAAGGCCAAACGCACCGGGCGACGGCCGTTACGCGCCCGGCTCACAAACTCATCAATCAAATCTCGGTTAAAAAACAAGTTGTCGCGGTGAACAAAACACTCCACCGCCTCCTCTTCAAAACGATAAGCCGTTTGCCAATCCGGATACTCCCGCTCTTCACTCGTATACGGCGTCAACAAATCGCGCTGCCACAGCCAAAGCGGCTTATTCTGAACCCGCAAATCACGCGCTGGTTCATTAAAAGGATGAATTTGGGTTGTTTCCGTCAGGATGATTCGTCGCATAACTTAACCCATCCTATCAAGCAATTGGCTTCTTGGAAATCAAAATCGTACAGGTATCATCCCCTCTGGCCACACAAGAAACTTCCTCCACCCGAAACCGGCGCCCTCGGCTTACCCAGTCCAACGATTGCTCCAACAAACCCACCGCCAAATGGCAGCATGGCTGCGAAGACGAACGCTGCCAACAAATCGGACACCGTTCAATAATCCACAAATAACCACGTTGATCTTCACCCAGCCGCACCTGCTGATCACTAAATTTATTAAACGTTTGGGCAAAAATATCCAGACCAATTTTTATTTTAATGCCCAAAGGCAGCGTCCGTATTGCCAAATCGCTAATTCCCAAGACCGGCACAAATTCCTTCAGCGCCAAGCGCCAGGTTTCACGACCAGCACGCATCGCCAACCCACGGCCGCCACGAACCCCATACATGGCATCCAGCGTTTCCTGAATGGCGCTAAATTCGTTAAACGTAAACCCCATTTCCAGATTGTTTGGCGGATAATTATTGACTAGATGGTGAAGTTGGGCGAGGTTCAAAATAGCGTTCACACCATGCCGCCCCATTATTTCTTCCATAGCAGTCAGGACAATTCGTCCCATCTTATTGGGATAATAAAATTCTTCCATTTCCTGTGCCTGCTTTTGGATTATCTCATTCACTGGGAGTCTTAATTACCTGTACTGGTTTTTCGGCCACGCCATTGGTTAAAAACGAATTTAAAGTGGTGATAAATAACTCAGGTTCGTCGATCATCGGAAAATGCCGCGAGTGCTGCATCATAGAGATCTGCGTTTGGGGTGTATTTTTGGTCAGCAATTCTGCATTTCCAGGGGAAACGATATTGTCATTGACGCCATAAATGCCCAAGGTGGGTAAATTCAAGGTGTTCAGACTGCCAACCAAATCGGTATCCCGCAAATCACCAATACTGCGAAAGAACGATTCAATCGTCGTCCGCTGAACATCTCGTGAAATCATTTGCCGAACTTCTTTAGAATCTTTGGCCAGGAGAATACGCATGATCGAGTGAAGTAAAATTGGGTAACGCCAGATTAGTTTTGCAATTGCGCCATAACCTGCGAGCCGCAAAAACGGATTCAGCGAATTGCCGATAACCGGTGAACCCACAACGGCAACTTTCACAACTCGGTCCGGATGCTCCAGAGCCATTTGCAAGGCAACCGTGCCGCCCATGGAATGGCCAAAAACTGGGGCTTTTTGAATCCCCAGCGTATCCATAAATTGATTCACCATATCGACATAACTGGAAACGCGGTAGGTAGAGGAGGTCGTTCTGGCTCCCTTGGCGGAATCTCCGAATCCCCAAAAATCCAGAGCATAAACACGGTACGTCTTGGTTTGAGCGAGGGCAAACATGGAGTCGCGCCAGACGTCCCAAGAATTAATCCAACCGTGTAAAAGGATTATCGGCTGCCCGCGACCGACGGATTCATAATGAAGAAGACCCTGTTCTGTAACGATAGAACTCACGTTAGCCTCAATGCCGCCCTGTGTTTTAACTTTATCGGCGATTAGACGGCAGTTTGCTACCTTTTCTTGCTAAGGCGTTCGCCGCCTCTTCGCACGAGTAATCGTTCTATAATCCAGCTAACATGGGCGAATTTGTATATGGATAGTAGCACCTGCCCCAAATTAAAACTGTGAAAAGAAAGTTAAGGTGATGTAAATGAGCCGTTAAACAAGCTCAGGCTGCTTCAGCCTTATCCAGCTCTTCTAATATGGAATAGAGCAGCTCTAGCAAAACGTTTTTGACGCTTTCTTTATCATTGGCGACGCAGGGCAGAATTTTGACTTCAGATCGCAAGCGCAGGATGATGCGTAAATCTTCTGGTTCCCAGGCATCTTCCATGTCTTGTTTGTTGGCGGCTACAACGTAAGGAGTGGCTGCATAACTTTCGAATGTTTCCAAGACGCGTTTGGCCTCTCGGAAGGTTTCTGGTTTGGTGCTGTCGACCATGACCACAAATCCTAACATGCCTTGTGACAAAATATCCCACATGAAATCGAACCGGCGTTGTCCGGGTGTGCCAAACAGGTATAGGACCAGATCATCGCCCACCGTAATACGGCCAAAATCCATGGCAACAGTCGTGGATTCTTTGATTTGTTCTGCATTACTGCTGATACGACGTTCCGTGGATACGACGTCTATTTCACTGATGGACCCAATGAATTGTGTTTTGCCCGCTGAAAACGGACCTGTGATGACCATTTTTACTGCTTGCATAAGAATGATACCCTCTTGGGAGTGGGTGGGGCTGTAGATAAAAGGATTTGAATGAGATACGGCCGTGTACCCTCTTGGTACGCCTCAGCCATTTTATAAACCACGGATGCGATCGATCAGGCGAACAACGACAGAACGTTTCACCGCCGGTGACTGCTGCTCTATCTCTTTTCTTGTCTCCTGCTTGGCGCTTGGCGATTTCCCAGGCGGTGGTGGCACAGGCTGCGGCTTCGCCGGACGGACAATTTCTACCAAACCGGCTTGCAGCATTCCATACACAATGCGTCGAATCTCAAAATCACTAAGATTATTCGCCCGGGCAATTTGATGGATCGAATTTCGGGGATTGACGAAGGAGACGACACGCCATTCTTCAACGGTCAGGTTGATGTTTCTTAGACGGGCATCCGGGTGATCGGTAAATCGCAGCGAAATATCCAGGTCTGGCAATTCTTCCTGTAAGATTTCCCATTCCTTCAGCCGTCGACTGCCTTCCATTATGACGCTTTCCAAATCAATGGGAATGGTGATGTGGCCTGGAGATGGCAAGGTATTGGCGTCGAAACGGAATAAGCCTTCCCCCCAAGTAAACAATCTATAAACTGTGTCCAAAACACTCTGCCTTACGCTTTGGATGATGTCGCTTTGGGTGATGTGCCCACGCTGAATGAGCATGTGGCCGAGTTGTTTGTCGCTTGTCCCTTTGGCGCGCAGTTGAATAATTCGCGCCTGCTCTTCAGACAGCTTACCGGCATCATGCAATATTTGCGCCAGGTGGTTTTGGGTGTCTTCCCCCATGAAGGCGTAAATCAATTTTCCTTCACGAAAGGACAATTGAGCCGAATCGCCATTGTGTTGAATGGTAAGAGTCCCTGTTTTTCGAGCCAGGTTTATTAGATTGAGCAACTGGGTTGTGGAAAAGTCGCGCAGGTTGCCTTTTAGGGCCATAACTGTCGTTCCTGCTAAAAAGATTTCATATTCAATGACGCCAAACAACGGCCGTCACCATTACATTACAGTCACTTTTTTGTTTTTAATCGGATATGATTAGTAACAGTTCAGGTTTCTCTGGCAAGACCCCAAGGGTTTGATGCCTAAATAATCCAAATTCTCTTAGGAGCAAACCCTTGGGGTCTGTCTGTAGTTACTATGATTAAGCGATTATGACAATTTTACAAGTCGTTGAGCATTATACTAGGTGAAAAAATTCAAGTCAAACTTACTATTGTCATAGTGGATCGGTGTTTCGGCAGAGGAATCACATCCCTTCGGTCCGCATGTTACTCTGATTTTGCCCTTGTTGGGGCATATCTTCGTGTGTACAATACGCATCGCCTTTGCTGCACAATGGTCATCCGGGGCGGTGGCGAAATGGCAGACGCAGCGGACTTAAAATCCGCCGGAGTAACCTCCGTGTGGGTTCGACTCCCACCCGCCCTACACTTCATTAGGCCCTTTGGGGCCTTTTTTATTTTGACCACTTTCCTGGCCGATGAATTTAGCGAAACATACTCAGGCATTTTTGGCGGAAACCTTGCGGCCTCTGGCACGGCCGTTTTCAGACTATCGCTTTGTGGTGGGCGTATCCGGCGGCGTTGATTCCCTGGTTTTGCTGCATGTCCTGGCGCAGCTTGTGCCACACGGCCAGCTCTTAGCGGCTCATCTCAATCATGGTTGGCGCGACACGGCCGTTCTCGATGCCCAATTTGTCGCCCAAACAGCCGCCGCCTGGGGTGTAGCCTGCGCAAGCGAAACGGTGAACGTAGTCGCCCAGGCTCAGGAACGTGGTCAATCATTGGAAGAAGCCGGACGGCAGGCGCGGTATCGCTTTTTTGCCCGTCTGGCTCGTGAAACAGACGCCACGGCCGTTCTTGTGGCCCATCACGCCGACGACCAGGCGGAAACCGTTCTGCTCAACCTGCTGCGCGGAACTGGTCTGGCCGGACTGAGCGGCATGAAACCCGCTTCGCCCATGCCGGAAGCGCCAGAAATTGTCTTATTACGGCCGTTCCTCCCCATCAACCGCGCCGACATCGAAACTTACAGCCAGCAGCACGGCTTAACTCCTGTACACGACAGCACCAACGCCGATACCAGCTTCCTGCGCAACCGCATTCGCCACCACCTGTTACCCCAATTGGCCGCCTACAATCCCCAGTTTGCCGCCCATCTGCAGCAGCTCGCCGAAATCGCCGCCGCCGACGAGGCTTACCTGGATCAACTCGCGGCGGAAAACTGGTCGGCGCTCGTTGAAGAACAATCGGAAGGCGGGGTTTCCTTGCACCGCGACCGCTGGCTGGCGCTGTCGCTGGCCTTACAGCGGCGCATGTTACGCCGCGCGGTAGCGGTTTTACGGCCGTCTCTCACAGACATCCTTTTCCCGGCCATCGAACAGGCCCGGCTGGTGGCCGAACGCGGCCAGGTTGGCGCGCAAAGTTCTTTACCCGGCGATTTGGTTTTACGGGTCGATTACGGCCGTTTGCACATCACCGCCGCAAACTTCCGGCCAAACCCCGATGAGTGGCCTCAAATTCCTGCCGGGGCAGTCCTATCGCTTAAAGTCCCCGGTACAACGCATTTGGCCAACAACTGGATCATCGAAACCAGCCTGCTGCCACACATAGACCCGGCCCAGGTAGAAGAAAACCGGGACCCGTGGGTAGCTTATCTGGCAGCGGATGCCACTGATTTGATCGTTCGGGGAAGATACCCTGGCGAACGTATGACGCCGTTGGGCATGAACGGCCGTTCCGCCAGCCTGAAAGAAATCATGATCAACCGGAAAATCGGCGCAGCGTGGCGGACAAATTGGCCTCTGGTCAGCAGCGCCAACCACACGCTCTGGCTGGTTGGGCACCAAATCGACGAACGCGCCAAAATCACTCCCGCCGCTCCGGCGGCTCTGCGGCTGCTCTGCCGCAAAAGTTGACGTTGTGCATTCGCCTCAGTATACTAGCATCCGTTAACAACTCGGGGCGTAGCTCAGCTTGGTAGAGCGCTCGGTTTGGGTCCGAGAGGTCGTCGGTTCGAATCCGGCCGCCCCGACTTTTTGCGGCAGTGGTGTAGTGGTAACACAACAGCCTTCCAAGCTGTTTTCACGGGTTCGAGTCCCGTCTGCCGCTCTCATTCGGCTTAGGGCCTATAGCTCAATGGCAGAGCAAGCGGCTCATAACCGCTGGGTTCTAGGTTCGAATCCTAGTGGGCCCATATTTTCAACGGCTTGTACGTGACCAACGTACAAGCCTTTTTTGTGTTACGGCGCAGTTGTCTGACCCAATGGAATCCAGGGAAGCTGCAAATCAGTTGTAATCCGTTCATCCAAAATCGGCAGCGGCCGATTGGTGAAGGCATCATACAGGCGCACCGTCGCCCCAACTGGCTGCCCGCTGGGCGTCGATGGGTTTACGGTGACAACATGGGGGTCATTGACCCGCGAACCGGCAATCCACTTCAACGTCGGAATCGCGCCCAGCGCCGGCACGCCATCGCTCAGATCCCACCACGCCCAATGGATGCCATCTGCCTCATACCCAATCAGGCGCACAGAAGTCACCAGATCGCTGGTGATGGGCCAACCGGCAGCAAATGCCTGCCGCAGCGTCAGCGATGCGCCCGGCGCAACCCCATCAACCGGCATCAAGCCGCCCGTCCAGACAATGCCCTGACCTAACGGAATGTAGTGCGGGTCGCGGCCCTGCGCCGGAACCCATCGGGTCGTGACCATGCCCCAGGCTCCCAACAAACCAGGAACCCTGCCCTCGGTACCAGCATCGACTTCGGTCACGTACCCATCGCCGGTTCGCCAGTGCAGGTAGAGGCGGCTTTGGTCCGGCAGCGTCTGGTCCGCATCGTAACCGACAAGGGTGCGCGACAGGTCGCTTGAGGGGCGGAAGGTCCGGTTTTGGGTGTATGGCGGCTGCGGCATGGCAATGACCGGCAGGGTGGCGATGGGCGCGCGCGCGGCGCCATCGGCCGTTAACAAGGGTTCAGCCCCATACGCGCCAATCAGCAGGGCGAAATCGCCCGGCAGCGCGCCGGGGCGCGGCGTCAGGCGGAATTGGGTTAGCGTCTGGCCGGCGGTTTGCGGGGCGGCGGGCACGTCTTGTTGGGCGTAGACACGGCCGTCTACCCCCACCAGATGCGCAAAAAGGGAAATCGGCGCCTGGAGATCCACGGTTGGCTGCCAGGCGAGGGTGAGGATGGCTTCCTGGCCAATGGCCACGGCCGTCTGATCGACAGCATAGCCGATAATCTGAACAACGCCGCCCAGGGTCAGGTCGAGAGGGACAAAATCGTCTGGCAAGCTCAGGCGGGGCGTCTGGCGGAATAGAAAAGCATCCCCGATCGGTTCCGGAATGGGCAAAGCCGCATAGGCGATTTCGTCGAAATGGGTAGCAATGACGGCACGGCCGTTGCCCCATTCCGTTCCAATCCGCGCTGCCCAATCCGCGCCATAATCGGCCGTGCGCGGATAGACAAACTCCACGGTGACATCGGGCCGCCGGTTTTCCACGGCCTGCAAATACCACAGCGGCGTCGCCCAATGCCAATCGGCCAGGATAATGCTGTCCGGCGGCGCGTCCTGCAGCAGCGGCTCCATCGCATCGCGGACGTAAGTGGACTGGTGCAGGGTCTGGTAGCTGGGGAAATGGCGAATGGTTTGCCACACGGCCGTCATCAACAACGCCACGGCCGTTACATAAGCCGCCGCTTTTACTCCCGGATATGACACCCCATCCACCAGCCAACCAACGGCGTATCCCAGGCAAATGACCAACGGCACATAGGCCGGCAGCATGTACTCCACCGTTTGCGGCGCGCGGTAGGTGGCGGTGATGAACAAATGAAGGGCGAACGAACCGCCGAGCAGCCAGGCCAGCGGACGGTTGCGCCAGATCAACAATGCCAACCCCAATCCCGCCCCCGCCAGCAGCCAGGGCGAGAATTGAAAAGTCAACACGTTGCCCATTACCCGCAGCCGTTCCCACAAAATCCCCGGCGCAGTGTAGGCGAAAAAGTCGCCGCTGAACCCGAGGCCCAGCACATGGTTGGCAAAGCCGGACAGCGCAGCCAGATCCGCCGTGGCTCCCGGCGCGCCGGAATTAGCGCGCAGCGGAAAATACAGCAGGGGCAAAAACCCCAACAACCCGGCCAAAATGGGCCGCAGCCACCGGCGCGGCGTCCGTAAGAACGCCGGATCGACAATGGGGATAAAGGTGAGGCAAATTAGGCCGATAAAGGCCAACGACACATGGTGCGTGAGGCCAAAACCCAACGCCAGCGCCAACACAATCAACCAGCGGTCGGCGAATGGGGTATTTGGGGATTTAACGGCCGTCTGCCAGCGAATTAGCGCATAAAAAGAGAGGGCGGCAAATACGGCCGTCAGGCTGCGGATGTTGGCGGTGGTGGCCTGCGCCCAAAAGGTAGTGGCTGTGCCCAGGGCCAGCACGGCCGTAAACGCCCCCCATCGGCTCTTGCTCAGATGCGCCACGGCCAGCCACACCAGCAGCAGCGCCGCCGTGCTGGTAAAAGCCGAAAGCAAGTTTACGCGGTAAGCTGGCGTTGCGCCCCAAGGCAAACGAGTCATCAGGTGCGCCAGCAAGGTGTAGAGCGCAAATCCGGGTGGATGGGCAACGCCCAGCGTGGCGGCGGCGAGCTGGAACTCGCCATTGTCGGCGGGCAGCAGATCAGGGGACAACGTGGCGATGTAGAGAGCCAGGAACCCAAACCCAACGACAGCCAATACGGCCGTTTGCCACCCACGCTCCGAAAAAAAAGGATACGAGAACGGCCGGGGCATCACCCACACCAAGGCCGCAGCCGCCAGGACGGTAGCCGCGGCCGGCCAGGAGAGAAATGGATACGCCACGTAGCCCAGCAACCCCAACAGCGGCCAGGTTTGGGCAAACGAATAGCGGCGCAGCATCCAGGCGGAGAAGATAACTGCGACGGCCGTTATCAACCCGGCCGCCATTATCCCGATGGGCAGGTGGAAATAAAAAGCCGCCAGCTCACTGAGCAGGCGACCGCTGTAGAGTCCTGTCATGATGCCGGGAGCGTACTTGGGGGCAAGGCGCTTCATCTTCAACCACATGCGGCTGATTATAACGCGGTCGGAGTGGCTGGGGTAAGCATGATCGAGGCGGTGTCTGAAATAGCCGCAGCTTTTAGCAAAACGTCCAACAATTACGGCCGTTATTTATGCATTTTTTACATAAGCCCGCCCGTCTTTATTCGATTTTTTCATGCGACCTGTACACTGTACGCATGCTGACCGGGTGTCCCCACCCATTGATCAATCTGGCGACCAGGTGAAAAGGAAACGGCCGTTTCCGGCCCTCCACACCTATCGCCCCATTTCAGAAGAGGAGAAATCGCATGAAACGCACAGTCATTTTGTCCCTGTTCTTGATTTTGGCCCTGGCTCTGGCTGCCTGCGGCGGTGGAACAACCGCCGAACCAGCTGCCGAACCCGCCACCAACGATACGGCCGCCCCGGCCGCCGACCAACCGGCAGACACAGAAGCCGCCGCCACTGAAACAATGGTGATCGGCTTTACGGCCTCCCAAACCGGCAGCCAAAACGTCGCCTCCACCGGTCAGGTCAATGGCCTAAATTTGTGGAAAGACACCGTCAACGCGGCCGGCGGCATTGAGCTGCCCAACGGCAACAAAGTGATGGTGGAATTTGTTTCTTACGATGATGAAAGCAACACCGACCGCGTCCAAGAGCTTTATACGCGTCTGGCAACCGAGGATAACGCCAACTTTCTCATCAGCCCCTACTCCAGCGGGCTGACGGCCGCCGCCGCCGTCATCGCCGAACAGTACGGCAAAGTCATGATCACCACTGGCGCAGCTTCCGACGACACCTATAAACAAGGTCTGACGATGGTGTACCAGGCATACACCCCGGCCTCGCGCTACCTCACCGGCGCGGTTGATTTGCTGGAACACGTGGACGCCAACGCCAAAAACATCGCCTTCGTCTATGAAAACAGCAAATTCTCCACCGACGTCGTGGAAGCCGCCCGGCAATATGCCGAAGGCAAAGGCTACAACGTCGTTCTGGTTGAGGGCTACGACCCGGAGACCACCGATTTTGGTCCCTTCATCAACAAAATTCAGGACGCCAAACCAGACGCCATCATGGGCGGCGGTCATTTCCAGGATGGCAGTACGTTTGCCCGGCAGTTAAACGAGAAGAATATCGGCGTCAGTTTCTTTGCGCTGCTGGTAGCGCCGCCAGAACCAGACTTTGCCGATTTGGGCGACGCAGCCGTGGGCGTGATTGGCCCCAGCCAATGGGAACTGCAAGCCGCCTTTACGCCGGAATCGGCCACTGCCGCCGGTTTGGATTGGTACGGTTTGCTCGGCGAAGAATTTGTGCAGGGATACGAAGCCAAATATGACGGAACGGAACCCTCGTATCACGCTGCTGGCGGCTATGCGGCCGGGTTAATTTTAGAGAAGGCCATCAAAGACGCCGGCTCGACTGATCCCGACGCGGTACGCCAGGCGCTGGAAGCGATGAATCTGCTGACCTTCTTCGGCCACATTCAATTTGACACCACGGCCGAAGCCCACGGGCTGCAAACCGGTCATTCCATGGTCTATATCCAATGGCAAAAGGATGCCAGCGGCAATCTAGTCAAAGAAGTGGTCTGGCCGCTGGAAGGGGCAACGGCCGAAACGCTCTATCCGGCGCCCTAAATTAGAAAGGTCCGTCACGGGTAAGCAGGGATGGGAATTGTCCTTTCCCTGCTTGACCCGGAATCTTGTTTTATCCCACGAGGCGATTGATTAGAGATTGGGCTTTTACTGTTGGGAGATGGCAGGCCAACGAGAAACACAACGCTGCTAGCATGGTAGAAACGGCCGTTACCCACCTGCCCCTCCTTTAACCCTGCACCACAAAAGCTCAATCTCTAATCCCGCCACCTTCTCCTGGAGAACTTTATGGACTTTCTATTGACCTCCATCCTCGACGGACTCTTATTAGGTTTTGTGTATGGCCTGGCGGCGATGGGTCTAACACTTATCTGGGGCGTGATGAACGTGATCAACCTGTCACACGGCCCCATAATTTCTCTGGGTATGTTTGGCGTCTACCTATTGTTTACCGGTCTGGGCATCAACCCCTACGTTGCGCTCATCTTCGTCGCTATTTTTGGCCTGTTGTTAGGCATTGTTATCTACTTCGTGGCCGTGAACCGCGTGATTAATGCGCCGCATCTGTCGACGCTGCTGGCTACGTTTTCGGTAGCGATGATCATTACGGGATTGGGAACGGCCGTTTTCTCCGCCTCGCCGCGCAATGTAGACTACAGCCTGGGCAGCTTCACGCTCGGCAGCGCCACCATTCCCATCAACCGCATCGTCGCCGCCGCGCTCTCCATGCTCATCACCGCCGGACTCTACATTTACCTTCGCCGCACCCGTTCCGGTCGCTACATTCGCGCCGTCGCGAACAATCGCAACGCCGCCGAACTCATGGGTGTGCCTTCCGTGCGCATCCTGGCCCTCAGTTTTGGCATCGGCACCATGTTGGCCACCGTTGCCGGCGGCCTCATCGCCACGTTGTTCCCCTTCACCATCCTGGCCGGCGGCACCTACGAGCTAAAAAGTTTCGTCATCGGCGTTTTGGGCGGCCTGGGTAATCCCGTCGGGGCGCTGCTGGGCGGCCTCATCCTCGGCGTACTCGAAGGCATTATCCCCACCTTCATGCCGGCCACCTGGGTTCCCGTCATCGAGTTCATCCTCTTTGTTCTCATCCTGATGGTCCGGCCCCAGGGATTATTCGGAGCGAAAAAATCATGAGCAGCCCAAACGACACTCAACTCGCAGCTGCCGACACAAAAACCGGCCTCAGCGCCGCTCTGGCGCAAAACGCGGGCAGTTTTGTCGGTCTTATCCTGCCGGTCGCCATCATTCTCGCCCTGACCCTTTGGCCCACAATCACCGGCAAAGACATCACCCGCGAGTCCATCTTCACCATCATGCTCTCCATCGCCCTCGCCTCCAGCCTGAACATTCTCCTGGGTTACACCGGCTATGTCAGCTTTGGGCACGTTGTCTTTTTTGGCCTGGGCGGCTACGTAGGCTTTTACCTGATGGCTGTGCAGGGCTGGTCTTTGTGGCTGGCCATGCCGATGGGCGGCCTGGCGGCCGGGCTACTGGCCTTCCTTCTGGGCAAAGCGATTTTACGCCTGCGCGGCGGCTATTTTGCCCTGGCAACCATCGGCGTCAACGAGGCTATGCGCGCTTTTATCAACAACTTCAAGCCCTTCGGCGGACCGGTGGGCATGACCCTCAATTTTCAGATTTACAAGGATTATGGCGGAGCAGCCCGGGCGCTCAGCCTGACGTTTTATATTTTGGCGGCCCTGACACTGCTCATCGTCATCATCAGTTACCTGGTGCGGACCTCTAAATTTGGCCTGGGGCTGCTGGCCATCCGCGAAGACGAAGACGCAGCCGAGGTCATGGGCGTTGTTGCGCCATCGGCCAAAACATGGGCTTATGTACTCTCGGCAATTTTGCCCGGCATTATTGGCGTGTTGTTCTTCTTTAAGAACGGCAGCATTGAGCCGGTCCCCGCGTTTCGTTTGAATTTTTCCATCGAGATGATTGTCATGGTGATGTTGGGCGGGCAGGGCACGGTACTGGGGCCAATCATCGGCGGCGTGGGCTACCAAAGCCTGCGCGGCTTCCTGCTGACCAGTCCGCTGTTTAAGAATATTCAGCTGGCGGTGGCCGGCGCGCTGCTGTTGGTGATTGTGCTGTTTGTGCCGGCGGGGTTGGTCGGCTGGCTGCGGAACCGTTTCCCGGCGCTGCGGAGGGTGCTGCAATGATTTTACAATTGGAAGGCGTCAGCAAGAACTTTGGCGGGCTGCGAGCGTTGTCTGATGTGACGTTTGATTTGCCCGAAGGGCAGATTCTGGGGCTGATTGGGCCAAATGGCGCGGGCAAAACGACCTTGTTCAACTCCATCAGCGGCGTGTATACGCCCACGGAAGGGCGTGTGATTTTTCGCGGCCAGGATGTGACACGCAACAAGCCGTATGAAATGGCTAAGTTGGGCATGGCGCGGACGCATCAGATTGTACGGCCGTTAAACGAACTCACCGTCCGCGAGAATGTCATTGCCGGGAGCTGCTTTGGCCGCGAAGGCCACGGCCTGAAAGCGGCCGGTAAAATTGCCGACGAAGTGCTGGAATTTGTCGGCCTGGCCCCGCGCAGCGACCAATTGGCCGGCAGCCTGAATGTGGGGCAAAAGAAGCGGTTGGAAATGGCGCGAGCGCTGGCCGCACGGCCGTATCTCCTCCTGCTCGACGAAGTATTAGCCGGCCTCAACCCATCGGAAATAGGCCACATGGTAGACATCGTGCGCAGCATCCGCGACCAGGGCGTCACCATCATCATGATCGAACACGTCATGAAAGCCGTCATGAGCGTCAGCGACCGGCTGCTCGTTTTAGATTACGGCAGCCAGATCGCCGAAGGCACGCCCCACGATGTAGCCAACGATCCCAAAGTAATCGAAGCCTATCTGGGCGACCCGGATCTGGCCTTGCGCCTGATGCGCGATGAGACAAGAGCCTGAAGGGTAGGCAGACCCTAAGGGTTTTAAAAACCCTTAGGGTCTTCGGTAACATACAACAAAGGAAGCGACGATGGCGATATTAGAAATTCGAGACGTCACCTCTGGTTATGGGGAAGTGCAAATTTTATGGGGAACAAGCCTCAGCATGGAAGAAGGGCGGTTAACCTCCCTGGTAGGCGCTAATGGCGCGGGCAAAACCACCCTCCTGCGCACAGTCATGGGGTCCATCAAACCGTGGCAAGGTTCCGTCTGGTTTAATGGGCAAGACATCAGCCATATGCCGGCTCATGCCAAAGCCGAAATGGGCGTGGTTCTGGTTCCCGAAGGCCGCCAACTCTTCACCGATATGTCGGTAGAAGAAAATCTGGAGATGGGCGCATCACCCAAACGGGCACGCGCCCATGTTGCCCGGAATCTGGAACGCGTCTATGAGATGTTCCCCCGGCTAAAAGAGCGGCGCGCGCAAAAATCGGGCACGATGAGCGGCGGTGAACAGCAAATGTTGGCTGTAGCCCGCGGCATTATGGCCGAACCGATTGTGCTGATGATTGATGAATTGTCGTTGGGCCTGGCTCCCGTATTGGTCTTGGACTTGTTCCAAAGCCTGAAAAAACTCAAAGACGCCGGTCTGACCATGATGCTCGTGGAACAAAATGTGCAAATGGCTCTGGCAATCAGCGATTATGGGTATGTGCTGGCTCAAGGCAGGGTAGAAATTGATGGTCCCAGCCGCGAACTGGCCGAAAACGAACACGTTCGGTCGGCGTATTTGGGGCATTAGGGGGATTGGAGATTGGAGATTGGAGATTGGAGATTGGGGATTGGAGATTGGAGATTGCGATGCCAAAGCCCTTTTGGTGTTTATAAAAACCATCAGGCAATGAGCTGGTCATTCTGAGCGGAGCCTCCGGAGCGAAGAATCCCCACAACTTGGACATCCCACGTAAATGGGGCGCTTCGGAGGATGCTTCGGCAGGCTCAGCACAGGCTTTGAGCATGACACATCCCTCAATTACCGGATAAATTTTTTAATCTGCAATAGAGTTTTTAGCGAAAAGGAGGCAAAGATGCTTGTTAGGGGACGTATGTCTAAACCGGTGATTACCGTGGAGCCATCCAGACGCATTATGGATGCGATGGCCGTGATGAAACAGCATAAAATTCGCCGGATGCCCGTGATCGACGATGGCAAGCTGGTAGGCATCGTGTCGGATAAGGATTTGCTCGACGCGGGGCCGTCTGACGCCACGTCGCTTTCGGTGTGGGAGATCAATTATCTGCTGTCTAAACTGCGCGTGGAAGAGGTGATGACCAGTCATGTGCTGACTGTGCAAGAAGATACGCCGATCGAAGAAGCCGCCCGCATCATGGTAGACAACAAAATCGGCGGCCTGCCGGTCATGCGGGGCACAGAATTGGTCGGGCTGATTACCGAAACCGACTTGTTTAAGATCTTTCAGGAGTTGATGGGCGCGCGCGATCCCGGCGTGCGTGTCACTGCGTTGGTTCCGGACGTACAGGGCGAGTTGGCTCGTCTGACACACATCATTTCGGCGGCCGGCGGCTCGTTTATCGCCTTTGGCATGTTTGATGGGGAAGACCCGGCGAACAAGCTGGTAACGTTTAAGGTGACAGGGCTAAGTGAAGAGGAGGTAGCGCAGCACATCGCGCCGGTTATCGACCGGATTGTGGATTTGCGCTCGTGTTGTTCCTGACAACGCGCTGCGCCGGATCGCCTGTAAATGAAATCGCCTCGACACAGGGTTTGTGTCGAGGCGATTTTTTTGGTTAGAGGTTGACGTTGATGGCGCTGCCGGATTCGTAGCGACGCAGGCCGTAGTAAAACATGGCCAGGGCGATGAGCCAGACCACCACAGCGGCGGCCAGAAGCAGGAGGAGGAGACGGCCGTCCTGGGAACGCACAATGTCCACCGGCACAGACCCCACAAAAGCCGCCGGGATAACGGTGTAAAGCATCATGCGGGCCGCGCCGCTGAACAGCGAATTGGGATACAGCGCAAAGGTCAGCATGGCGTTGGTCATTTGCTGGCTGGCGTATTGGGCGTTGCCCATGTAAAAAGCCAGCGATCCGGTGATGACAGAATAGCCGACAAAGATGATGGCCGCGAGAACGGCCGTGCTCAAAAACAACGCTATCTCCACCAGCGTAAACCGCCCGGTAAAACTGTAAGCAATCAGCCCAAAGGCCACATCGCCCACCGTGGAGACGATCATCTTGGAAAAGATGACATGCAGCAGCAGGTTGCGCGGAAAGACCAGGTAATAATCCAGCCGCCCCTGGGCTACCAGATAGGCCATGTACTGCCGCGTATTGCCGGCAAACATAAACCCCAGCCCATAGCCCAGCGTGACAATGGCGAACAATAGGAAAATCTCGTCCACGTTATAGCCGCGTATCGTGCCAAACTGGTTAAAAAAGATGATCCAGAAGACGAAGTAGATGCCGTTGTTGATGAACATGCCAACAATTTGCGAGATAAAACTCGCCCGGTACTCCATCGCCGAAGCCAGATTCACGCCCACTAGCGCGCGAAGGAAGATGAGTTCTGCTTGAATACGTTTCATGGTTTTCCCTTGAGATTGGAGATTGGAGACCGGAGATTAAAGATGGCCCAATCTCCAATCTCTAATCTCCAATTTCAGCCCCCATTCACCACCAACTGCCGCGTGGCCCAGCGGTATTGGCGCAGGAGGACGAGGCCAAACACTGTCAGCCAGATGGCTTGCAGGGCCAGAATTTGCCAGAACTGCGCCCAGGTGAAGGCCACGAAGAGCTTGGCCGGGGCGTAGGTGGTCAGGTTGAAGGGCAGCACACGGGCCAACGGCTGGAGCCAGGCCGGCAAAAAGTCCAACGGCAGCATCAACCCGCCCAAAATGAAGACCAGCTTCTGGTAAATCAGCCGGAAGGAGAAGGTGTCCTCGGTGACAAAGGCCAGCAGGCCGATGATGCTGAAGACGAAAAAGTCGAGCAGCATGGCCAGCGCGGCCACCAGCAGCACCGGCAGCGCGTGCTGCGGCTGGAGGGTCGGCCAACCGGCGTAGTAGACGACCAGAGGCAGGCCCAGCAGGAAGATGAGGGTCATTTTGACGGCCGTTTCCCCCAGCCCATTAAAGAAGTGATAGGCCAGGTAGTTGTACGGCCGTGTCAGCGTATAGGCCACGGAACCATCCTTCACCTCTTCGCTGATGCGCTCGTCGTGGCGGATTTTGCCCAGCTCCATCACCTCGGCGATGAGAAAGTACCAGATGGTGGCCGACAGGCTGAGTCCGGCGATTTCCGTTGCGCCCTGGGATTCGTAAACGGCCATCCACAACTGAATAAACACGAACATGATCAGCACAATAAAAACCGCCCGGTTCAATGCCTCCCAGACGTAAGCCAGCTGGTTTTGCAGATTGGTCATGGTGATGGCGGTGTATTTGGTTGTTGTGCGGCGAAGTTGAAGGAGCATGGTGAATCCTTTTTGAGGCGTGATGCGTGATTCGTGATTCGTCACGAATCACGCATCACGCCTCACGCATCACTTCTTGTAAATCTCCCGAATGATTTCCTCCAGCGGCGGGTCGGCGATGGTGATGTCCTGGCAAGATTGCGTCGCCATAATTTGCTGCACGACTGTTTCCACCGGAATGTCACGGCCGTCGAATTCCAGCTTGACGCCATACGTACCCTGTTTCAACGTCTCCACGCAGGGCAAGGCAAACGGCGCGGTTAGCGGCTCGGCGAAGCGCACGTCGATGATTTTGCGGCGCAGATATTGGCGCTTGAGGGCGGAGGTCGAGTTGTCGTAGATGAGACGGCCGTGATTGATGATCACCACCCGCTTGCACAAACTCTCGATGTCGCCCGCGTCGTGGCTGGTCAGGAAGATGGTCGTCTGCTCCTGCTCATTCAGGTAGCGGATGGCGTCGCGGATTTGCTGTTTGGCCACCACGTCCAGCCCAATCGTCGGCTCGTCGAGGAAGATGATGCGCGGCCGGTGCAGCAGCGAGGCGGCAATTTCGCACTTCATGCGCTGGCCCAGGCTCAATTTGCGCACCGGCGTTTGCAGCAGATCGCCAATCTGGAACGATTCCACCAGGAAATCGCGCCGCTTCTGGAATTCGCCCATGTCCAGTTCATAGATGCGGGCGAACAGGCGGAAGGTGTCCTCGGCGGGCAGGTGATACCAGAGCTGGGGTTTCTGCCCAAACACGGAGCCGATGTGGTAGCCCAGTTTGCGCCGGTCTTTCCAGGGCGTATAGCCCAAGACCGACGCCTG
>JAKQCM010000500.1 GCA_029559155.1 Chloroflexota bacterium
GTCGCGTTTCTCTCGTGCCAGTTTTTGGGGGGGGAGGAATTTTCCCTCAACCCTAACCTCTTCAAGCTTAGTTATGATAATACACAATTTATTCCAACTTGTCACGTAATTTGTTAGGTGAATTTTCAAATTGGTGCGAAATGTTAATCTTTTGCGATGCTTTTGTCCGCATGTGATGGGTGGATTCACCCGAGCCGCTTTAAACGACAGATGGATGATAGTTGCAGCAGACCGATGCCATTAAAAAATGTTTGGCAGCAGATCGGCATAAACGCCTAACAGGCCAATCCCAACCAGCAAAACGCCAGATACGCGCGTTAAAAGCGTGTAGTTTTGGGTCGTCCAGCGGGTAAAACGGCGCTGCCAGGGCATGGCCAGGAAGGGCAAAATCACCAGCGGCCAGCCAAACCCCAGACCAAAAGCGAAAAAGTAAAGCAGCCCATCCGCCAGCCCGGCAAAGCTGCCCGCGCCCAGTAAAAAGGCACTGAGGATGATGGGGCCGGCGCACGGCAGGGTCATCGGGCCGAGCAAGAGGCCGTAGACATAGGCGGCGGCATACGGGTTGCGCAGCACCGGCGCTTGCATGCTCGTCAGCCGCCGGAAAGGATTGCGGCCCAACAGCATGAAGAAGCCGAGCAGGATAACGGCCGTGTAAATGATGGGCAGCAGCACCGGCAACACCGCGCCAAACGATTGCTGCAAGACGTACAACATCGCCCCGACCACCAGCATCAGGCTTAAAACACCCAGCAAAACCAGCAGGCCCAGCCATCGGGTGGCTTTTTGCGCGCCTTCATTGGCTGCCGTGCCGGCCATAAAGGCAATCAGCCCCGGATAAAGCGGCAAAATGCAGACGTTGGTCAAAATGGCACTGTTGCCCAGAATAAATGCTTCGAGAAGTTCGTTCATAGGAGCAGAGGGGATTTTGTGAAGCGTGATGCGTGATTCGTGAGCAAGTTTCACGAATCACGCATCACGCTTCACGCAAGATAAATTCTGTTAGCTTTGCGCTCCCTGAATAATCTGCACCAACTGGTCGGGGGAATCAATGCCTGTCGCCAGGTCTGTGTATGTGCCGTCGGCGCGGATGATGAAGTGGGGCGTGGATGGCGCGTTGGTGATGGTACGGCCGAAAGTGTCGGCCAGGGCTTGCAGCATGTCGGGCGTCATGACGGCGAAATGCCAGTCGAACCCTTGATCGGCCGCGTAGCGGGCCAGCTCTTCGCTGCTGAGATTGGTTTCCAGGCTGAGGCCGATGAAGACTACGTCGTCACCGAACTGCTCCCGAATTTGGGCGACGTTATTCAACTGCTGGCGGCAGTTGGTGCACCAGGTAGCCATCGGCTCGACGAACACGGTTTTGCCGGCAAAATCGGCCAGGGTAAAGCTTTCCCCGTTGCGGGCGTCGGTCAGGGCGATGGTTTGCCAGGCGGGCTGATCCATCATCGCCATGCTATCCGTGTTGGAAACGGCCGTTTCCCCTTCCATCGTCTCCATCGTCGGTTCTTCCATCGCCATATTGTCGTTATGGTCGGCCATTGGCTCCTCGGCCATCGCTTCATTGGCCATGGCCTCGTTCGATTGGTCCGACATGGTTTCGGCCATCGGCTCAGAGGACACGGCCGTTTCCTCGCTCACACCCCCACCACAAGCGGCCAAAACGCCCAAAAGCCCTAGCGCCATCAACAGGACAAACAATTTCTTCATGATACAACTCCTTTTTATTCAATGGTTCGTTCGCTTCAGAGATTAGAGGCAACTTGTTACAAAACCCTGTGGCGTTGCTTACAGATTTCTTGCGGCCGTTGGGGAGATTGGAGACTGGAGATTGGAGATTGGAGACTGGAGATTAGAGATTAACCAATCGCCAATCGCCAATCGTAAATCGTAAATTCCAAATCCCAAATCGTAAATCCCAAATCGCCAACCTCTCTCTTACGCCCTTCTAACCCATTTCTGACGCAAAAAAGGCACAATACAGGAGTGCAAATAGCTACAGAACGAGAAGGACAGGTTGAAAACTATGAGAATTGACAAATTCACCCAAAAAGGCCAGGAAGCCATCTATGAGGCCCAGAACCTGGCGCAAGAACACAATCATCCGGCCATCGAGCCGGAACATTTGCTGAGCGTGCTCATCGCTCAGGAAGGCGGCGTCGTTCCGGCCGTGCTCAAGCGCATCGGCGTGGATCCGGCCATGCTGGCGCAGGCTGTGGCCCAGGCGCTGAACCAGATGCCCCGGGCCACCGGCAGTTCGGTGCAGGTGGGTATGAGCCGCGATCTGCAAAACGTGCTGGACGAGGCGCAGGCCATCGCCGCCAACATGAAGGACGATTACACCTCCACCGAACATTTGTTGATGGCCATGGCCCAGCCCAAAGCGCCGCGCCGCATCCGCGAGCTGCTGTCTGGGCATGGCGTGGATTACAACAGCATTATGCAGGCGCTGGCCGCCGTGCGCGGCTCGCAGCGCGTGACCAGCCAGAACCCGGAAGCGCAGTATGAGGCGTTGGCCAAATACGGCCGTGATCTCACCCAGGAAGCGCGCAAAGGCAAACTCGACCCGGTCATCGGCCGCGACGAGGAGATCCGCCGCGTCATCCAGATTCTCAGCCGCCGCACCAAGAACAACCCCGTGCTCATCGGCGAGCCGGGCGTGGGTAAGACGGCCATCGCCGAAGGGCTGGCGCAGCGCATCGTGCGCGGCGACGTGCCGCTTGGGCTGAAGGATAAGCGATTGGTCGCCCTGGATTTGGGCGCGCTGGTTGCCGGAGCCAAATATCGCGGCGAATTTGAAGAGCGGCTTAAAGCTGTCCTGAAAGAAATTCAGGAGAGCGAAGGGCAGATCGTTCTGTTCATCGACGAGATGCACACCCTGGTAGGCGCGGGCGCGGCCGAGGGCAGCATGGATGCCAGCAATATGCTCAAACCGATGCTGGCGCGCGGCGAACTGCACGCCATCGGCGCGACGACGCTGGATGAATTTCGCAAATACATCGAAAAAGACGCGGCCCTGGAGCGGCGCTTCCAGCCTGTTTTTGTCGGCGAGCCATCGGTAGAGGACACGATTTCGATTTTGCGCGGCCTGAAAGAGCGCTACGAGGTGCATCATGGCGTGCGCATCACCGATGGCGCGGTGATTGCCGCCGCCGCGTTGAGCCATCGCTATATTTCCGACCGCTTCCTGCCCGACAAGGCCATCGACCTGGTGGACGAAGCCGCCAGCCGCCTGCGCATGGCCATCGACAGCAAGCCGCAGGCGCTGGACGAGGTGGACCGCGACATCATGCAGTTGGAGATCGAGCGCGAGGCGCTGAAAAAAGAGAAAGATCAAGCGAGCAAAGAACGGCTGGAAAAGCTGGAAGAAGAGCTGGCCAACCTGAAAGAGCAGAGCAGCGCCCTGGCCACCCGCTGGCAGGCGGAAAAAGAGGCCATCGTCCAGGTGCAAACCATCAAGGAAGAGATGGATCAGGTGCGCGTGCAAATTGAGCAGGCGCAGCGGGAGATGGATTACCAGAAGGCGGCGGAACTGCAGTACGGCCGTCTTCACGATCTGGAAAAATCGCTCACCAACGCCACCACCCGGCTGCACGAACTGCAGCAGGGCGGCGCGCTGCTCAAAGAAGAAGTCGACGCCGAAGACATCGCCCACATCGTTGCCAAGTGGACGGGCATCCCGGCCACGCGGCTGATGGAAGGCGAGATGGAGAAGCTGGTCTACATGGAAGATCGGCTGCATACCCGCGTGGTGGGGCAAGATGAGGCCATCAGCGCCGTGGCGGCGGCCGTGCGGCGCAGCCGATCCGGCCTGCAAGACCCCAACCGGCCGATTGGCAGCTTTATCTTCCTGGGACCGACCGGCGTGGGCAAGACGGAGCTGGCGCGGGCGCTGGCCGAATTCCTCTTCGACGACGAGAGCAACATGGTGCGCATCGACATGAGCGAGTACCAGGAGCGGCACACCGTCGCCCGGCTGATTGGCGCGCCGCCCGGCTATGTGGGCTACGACGAAGGAGGGCAGTTGACGGAAGCGGTGCGGAGACGGCCGTATTCCGTCGTCCTGTTCGATGAAATCGAGAAGGCCCACCCGGAAGTGTTTAACGTCTTCTTGCAGGTGCTGGATGACGGCCGTCTGACCGACGGCCAGGGTCGCACGGTCGATTTCCGCAACACGGTCATCATCATGACCAGCAACGTGGGCAGCCAGTATATTCTGGACGCCAGCGACGAGGCGGTGATGGCCGAGCGGGTGATGGGCGCGCTGCGCAATCATTTCCGCCCGGAATTTTTGAACCGCGTGGACGAGATTGTGCTGTTCCACCGGCTGGAGAAAGCCCAACTGCGGGCCATCGCCGACATTCAGCTTAACCACGTGCGCGACCTGCTGGGGAAGCGCCACGTCACCATCACCCTGACAGACGCGGCGGCCGATTTGCTGATTGAGGAAGGGTATGATCCGGTGTACGGGGCACGGCCGTTAAAGCGCGTGCTGCAAAAACGGATTGTCGATCCGCTGGCCCTAAAGCTCATCCAGAACGAAATCCGCGACGGCGATCACGTGGTGGTTGATGTGGTCAATGGGGAGTTGACGTTTGACGCGGTAGACGTGGGGGAGCCGGAAACGGCGGCCGTGTAGAGAGCTTAAGCCTATTTTTTGCACAAAACCAATAACTTACGGAACTCAGATTGGAGACTGGAGATTGAACCAGTCTCCAATCTCTAGTCTCCAATCTCTAGTCTCCAATCTCCAATCTCCAATCTCCTCAATCTTCCTTAACCTGCGCTGCTTACTACTGCTGTTGCTGCTGCTGCTGATACCCATCCGCTGCCGGTGGATGCCAATCGACTTGCGGCAGCAGGCGCGTTTGGGACGGCAGCGGTTCGTCTGTGCGGGCTACCTGGACGCCTACATCCAGTTCCGTCTCGGCCTCGCCGCGAAAGACGCCGCGCGTCGGCGGCACGTCGGCGTAATCGCGCCCCAGAGCCACGCGGATGTGCCGGTCGTCGGCGATGAGGTTGTTGGTGGGGTCGAAGCCTACCCAGCCCACGTCCGGCAGCATGGCCTCGACCCAGGCGTGAGAAGCGTCTTCGAGCGAGCGATCTTCCTTGTCGCGGTGGAAGAGGTAGCCGCTGACATACCGGCAGGGAATGCCCACCTGGCGCACCAGGGCGATCATGATATGGGTGAAGTCCTGGCAGACGCCACGCCGCGCGGCCAGGGCTTCGTCGATGGGGGAATCGACTTTGGTGCTGTCTGGGGCGTAATCGAACATTTCGTAAACGGCCGTGTTCACCCATCTAAGCAGCGTCAACGGGTCCATGCGCCGGTTCACCCCAATTTCCTTGGCCAGGTCCACCAGTCCGGCCGTGGGGTTGGTAAATTGACTGGGCGTTAAATAGTCCCAATACTGCGCATTTTGGCGCAGGGTGTCGACGCTGGCCCAGGCACGGGTCGTCAGCGCCGGAGGCAGCGTCGTTGCCGGACGACATTCCACCACCGCTTCCGTTTTGATGGTCAACTGCGCGTGCTGCCCCGGTATGTTGAAATGATGCACCAGATTGCCCAACGGATCACGATAGCTCATGATTCGCGACGGCGGCTCGACGGTTAACTCAAACGAGTGGCAGACCTGATTCCCATCGGACATAGGCTGCATTCGTACTTCCATATAACTTTCGGTGATGGGGGCGCTGTAGCGAAACCGGGTGTGATGGCGCAGACGATAATGGGTGGGGGCAACTTGCATACTGGGCGTCCTACGTTGTTGGTAATATTCGGTGGGGTTGACAACCTTCATGGATTCTACATCTCCTCAATTGTATGTCTGGTCCCCTCAAATGGGTAATTCTTCGACCACCGGGAAGGTGATGTACACCTGATAAACGGTGTCGTGGATGGCCTGACTCTGCTGCTGAATGCCTTTCAGGAAATCGTGCAGCCCGTCGGCCAGCACTTCATCGATCTGGCTGAATTGCAGCACCGACTGCAAACGGCCGGCCCGGCGGTTAAGCTCCTGGTTGCGGTGGCTTTGGGTGATGATGGCGATTTGTTTGAGAGCCTGGCGCATCATGTTGATCGAAAAGTGGAGCGAGTGGGGGAATTCAGCGTTGAGCAGTAAAAATTCGGCGATGCGCGCCGGCGTCAGGTCGGCCGTGTAGACGTTGCAGTATGCCTCGAAGGCGGTGCAGCTTTTCAGTAGAGCGATCCAATCCATGTGGTCTTCGGCTTGCGGCGGCCGGCCGATCACTGCCTCGAAATGGATGTCCACCAGGCGGAGGATGCTGTTGGCGCGTTCGCTGTAGCGGCCCAACTGCATAAACTGCCAGCCTTCGTTATGGCTCATGGTGGCGTCGGCGATGCCGCCAATCAGGTATAGATGCTGAATGAGCTGCTGCATGAGCATTTGGGGCTGGTTTTCCCAGGCGTCGTAGGGCGGACTCATCATCAAATAAAGTTGATTGATTTGCATCCACAGTTCGGAGCTGATCTGTTCGCGCACCTGGCGGGCGTTTTCTCGTGCCTGGTTGATGGAGGATACGACCGACCAGGGGTTTTTGCGATCCAAAACAAGCAGGCTGATGGTGGTTTCTTCGTCGAACGGCAGGTTTTGGTATTCGGTGGCGTGGATATTTTTTAGCAAGCGCTGGTACCGGTCGTCGCCCATCCGGCTGGATTGGTCTAGGATCAAATCGAAATAGACGCTGGTTAACCGGGTGGTGTGTTCGGCGCGTTCCAGGTATCTGCTTAACCAGTAGAGGCTGTCGGCTACGCGTGATAACATGCTCTTCTCCCTTGAGAATAGGACACGGATAAACGCAGATAAACACGGATCAAAATCTGCGGATTTTTATGCGTGGTGGTGTGCCCTATTCTTGAAGTCTCCTAAGATGAATCCCTGGAGGTGAGTATTCTCCAGGGGATGGCGTTATTCGTATAGGACCCAGGTGTCTTTGCTGCCGCCGCCCTGGGAGGAGTTGACGACCAGGGAGCCGCGTTTAAGGGCTACTCGTGTCAGGCCGCCAGGCACAATTTTGATTTCTTTGCCGTAGAGGATGTACGGCCGTAAATCCACATGCCGCGCATCCACTTCGCCATCAATAAAACAGGGCGCGCGTGACAGCGACAGGGTGGGCTGGGCGATGTAGTTGCGTGGGTGAGCCTCGATGCGTTCTTTAAATTCGGCGCGCTCAACGGCCGTGCTGTGTGGCCCAATCAACATGCCATAACCGCCGGATTCGCCAACCGCCTTGACCACGAGATGTTCCAAATTTGCCAGGACATGTTGGCGTTGGGCGGCGTCTTCCAGGAGGTAAGTTTCGATATTCGGCAAAATGGGTTCTTCATTCAGGTAATACTGGATGATTTTGGGTACGTAGGCATACAGCGCTTTGTCGTCGGCGACGCCTGTGCCGATGGCGTTGGCCAGGGAGACATTGCCGGCGCGGTAGGCGTTGAACAGGCCGGAAACGCCCAATATCGAATCGTGCCGGAAGGCCAGTGGATCGAGAAAATCGTCGTCCAGGCGGCGATAGATCACGTCGACGCGCTGCAAGCCGCGGGTGGTGCGCATGTAGACGAAGTTGTTGTGGACGAGCAGATCGCGCCCTTCCACCAGTTCGATGCCCATCTGGCGGGCCAGGAAAGTGTGTTCATAGTAGGCGGAATTAAAGACGCCAGGCGTCAGCAGCACCACCACCGGGTCGGCGGATTGGTTGGGGGCGAGGGCTTTGAGGGTGGCGAGAAGGTTTTGGCCGTATTGGTTGGTGGGCTGGACGCCGTAGCCGCTAAAAAAGTTGGGGAAGATGCGTTTCATGACCTGCCGGTTGGCCAGCATGTAGGAGACACCGCTGGGCACGCGCAGGTTGTCTTCCAGGACGGCGAAACGGCCGTCTTCCAATCGCACCAAATCGCTGCCCACCACCGACACGTAAATGCCGCCGGGCACATCCACGCCGCGCATTTCCCGGCGAAAATGGCGGCAGCTGAATACCAGATCAACCGGCACTATCCCTTCAGCCAGAATTTTCCCCTCGTGGTACACATCATGCAGGAAGAGATTGAGCGCCATAATGCGCTGTGTCAGCCCGGTTTCGATGATGGTCCATTCGGCCTGGGTGATGATGCGCGGCAGCAAATCGTAGGGGAAGATTTTTTCCGTGCCTGCCTCGTTGCCATACACCGTGAAGGTGATGCCCTGATGCAAAAAAGAAGCGTCGGCCGCTTGTTGGTAGCGGTCTAAATCCTGGGCCGACATGGTGAGCAAGCGCTGGTAAAGCGCCGCGTATTGCGGCCGAGGCGTGGCGTCGGACGTGAACATTTCGTCGTAGAATTGCTGTTCCAGTTTGTAATGGTTGAATGGGGGCGGCAGTGGTATGTGCGCCATGAATTTTCCCTTTGGGACAAAAAAACGCACGCAAAAGCTCTGATCTTGGTAACGTCCTGGTTACCGTTGACAAGTTTTTGGTGCGTCTTTGTCCGTTTGTTTTTTTGTCTGAATTATTCTACAAGAGAGTTATCATCTGCTCAACCCCATTTTGATGTGTAAAGCGACCAAAGGAACGGCCGTTCCTTTGTGCCAACCGTGCGCATTCACACATATTCTGGCTGACGGCCGTCATTTGAACTTTATGCACAACCCAGATCGGAGTAAACTTACAGCCAACAAAACCGTAAAAGCAAAAGGAAATGAGCAATATGACGCTATTTGATGACCGTGCCCGCACTGTCTTATCCGAACCGGTGATCGTTCGCTTCACCACCATACGGCCCGACGGGTATCCTCACACCGTTCCCGTCTGGTTCATGCTGGACAACGACGACCTGATTGTGTTTTCCCTGCGCGAAGCGCGCAAAGTGGCCAACGCAACGGCCGTGTCCAGAGGCTGCCTGTCCATCGGCGGCGATCCCGCCGGATCACCCTGTTACCTGATCGATGGTGATCTGACGCTGGAGGATGATCCTGACCACAGCATAGCGGCGCGAATCACCCACCATTACGAATCGCCGGAAGATGCGGCTAAAGACCTGGCAGCATGGCAAGATGAATCGTTCGTCGTGCTGCGGCTTAAGCCCAAACGGGTCATTAAGCTTGCGTAAAACGGACAAAGGCGGCGCTGGCCTCGGGATTTGGCGAGCCTGTTTAGCGAATCTTGACCAATATGCAGACAGCTGCTAGACAACCAACTTTTTCTCAACTAATATCACCGGCATGACCACTACCATCTTGCAAACCGACCGGGTGACCTGGATCAACATTGTTCAACCAACGCCAGCAGATATTGAGGCGTTAGGCCAGCAGTATCCTCAATTTCATCCGCTCAATTTGAGCGATTGCCTGACCGAATTGGAAGTCCCCAAACTGGATCATTACGACAATTACCTGTTCATTGTGACCCAACTTCCGCGCTGGGACGCGGCGAGTCTGATTTGCCGACCGGCGGAAGTGGACATTTTTGTGACGCAGGGGCTGCTGGTGACATCGCACCACGGGGATTTGAAGCCGCTGAATGAGCTGTACGGCCGTCTCCAATCCGATCCCGACATTCGTCAACACATGATGGGGCACGGCGCCAGCCCACTGCTCTATGAATTGTTAAACACACTCGTCAATTACTGCTACCCCATCTTGCATAAAGTGAACCAAAACATTATTCAGGTCGAACGAGACCTTTTTGGCCCGAACACCCCTAAAATTTTGCAAGACCTGGCCATTGTCCGCCGGGATGTCATCTCTTTGCGGCACATTTTACATCCCCAGTTAGATGTGGTACGCGAACTGGAAAGAGGCAACTGGACCTTCATCCACGACGATCTGGATATCTACTGGGGCGATATTGGCGACCATCTGGCCCAATTGTTGTTGATGCTGGACGAACAGAAAGAGATCGTGGCCGGTTTGTCGGAGACGCTGGACACGCTGGCTTCGCATCGCATCGACGAAGTTGTGCGGTTGCTCACTCTGGTGACGCTGCTCAGCGTGCCGCTTACGGTGCTGCCGACCATTTTTGGCATGAATGTGCAGCTGCCATATGGCTCGCATCCTCTGCCGTTTTACCTCATCACCCTTACCGGCATTCTGGTTACGGTTTTGATTATCATGTATTTGCGCCGGCGACATTGGTTATGATTTGTCGGTAAGCCGCCTGTTTTATGCTAAAATGGAGCTTATCTTCCCAACTTACCAGCCAAAGGGAGCGTCATGGAAAACTCGACTCTAACAATCAAAAAACATACAGAAATTTGGACGAAAGATGGTCAGAGATTGGGCGAGGCCACACATTTATATCATCGCCTGGAAGATGTAAATCCGGCCGAACTGCATTATGCGGTAGTCCAGTGTGATTATCTCCAACCGTCCGGCGGATAAACCGGAGTGAGGAGAATCTCACGAATGGATAAGATTGAATGAGCTATACCGATAGCCATAGCCGGTGATCGCTGTTGATACTTTTTTTACCCACCGGCGCAGTCAGCAACCGCTTGAGACTACGATGTTCACGACACCAATTGTAGACAGTCATACCCCACCAACCCATTGCCGCTTTAGTTTCGCCTTTACCGGCAAAGGCCAGGGTTTTGCGCACCTGTGCCGCACTCATCAGTCGCGCCGTGCCATTGCGCCGCTCGATAGCCGATGTGTTGGGGACGTTGTAGCCCAATCGGTCCAAAGCTTTTTCAATACGCTTTTTGCTGCCATGAACATACCGGATTTCCACTTCTTGGAGACGATACCCACTCTGGTGTTTGATGATTTGGACATGTGCAGCCGTGCGCGGAACGCGGAAACGCGCTTTGGGATACGGTCCCCGCGCTCCTTGTCGCGGTGGATAGTAAGCATAGCCAAATATCTGCGGAAACAAGGTGCGATAAGCTGGCAGACCATCGGTGAACAGGGCAACCTCATGCCGGTGGTGCAATCGGGCTGCGCCATCGGCCAGCAAGCGGCGAATCAGCGATTCATCCCGTGCGCCCTGCACATGAGCCAGAATGAACTTACTGGCCGGGTCCATCAATTCTGCTTCCCAGGCTGGTTGCTGCTTGTTACCCACAAAACCGTATCGTTCATCCGCTTGCAGTTCGCTAACCACCACATCTTGCACTTCCTGTTCATGATATTGCTGCCCGTGTTTGCCCACTTTGCCGTTCAAGCGGCGGACGGTACTGGGGTCTACTTTGACCAGACGGGCCGTGCTCTTAATCCCACAGCCATCGGCCAGGTGTTCGGCCACCGAGACAGCTTTCGCCTCTGGTATTTTGCTATTCCACAGCGCCGTGTTTTTCCGTTCGCTGAATTCTTGTTGGCAGCAACGACAGCGCAAATAGCGAATTTGGTCACGGCCGTATACTTTTCGAATGAGCAGGTTTGTACCCCCGTTTTGACCATACAGGTCGCAGTCGGGGTTGACACATGCTAAACTTTCTAAGGGAGGTCTGGTTGTATTTCTTTCTTT
>JAKQCM010000502.1 GCA_029559155.1 Chloroflexota bacterium
ATTTGTGAGTAGCGCGTCGCATTTTGGCGAATCGCCCCGTACAGGCCGAATTTAGCGGGGTGGGGCAAGTTTCCCGATTCAGGCGATCACTGAAATGGTCGTGTCGTATCGGTCGGATACTTTAGACTCAGGATGGGAGAGGGGCCTTTGTTTTTTTACGGCCGTTTTGCGTTGCTTTTGCCGGTTGTTTGCAGAGGGGTTAAACAAAAACGGCCGTTATCGGACTTCTGATAACGGCCGTTTAACCAAATAGGGGAAGGGGAGATTAGAACGGAACATCCTCATTCGTGAGAGATTGATACCAATCACTTAGCCACTTCATAACTTCATCAAACTTCCGTGCCGGCAGCAGTTTGTAACTGGTGATACCAAACTTGCGGTACATTTCGCCGTAACACGCGCCGAACTCGTTGCGGTGGGTCTGCTTGCCCAGGACTATCGCCACCGCCTTAACTGCCTGACTGATCTGGCTGGCTTGCTCATTCGTCACCGCGTGTTCTGGGGGCAGCAGCTTTTCCTCTAGCACGTGCAGGCGTTCGTCAAGGCCAAACATGGCCGTCTCCGCACTGCCCAGCCGTCGCTCAAATTCCATCTGCTCTTCGGCCATCTGGGCAATAGCCAGTCCCATGGCCCGCACCTGCGCCAGCGTGGAGTTGGTTGTGGCTGGAGAAGCAGCCGTGAAATGCTGCGCCAGCACGCGATAACAGTCCCGTTGATAGGCCAGCACTTTCTCTCTTATTTCCTCACTCACGCGACTGGCATTGACGCCAAACAGCCAGCCATTCAGGTAATCAAGCGGAATGGCGAGCATCTCGCTTGTACGCGGGCGCTTGCTGTTGGGATCGATGTCTGTTGCCGTTACGGCAACAGACATCGCAACTTCGGTTAAAATCTGATCTCGGTTGATTCGTCGTGTTTGGGCTGACCAATCCAGACCCAGGTAGTCACAGATTGGGCGAAGGGGCACATATATTATCCGCTCGCCGTTCGCTTCCGCCACGACAGCCGTGATTTCATCGTCGTAAAACACAACGGTCTTTTGTTCAATGGGAACCAAATCACTCATAGGGCCTTGCCTCCAGATAGAATTGTACCACGCCTTGCGGCGCCGCCATCTATCTGGGTGAAGGACATCGGCAGTGCGTATGTGAGCCGTTTGCGCTGACCATTGTCATGGGCAATGACGAGCTGCCGGGCTAACCGTTTTTGCCGCCAGGACATCGGTGCAGCAAGGTGTGTATTGTCGGCCGCCGCTGCGTTCTGGATGGCGATTTGCAAAATGGGCAGAGTGTAACCCTGGCCGTATTTGACGCCGGTGATGACCGGCACGGTCCAGTGGCGTTGCCAGGTAACGACCTCCAGCGCGGGCAGGCCGAAGCTTTTGCCATCACGGCTATACAGTTCACTCAGTCGCAGATTGCTGTGAGGCCGTCCCAACTGATGATTTTCATGCTGAGCATGAAAACGAGACGGCCGTTGAAGACTCCCCACAAAGCAGCAGAAACGGCTGTTGTCGCTGGTGGAAAGGCTCTTCTTTCTCTTTCATGGAAATAGTAACCCAGATGGCCTAAAATTGATGAACCTGGTTTCAAAGAGGAAGATCCCCTTCCCTTGGTGCCTGGTGGCGGGGCATGAGGACATGGATACCTGTTGTACTTGAAAAGACAGAGCGCCAAAGCTCTTTTCGGGCTGAGCCTGTGTAGGAAGGACATAGCTGCATGATCAATTTCTCTGCCTACATTCCCCAAGACCGCCTGCATGCCCTCGCCCACAATCAGACCCTGCCCGACCATGCCAGCGGCGCGGTCCTGTTCGCCGACGTGTCGGGGTTCACCCCGCTCACCCACACCTTTGCCCAAACGTTTGGCCAGAAACGCGGCGCGGAAGCCATCCTTGGCGTGCTCAACCCCCTGTTCGAGGCGCTCATCGCACCCGTGCATCGCTATGGCGGCAGCGTCATCGGGTTCGCCGGTGACGCCATCACCTGCTGGTTCGACGATCAAGAGCTGACAGGTTTTTTGAAACCGGTCAGGTCCGATTTGCGCGCCGTGGCGGCGGCGTTGGCCATGCAGGATGGGCTGGCGCAGTTTGCCGCCATGTCCACAGCGGCCGGCGTGGAAATCTCTCTAAACGTCAAAGCGGCCATCGCCGCCGGTCCGGTGCGGCGCTTCATCGTGGGCGATCCGGCCATCCAGCGCATCGATACGCTGGCCGGGGAGACCCTGGTGCGTATGGTCGCCGCCGAGACATACGCCGGGCAGGGCGAGGTGGTCGTCAGCCGGG
>JAKQCM010000022.1 GCA_029559155.1 Chloroflexota bacterium
AAGGTTCTTCGCGTAGCCTCGAATTAAACCACAAGCTCCGCTGCTTGTGCGGGTCCCCGTCAATTCCTTTGAGTTTTAGCCTTGCGGCCGTAGTCCCCAGGCGGTCAACTTAACGCGTTAGCTACAGCACAGAAGGGGTCAATAACCTCCTACGCCTAGTTGACATCGTTTACGGCTAGGAATACCGGGGTTTCTAATCCCGTTCTCTCCCCTAGCTTTCGCATCTGAGCGTCAGGAGTGGCCCAGAGAGCCGCCTTCGCCACTGGTGTTCCTCCCGATATCTACGCATTTCACCACTACACCGGGAATTCCACTCTCCTCTACCACCCTCAAGTCTCCTAGTTTCGAACGGCCTCTCCCAGTTGAGCCAGGAGCTTTCACGTCCGACTTAGAAAACCGCCTACATGCGCTTTACGCCCAGTAAATCCGGATAACGCTCGCCTCCTACGTTTTACCGCGGCTGCTGGCACGTAGTTAGCCGAGACTTATTCCTGGGGTACCGTCCTTTCTCTTCCCCCAGAAAAGAAGTTTACAACCCGAAGGCCTTCATCCTTCACGCGGCGTTGCTGCGTCCGACTTTCGTCGATTGCGCAATATTCCTTGCTGCTGCTACCCGCAGGTATCTGGTCCGTGTCTCAGTACCAGTGTGGGGGGTCACGCTCTCACGCCCCCTACCCGTCTTAGCCTTGGTGAGCCATTACCTCACCAACTAGCTGATGGGCCGCAGGCCCCTCTTAGAGCGCCGAAGCTTCAGTCAAGGTTTTCTAAAAGCCTTGACATCTGGGGTATTAGCCATCGTTTCCAATAGTTATCCCCCTCTCTAAGGCAGGTCACCAACGTGTTACTCACCCGTTCGCCACTCTCACCTCAGACGAATCCAAGGATCCTGTTCGACTTGCATGCATTAGGCACGCCGCTAGCGTTCATCCTGAGCCAGGATCAAACTCTCCATAGAAAGTTTAAATCCGTCTTAAACGGACTACTGTTTAATTAAAGAAATTACTCACCTGAACGTTACTGCGTTTCTGTCACTTTTTAGTTGTCAAAGAGCACAAGGTCGTTCATTATAACAGTCTGATTTCTTTCGTCAAGAGCAATTTTGGGGACAAAAAAACGGCCCCAGAGCCGCTTCTAGCTACTTCGATTTCAGGTCTTATCTAAACCTCGATTTTGTTGTGTCGATGTTCCGTTTTTTCGGCGACATCCGTGTGTGTTACCACGATGAAACATTCTAGCACAGCGATTTTTTTTGTCAAGAGCAATTTTTTAGTTTCTCAAAATTGCTTTGGACGAAATTTTTTCGGTTCTGCGCCAAAAAAGTATTCAACTGTGTCAGTGTTCCGATTTTTTCGGCGACATCTGTGTGCCATCAACAGTCGGGGATGATAGCACGGGCTACGGAGGGTGTCAAGAGATTCGTGGTATCAATTTTATTTTTGGTGTGATTACTTGTTGCGACCTCGAGTTGTTTAGCACTAACTATCAGGATAATTGCTATGTAGTTACTATAGATTTTATGTCGCGATTTGTTTCTCGATCCTCGTAGCGCCTTGATTTGTGTGCCTAAACGCCTCAGAACTAATGCGATTAGCGAGAAAGAAACCTTACCAACTAGCCCCAGCACCCCTTGCAAGGATCGAATAAGCTGTTTGAGAATTTACTACTACACGCAATTCACGTATTACAGAAATTAAATTATTTATGAGCTACTCATAAATAATTACCAAGTATTCTTTTTCTGGCCTCCGCAAGGGTTTTGACATCAGAAAAATCCCGAGTTTCAAGATAATTAGCAAGCAACACCAGCGCCAAGCTAAAGGTATCGCTGCGGTTGGCCCCAAAGGCGGCATTTAAAGTTCCGTGAGCACGACCCAATTCGATAACCTCTTGCGGGGATACACGAATGGATGTCCATTTGCGCTCTGGCGACTTCTCTGGGACCGACAGGTCCCAGAGAAGATAAATCGATTCGAGGTCAGTGACCCCTTCTGGAATTTCCCGGTTTCGATCAGCCACCGCACGATGCAAAGCCTCCAGCCTTGCAGTAAGGATAGCTATGGCCAAATCTGGCAAATCAGCTCTCGAAAAACTTTCTGGCAATAATTCCGCCAGACGTTTGATTTCTTGCTTTTCTTCAGCGGAAATCGCGACATACACATTTTGCCGACTTACCGAATGCGGCGGGCGACCACGTCTTGGTTTGTCTTTAAGAAGTTCCGCGAGCGTACTAGTACGATCTTTGTTTTGTTGACTGCTCATATTAATTTAGCTGGTCAAACTGAAAATCCAGAAGATTAGACAGCCTGGCGATAATCGTGATGATCTTCCAAAAATTTTGCCACAAAGTCTCCATCTACCAATAGACCGTTATTAATTAACAGCTCTAAACATAAATGAAGACATAACAGGCAAATGCTGCGAGGGTACCCGCGAGTTTCCCGCCAAATAGGCATGATAGCATCCTCTGTAAACAGCGGCGGTTGCTTGCTACCTCTTCCGGCGGCGAGCAGGCGGTACTCTATTAGGGAACGTGTATCGTCAGGGGTGAGGGGATCTAGGGAGGATCGGGTAGCAACCCGATCATTAAAGTCGGGAACTTCCCGCAAGTTAATATCCAATTCGGGCCGGCCAAGCAATACCAGTTGATAGGCTTTGCCTCCACGAGGATCTCTAAAATTCAGCAATCGACGCAATTCAACAAACTGTTCCGGTCCCAACTCGTGGGCTTCATCGATGATGATGAGCGGAAGGATCCCTTCTGCGGTTCTATCGATAAGGTAAGCTCGGAATTCATTGAGTTGATCTTCTGTTGCGCGCCTTGTTCGCAAGCCAAATTCGGCTGCGATACGGCGCAGTAAGAGAAGCCCGCTTTTTTTTGGAGTTTCGTCGATTTTTGCGGCGACGAAGTCGGGGCGGCGATGATAACGGCTGTGAAACCAGGAGGCTAATGTTGTCTTACCAGTGCCGATTTCACCAACGATTACGGATGCACCCTGACCAGCTTCCACCATATAGCTGACTTTAGAAAGGGCTCGTCTGGTTTCTGTGGAAAGGTACATAAACCGTGGGTCGGCTTCTATGGTGAAGGGAGGTACGACTACACCTAGCCGATCCCATTCCGGTTTGTAGTGCTCAATTTCGAATCCGAATTGGGGATTTGTACTCATCTTAATATGTTATATAAGTCCATTTTTCTTGTCAAGTGTCGGATAACCGACAAGGTATTGGGATTTTAGATATATAGTACGGCAACTTATTAAATCTATATGCTATAGATTCATTGACATAGTATATTATTTTTGCTAGACTGTCGTTTAGTATGGTGTATAAGAGTCATTGACGATTGTTGGTTCTGTTAAGATCGATGACTTGTGCTATTTTTCATAGTATGTGTGATAAATAAAAAGGCCAAGCGTAGTAACGCCTGGCCTAGAGTGGTATAAGCAAGCTACCTAATCATGCTGTTTTGGTGCCGCCAACACCTTCAGCTAATTCGCCCCTTCATTGGGGAGGGGGGTTTTTTGCCCCTGGTAGCTCACTAGCTAGGTAAGAGCATAACATAGGCAGACATAGCTGTCAATGATGTTTTATGTAGTGTTGAGACAGCTAATGTTTATTTTATGTTGCCTGTTTCTTGCCTGGAAACAGAGCAAGATGTGGTTAGCCAAATCGCTAACGTTTCGTGCGAACTTCTGGCAGCTCAAGCGAGACTGACTGAACTTCGGCGGCAACGGCAGGTAATTCGACTAGTATCTGACTCAACAGAGTCGGAGTGTTTACACGGCCGTTTCCCTTCCCCATCTCGCCCTCCCCAAAAACCCACCTTACAGGCCATTCAAGCTAATCTGGACAAGTTACCTTTACACCTGGGATGGGGAAGCTCAACCCTCACGGCCGTTCTGCGCCCACATCATCACCCGCTATCTCCAACTTCTAATCCGCCTTCTGCCTCCCCCACACAACCTGCTGTCTTCTCAGAAAAACGGCCGTCACCAACGGCCGTTTTTAAACTCTATCCCGACCTGGCCCTGGCTATGCTGCGCTCAAACCGGACGGCCGTTGGCCGGATCTGGTATATCCTGCGCGAGGTGGATACACGCGGCGCTGGCTGGGTAAGCGAAGAGCAGTGTCGCGCTTTGCTCACCGAGCGCGATTCGACGTGGCGGGTTTGTGGCTGGCGGCAGCTGCGAAATTTGCTGCGGCGCGGGGAAGGGATTTTCTGGCAGCGGCGGAACGGCCGTATTTGGTTGGCTTCTGTTGCTAAAACAGCCGCCGCACTGCAAGTAGAACGGCTAGCACAGCGACCGACGGCCGTCCCGGTAAGTACACTAACGGCGAAATTGAGCGTGGTTCGGGCGCATTTTTATGCCAGTTTCCACAGCAGCCATCAAAACGCCGATACTGACCGCCCAAAACCCATCGCTCGCGCCACGCTGAACGATCTCACCACCTTAACGCCCAAAACCCAGCGAGCTTATGAACAAACGGCTCGTGTTAAAACACAGGCTAATTTTGCCATTGGGAAATCCAGCTCGCCTGAGCGGTTACAGGAGACCGCCTGGAAAAAAGGAGCCGCGTCGTTTGAATTGGTCGACCGCAACGGCCGTCAGGGGAAAGCTGGCGCGACGTATGTGGCTTGGCAACTACCAAACAGCTACCGTGGGCCGCATCAGATTATGGCGCGGGGCCGGCAGAAACAGATCAATCGTGAACTGACAGACCTGTTTATGAAAGGGATGACGGGGAACGGTCAGAAAGCGACTGATCAACACACCTGCCTGGTCCAGCGGTATTTTCGCAACGGCCGTCTCGCCGCCCAAGCCTTTAACCAGGGCAAAATCAGCGAAGAGCTTTATTGGTGCAGCCCTCAGCCGGCTAAGGCAACCTCTTACCGGCGCGTCTGGCATGTCATAGCCCAGACGGGGTGATTTTATTGCAGCCAGGGTCGGAATTAATTTACCCCCGTTATAGGGATACTATGATATTATTTTAGCTATGAAGATTTACACACTCGACCTCAATTTCCAACATGTTCCCCAAACAATTGCGTCTTACCTCATCGTGGGTGACGCAGGGCCTGTACTCGTGGAAACTGGACCCGGTTCCACCCTGCCCTACCTGCACGCTGAATTGGCCAGACATGGCTTTCAACCTGCCGATATACGTCATGTACTCGTGACTCATATTCACCTTGACCATGCCGGCGCGGCTGGCTGGTGGGCGCAGCATGGCGCGCAAATTTACGTTCATCACTTTGGCGCTCAACATCTTATCAATCCGGAGCGCTTGTTGCAGAGCGCGACACGGATTTATGGCGACAAAATGGACACACTGTGGGGTGAATTTTTACCATCGCCGGCCGAACAGGTGACACTGGTGCATGATGGCGATGTGCTTGAGGTGGCTGGTTTGAAGTTTACAGCGATTGAGTCGCCAGGCCACGCCCGACACCATCATGTGTTTCGCCTGGGTGATGTGGCCTTTACCGGCGATGCGGCCGGTATCCATTTGCCCGACATGCCGATGATTGATGTGCCTGCTCCACCGCCGGAGTTTGAATTGGAGGTATGGGAAGCAACCATTGATCGACTGCTGTCAGAAAACTTTGTTCAACTGTATCCTACCCATTTTGGAGCGTTGGATAATGTGACGGAACACCTGACGACGCTAAAGAAGTTAATGCGCGAAACGGCCGTTACCATCAAAACTCATCTCGATGCCGGCATGGAACGCGACGAACTGGTGGAAACCTACAACAACTGGAACCGCGCCCGCGCGCGAAAAGCAGGCATGAACGATACCGCCATCCACCAATACGAAACATCCAACCCCTGGTATATGTCTGTGGATGGTATCAGCCGGTATTGGCGCAAGCGGGAGGCGGCGACCGGAGGCTAGAGAGTAGAAACCAGGGGCAGGGCCAGAACAACGCGGGTATGCTGGCCGGGGGCGCTTTCCACGGCCAGCGTGCCGCCGACGACGGCCATCATGGTGCTGTGCAGCGCCAGCCCCTGACCGCTGCCTTTATTCGTGGCGGCGGTCATTTCCAGACCAACCCCGTTATCTTCGAGAGTAAGCAGCAGGCCGTTTTGCCAGTCGGCGGTGATGTTGAGGGTAAACGGCCGTTTCTCCCCATGCCATACCCCCTCTCCACGGCCGTATCTTGCCGCGTTTCGCACCACCTCCCGCGCCGCATAAAATACCACCTCCGCCGTCAGGTTGGGAATCTGCCCCGCGTTTTCCGCCGCCGCTGCCGAAATATGCCAATTTACCGCATCAAACGACGCCTTAAATTCGCTTTCCACAGCGCGCCGCAAGGCAACAATCAGCCCCAAACGCGCTACGTCAGGGGCTGTGATGGTGGGCATGTCGTGGAGCAAATCGGAGATTTGCCGGTGGGCCGCCGTCAATATCTCCACGGCTTGCTGCACTTCGTCATTTAATTGTGAGCTACTCATCTTTATCATGGCCGTCTGAAGGGCGGGCAGCAAATCATCATGGAGGACGCGGCGTGTTTGCTGATCGATGACTTGCGTCTGCGCCAGGCGTTCGCGCTGGACCAGCATCAGGCGGCGAGCCATCTCCGAACTGGCCTGGGTGTCGATGAGTCGTTCCCCGCTGACGCGCGCAATTTCGATCTCTTCCTGTGTATAAAGGCCGCCGCTGCGCTTTTCACCTAATAAGAAGACACCGATCAGGCCGCGTTCGCTCCACAGCGGCACAGCCCAGACCGCGCCCTGATACCGTCCCGGGTCCAGGGGGATGGTCATAACCGTGGGCGATGTGAATTGCGCGGTGATGTCCGCGAGTGGCGGCAGGCTGAGGGTTTCGCGGTTAGGATAGGTGAGCGGCGGGCCAACAAGCGGGGCCATTGGGCCTAAAGCCGCCAGATAAGCCAGGCGAGCATCCAGAACGTTGGCGCAGAGGGTACGAAATGGCGGACCGAGGTCTACATCTTGGGGCGTGGCCTGGGTTAGGAGCTGATCGTAGAGGCGGTTGCTGGTGATGAACGGCCGTAACTGGGCAATATACCGCTCCCGTTCTTCATACGAAGACCAGGCGAATAGGGCGAAAAACAAAGTCATGAGAACGGCCGTTAGCAGCAAAATGTAGATAAAGCGCAGTTCAATGGCAAAAGCCGCGCCGACAATCACGCTGTAACCGGCGGCCAAAATGATCGCGCTGCGCCAATGACGCAGAAGCCCGCGACGGGGCAGCGACTTGCCGGTGAACACCTCGTAAGAAACCACCGCTTGCCCCAGCATCAAAATAGCAAAAGACAACAGCGCGGCGATCACCACATCAAACCAGGCAAATGTTCGCGTGGACGCGAGGAAAATATCATAAAAAGTGCGCTGCCTTGCGTCTTGCACCACCCACATGACGACACCCATGACCAATAAACTCACCACCAGCATGGCCAATGAGGCCACAACCAACCAGGGGTGGGCGCGGCGGCGGGCCAGATCGCCCATCATTCGGCGCGGCGGGCCGGGGCGGCGCAGCGCATCCAGCGACAGGCCAATGCACAGGACGACGTAGAGCGAGTAGCCGACGGCCAGCAGGGGAATTCCGGCAATTGACCAGCGGATGAAGGTGCGTAAGGTGTATAAAAAGGGAGCCGGCACGGCCAACAAAACCATGCCTGCCGCCAGGCTGAGTAATCCCACTATCAATCCGCCGGAAGTGAGCAAGAGCAACGGCCGTTGCCGCCGCCGCAAATCAGACTGGGGATCATTCCAATAACCGGCATACCACAACATGATCGCATACCAGGCAAACGGCAAAACGATGGCCGGAACCATGGCGATGGTCCACCAAAAGATGGTGCTGGCGACGCTCAGGGTGATCACGCCCCGCCCAACTATCGCCGTATGGCTGACGAAAAAGGCTGCTCCCAGCAGCAGGCCGGCGCCTGCCACCCAAATGCCCGGCGAACGGCGGTCGGAGTTGAGCAGGACGGTAAAACCCAGCCACAACAGCAAGATGGCATTGAAGAAGGAGATGGCGATGATCGCCCAGTCGAGAAGAAGATTACCGCTCATGTGTGATCGGGGAGGTTATGCATCGTTTCTGAATGGTTTTCAGCCGTTGCATAACGATTGGACGGCCGTTGCCTCCGGTTTTATGGGTTAGCCTTCCCATTCGATCCATTCGCCGCGTTTGTTGAGGACGTGCGGCACGCCATCGTCGTTCCAGGTGATGAGCTGCCCGCTGTGGACGATGAGACTGGCGCGGGTGCGGGCGATTTTTTCGTCGGCGGCCGTGTCGTTGAGACCCCAAGCGGTGTAGATCTGGCCGTTGATGCGGCTGATGGTGCGTTTGTCGCGGAAGCCAAGGCGGCTGGCGATTTGCTGATTGTTTAGACCCTGGGCCAACATGCGGGCGACCACTTGTTCGTTGGGTTCCAGGAGGTCCATGGGGGCGTTTTCGTCTTTGTGGCGCACTTCCTGAACGCGGGATTCGATGTCGGGGTCGATGAAGGAACGGCCGTTTACCGCATCCAGCAGCAGCGGCACAATCATCGCCGGCAGCAGGTAGTTGGATTTGCGCACATAGGCATAGTGGCTCAGGATGCCGGCGCGGCGAAAGTCGCGGTAGTAAGCGTCGTCGTCCTGGATGGAATAGAAGACGACCGGCAGGCGCGGCAGTTCGCGGCGGATGGCTACGGCCGTTTCGATGCCGTTCATGATGCCGGCCAGCTGCACATCCATCAAAATAACGTCCGGCGCGTCGCCAGTCAGGCAAAATTCCAGCGCATCTTCACCCGTAGGGGTATCGTGGACCACGCGTACCTGGTTTGTGGCCGTTAATCCGGCTTTGAGGGCGGGGCGGAGCTTCTCGTTGTCTTCCACAATCAGCAAATTGAGCATGTTGGCGTGCCTCTGAATCATCAGGGTGTGGGCGTTCCCAGCGGGGAGCGCTCTCTATTCTAACATCGTCTACTTTGCCCGGCAGATCAAGCACTCAGGTGCGCGGCGGTGGGGGTTTGGGCGGTGGAGGGGGTACGGCCGTTTGCGTTACAGTGTTTACAGCAAAACCGGGCAGGTCTCTGGGAGCTGTCTGGTCTAAAAGCGTCAAAGGAGAATTGATGTTAAAGCAAATACAACCAACCGTAATCCGCTCCAAATGGCTGTTGCCAGGACTGCTGCTGCTGGTGGGCGCGGCCCTGTTTCCCTATGGTCTGATCGGCGAGGCGCTGCCCTGGGTGAATGGGCTGTTTTTTGACCGGTTTAGTTCGCTGGCGGCGCATGTGGTGGGGCATATGGGGCTGTTTGCGCTGGTGGGCACGGCCGTTCTGCTCACGTTTCCTCGTTTGTTGACCCATCCGCGTATGTATTTGGGCATCATGCTGCTGTTGGGCGTTTTGCAAGAGGCGTTTCAGATTATCGGGTTTAAGCATCGCGGTCTGGTGTTTGATGATTTTTTTGACGTGGGCGTGGACATGTTGGCGGCGCTGCTGGTGTGGCTGATCGTTAAAAAATGGAGGGCTGCTCGTGGATAGTTCTGATTTGCCGCACGGGGCAACGGCCGTAACCCGCCGCCTGGTTCTGATTGGGCTGGCGCTGGCCTTTGCTTCTACCCTGGTTACGATGATGGTGGCCCTGCGCATGGTGTACACGGGCGAATTGTATTTTGCCTTTTTGGTCTGGAATTTGTTTCTGGCCTGGCTGCCGTTTTTGTTTGCCGTGGTGGTGTATGGCTGTGGGGAACGGCCGTTGGTCCTGGCCGTGATGGGGCCTTTGTGGCTTCTGTTTCTGCCCAATGCCCTCTATTTGGTGACGGATCTCATCCATCTGCATCCCCAAAACAACCTGCCTTTCTGGTACGACGCGATCATGTTTTTTGCTTTTGCGCTTACCGGGTTGATGCTGGGGCTGCTGTCGCTTTATCTGGTACACGCTGTCGTGGCGCGGCATTTGGGCCAACGATTGGGGTGGGCGTTTGCCTTGTTCGTATCCGTCTTGTCGGGTTTGGGGGTGTATATTGGCCGCTTTTTGCGCTGGAATAGTTGGGATGTGTTCACAAATCCCCTGCGTTTGTTGCAAGACATCGCCATCAACCTGGTACACCCCGATTTGTTTTTAAAGACGTTTGTGACGACGGGGTTGTTAACGGCCGTCTTTGTCCTGGCCTACGTCATATTGTTTATGACGCCGCGCCTGGCGTGGGATGATTGACGATTTGCGATTTGCGATTGACGATTTGCGATTGGTGACGGAGGGAAACGATGGCTGCTTATGAGTACAAGGAAAACGTAGTTGGCCAGGAGTTTCCTGTGCTGGGCGTTGTATCGTTGTGGTTTGGCGTGGTGTTTGTGGGAGTAACGGCCGTTGCTCAGGCGCTGCGCGGATCAAAAGATACTGTGGCCAACAGCATGGAGGTTATCTTGTTTGCCCTGATCTTAGCCTCCGGGGTCTATCTGGCCTTTCGCGCCGGGCAAGGCGGCTTGCCGCTGGCGGCTGTTCCGCTGCTCATCAACGTGGGCACCCTGATTATTGTGCAAGGCGTGCCTTTTGCCGATGTGTGGGAAAACGTGCGCTTCCAATCAAACTTTTCCGCCTATGAGCAGGTGATAGACATGGTCGCCAGCGGCGAACTAACTCCTGGCGATGACGGGTTTGCCGACCTGCCCTATCGCTACCGGCGATTGTCAGAAAACGGCCGTGTCCTCATCCATCAGGCTGATGGGGTTACGCGTGTGTTCTTTTTCCTCGACAATTCCGTGGTTGGGTTAACCGGCTACCTGTACCGATCCGACGGCGCACCGCCTCAGGCCGAGTTTGGCGGCGATTGGACGGCCGTGCTGCGGAAACGGCCGTCCTGGTACTTTTGCACCCGCGCCTATTAACGTTTGGGGGTTTCTATTTGCCGGAAACCCCTTAGCCTTTTACAATGGACGCAGATTTGGTAGGCAAGCGTGAGCAACGGCCGTCTCGCAGCGGAAAAAAGGTTGCCATAATTGCCGGTGTTGTTATCATTTAGATTCATAAACAACAGGCCCAATCTGTACCCGAACAAACTGACTTCAGTCTGGAACCACAACGAATTAATTATGAGTAGGTCATAAAATAGTCTGGACGGCTCATGTGACTTTCGTCCACAGCAAACGTGCCGATTGTCACTCAGAACCTGCCGGACTGCCTCGTAAAATACCGAACGATTAACCCAGTAAGAGTCACAGACAACGGTCGAAATGAACGGCCGTTTTTTTCAAAAAGTGAGTGAAGGATCAGCAATTTTTGGCCAGACAGCACAATCGTCTGGCTAGAAATTGCTGTTTGCCGTATTGCAACGTCAATGATGCCATCCACACCGGAAAGGCAGATGACCAATATATGTTGGAGGACAATCCCGATGAAATATGTTTTTATGTTTAATGAAGTAGAAGAAGCTACCAAGTACGCTGGTGGTTCGTGGGATGCCACACGCAGCCTGCTGGGCGGTAAAGGCGCTAACCTGGGCGAAATGACCCGCATTGGTTTGCCGGTGCCCCCCGGATTTACCGTAACTACCGAAGCCTGTAATGCGTATCTGGCCGCCGGTATGAAGTTCCCGGATGACATGTGGGAACAAGAACTGGCAGCCATCAAGACCACCGAAGAGTTAACCGGCAAAAAATTTGGCGATCCCAGCAACCCGCTGCTCGTTTCCTGCCGCTCTGGGGCGAAATTCTCCATGCCGGGCATGATGGACACCGTGCTGAACATTGGCTTGAATGATGAAACGGCCGTTTCCATGGCCGAATTCACCGGCGACACCCGCTTTGTCTACGATGCGTACCGCCGCCTGGTGCACATGTTTGGCTCTGTCGTTCTCGGCATTGACGACGAAGCCTTTGAACACCCACTGGACGGGCTGAAAGCGAAAAAAGGGTACACAAGCGACACCGAAATGACGGCCGAGGATTGGAAAGAGCTGACCGAAGCCTACAAAGCCGTCATCAAAGCCCACAAAGGCTTTGATTTCCCCCAAGACCCCTACGAACAACTCAAACTGGCCACCGAAGCCGTCTTCAAGTCCTGGAATGGCAAGCGCGCTTTTGATTACCGCAATGCCGCTGGCATCCGCCACGACCTGGGCACAGGCGTCAACATCGTCACGATGGTCTTCGGCAACATGGGTAACACTTCCGGAACCGGCGTTGCCTTTACCCGCAACCCCGCCACCGGTGAAAATGTCCTCTACGGCGATTACCTGATCAATGCTCAAGGCGAAGACGTGGTGGCCGGTATCCGCAACACCAGCAAAATCGAAAACATGGGCAGCGAACTGCCCGAAGCATTCGCCGAATTCATGGAAGTACAGGAAACCCTGGAACAACACTACCGCGATATGCAAGACGTGGAATTCACCATCGAACGCGGTAAATTGTGGATGCTGCAAACCCGCGATGGCAAGCGTACGGCAAAAGCGGCCGTTAAAATCGCCGTCGATATGGCTGAAGAAGGCCTGATTACCAAAGAAGAAGCCGTCAAGCGCGTCAAGCCGGAACAGGTAGACACCCTCCTTCACCCGCAATTTGATCTGAAAGCCAAAGAACAAGCCATTGCCGATGGCAAACGGTTTGCCTCCGGCGTAAATGCTTCCCCTGGCGCGGCCGTTGGACGCATTTACCTGGACGCCGACACCGCCGAGAAAATGGCGAAAGAAGAAGGCCAGGACGTGATCATGGTACGGCCGTTCACCAAACCCGACGACGTTCATGGCATGTTGGCCGCCAAAGGTATCCTCACCAGTGAAGGTGGCGCGACCTCGCACGCGGCCGTTGTGGCCCGTCAGTTTGGCATCCCCTGCGTTGTCGGCGCTTCCGATGTGCGCATCGACGGCGAAAAACGAACCGTAACCGCCAACGGCATCACCCTGGAAGAAGGCGATTACATCTCTGTAGACGGCACCACCGGCGAAGCCTTCCTGGGCAAAATTCCGGCCGTCGCTCCTTCGCTGGAAGAACAAACCGAACTCATGACGCTGCTCACCTGGGCCGACGAAATCAGCGCCACGGAAGGCATTCGTGACGTGCCCGCCGGCTGGCCGACACGCGGTCTGCAAGTCTGGGCCAACTCCGACTACCCGGAAGACGCTCGCCGCGCCCGTTCCTACGGCGCCAAAGGCATTGGCCTTTGCCGCACCGAGCATATGTTCTTCGAAACCGAACGTTTGCCCATCGTGCAGCGCATGATTTTGGCCGACACAGTTGCCGAGCGACAAGCTGCTCTGGACGAACTGCTGCCCTTCCAACGCAGCGACTTCGACGGTTTGTTTGAGGCCATGACCGGGCTGCCCGTCATCATCCGCCTGATCGACCCGCCGCTGCACGAGTTCATGCCTGACGAACATGCCCTCCTGGAAGAGGTTATCGAAAATCGCATCAAGGGTGTTGAGGATAAAGCCAAAGAAGAATTGCTCACCAGCATCCAATCCATGCACGAAAGCAACCCCATGATGGGTTTGCGCGGCGTTCGCCTGAGCGTGATGATGCCGGAAATCGTCGGCATGCAGGTGCGGGCCATCTTCGAAGCCGCCGCCGACGTGAAACTGCGTGGTTTCGAGCCGAAACCCGAAGTGATGATTCCGTTGACCGGCCATGTGAACGAACTGCACTTCATCCAGCCGAAACTGGTCGAGATCGCCAAAGCCGTGATGGCGGAAAAAGGCGTCGAATTTGATTACAAATTCGGCACGATGATCGAAATTCCGCGCGCCGGTCTGACCGCTGACCAGATCGCGGTTACGACTGAGTTCTTCTCCTTTGGGACCAACGACCTGACCCAGTTCACCTTCGGCTACAGCCGTGATGACGCCGAGCGCAACTTCCTGGTGAAATACGTTGAAGATGGCATTCTACCCAAGAATCCCTTCCAGACGATTGATCCGGATGGCGTAGGCCAGTTGATGGACATTGCAGTGAAGAAAGGGCGCGCCACGCGCGTCGAGTTGGAAGTGGGTATCTGCGGCGAACATGGCGGCGATCCGGAAAGTATTGCCTTGTGCCACAAGTTGGGCCTGAACTATGTTTCTTGCTCTCCGTTCCGTGTGCCGATTGCGCGTCTAGCGGCGGCCCATGCGGCGTTGAACAGCAAAAAGTAAGTTTCAGCCAATTGTGCCTGGCACAGTAATCTGAATTTGTAAGAAACGGCCTCGATGAAAAATCGAGGCCGTTTTTTTTGTGATGTTTATCCTGGCGGGATGTGCCAGATGGCACTGTAACGGCCGTTTCCCCTCCCGTATACTCACGCTAAACATGACGGCCAGAATGGGAACGGCCGTCACAATCCCTCTAGGAGCTGAACCATGGAACAAAACTTTTCAGTAGATGCCCTCATCCCCGCCGAAATGGCTAAAAAAGCGGAATCGGCCGGCGTCGCCAAGGCCAATTTGGGGGTTTATCGCATGTTTGCTCTGGCTGTGTTGGCTGGCGCGTTTATTGGCATGGGAGCCGTGTTTGCCACCACAGTGACTACCGGAGCCGGTGAATTGCTGCCCTTTGGACTGGTGAAACTGGTAGCCGGGGCGGCTTTTTGCCTGGGCCTTATTCTGGTCATCGGCGCGGGCGCGGAATTGTTTACCGGCAACAACCTGATTGTCATGGCCTGGGCCGACAGGCAGGTGACCACGGCCGCTTTGCTGCGCAATTGGGCGGTGGTGTATGTGGGCAACTTTGTGGGCGCATTGGCGACGGCCGTCGGCATGTTCCTCACCAAACAATATGCCTTCAGTAATGGCGCCATCGGCCTGAACGCCTTAAACACCGCCAACGCCAAACTGCATTACGACTTTGTCCAGGCTGTAATGTTGGGCGTTTTTTGTAATGCGCTAGTCTGTCTGGCCGTGTGGTTGTGCATCGGAGCGCGCACGGCGACCGACAAAATTCTGGCGATTTTGTTCCCCATCACAGCCTTTGTGGCGGCCGGATTTGAACACAGCGTGGCCAACATGTATTTTGTGCCGATTGGATTGTTGGTCAAAGCCGGGGCTGGGGATGAATTTTGGACGAACGTGGGCAAAACGGCCGTTGATTATCCCGATCTCACCTGGAGTAATTTCTTCCTGGCCAACCTGCTGCCTGTTACCCTTGGCAACATCATCGGCGGCGCGCTGATGGTCGGGTTGGTTTACTGGTTCATTTACCTGCGCCCAAGCTGGACCGGAAAATAAGGAAAGCAATCGACGCATTTGCCGAACTGAGAGGAGAGATTTGAGATTAGAGATTGGAAATTTAACCAATCTCCAATCTCCAATCTCCAGTCTCCAGTCTCCAGTCCACGATTACCCATCATTCCTCAAGGCGATCCGCGCAATGGTTCGCCAGGCCGGGTCTTGAGGGCCGCGCTGCATCAGCTGCAAATGAGAGATGGGGGCGTGGAAACGGCCGTTCTCCCATTCCGCCGCCTGTAACGACGCAACCATCGCCTGTACCCGATCCGGTTTTAAGCGCATCGCCAGGGTGAGATGAGGCGTAAACTGGCGATGTTTGTCTGGTCCGGCGATTTGCAAAAGCTGCCGCCGCACGGCCAGCAGGTCCGGCGTTTCCTCAACCCCCAAATAAACCACCCGCTGCCCAAAAGTCCGAATACCGCCCAAGATCAGTTGAAAAGCTGGCAGGTTCCCGTCGATTTGGGCGTGGAGATCATCGATCAGCGCGGTTTCGTTGACGGCCGTGGCTGGGCCTGTGCGCCAATAGGTGCCGACCAGGGTGACATGCGGGGGTGTGATAACGGCCGTTTTGGCATCATACGCCAGTCGAACAGCCTGAATCCGCTCGGCCAGGTCGCCGGTCGGAAATGCCCCCACAAACACACGGTAATCTCCCGGCGGTGCGTCAGACAATTTCTATTTCCACCCCTTCGGGCACAGAAACAACAACTACCCCGGCGGTGTGGCAGGTTGTCTGGACCAGTTGCAATCCGGCAGGAATTTGCACCACCACTCTATCGCTGGTTGTGGGATGGTTGTCGATAGGGAAAATGGCGTCGTCATCGGGAACGGCCGTGGCTGCCAGCGTAATCCCATCAATAAAAAAGTCTTTGGCGCGCGGCCACTTACTCTTCACGCGGATCATGATTTCCGCTTTGCCATCGTCGGGAACGGTGAATTGGACGGTGTGGAAAAACCAGCTGCGGTTCCCCATCACCCCGCCGTTGACCCAGCCGCCTTCCCCATTCACCCAAACGCCCGATTCTGCGCCAAACGGATCAGTCTCGTTATTCAAAATGACCAAAACCGGCGCTGTGAGCGTGGCTGATGTCCCCGGAGCCAGTCCGGTCACTGTCTGTTTAAGCTCCGCGCCAAAAGGCGACCCGGAGTGGAAAATTTTATACGTCACGTCGCCGGCCAGAATCAGAGCATTGCTGCCGCCGAGCTGCTCATCAGGCGGCAGTTGATCGGACAATTTGTGAACGCATTCTGGGATCCCGCCGGCCGTATCGCCCGCGCCGAACAGCGATTGCCCCGGTTCTATCCAGCGCAGCTGCCAAAAATTTGGTTGTTGGTTGATGAGAAACCCTGGCGTCGGCGGTAAATTGGTCCATCCCTCGGTGAACGATCCATTTTTGAGCATGTCTAACTCCTTTTGCCCTGTGGGCCATGTGGCCAGATCAACAATTACGAGTTCTCACATTATAGCCGGATCTGGCGCGTTTTCGTCGGATTTTGGCGGTTGACAAAGTGTATTTGTGACACTATACTAAAAGTGTATTTTCAACACTAACTAAAAGAGGTGCAGCATGTGGCGAATAATGGGATTATTGGGTTCGGTAGGATTAGGCGTTTTGGCCACAGTGTGGGGCGGGTTAACTGGGTTGGTGGGCACGGCCGTTGGCCTGCTTTTGCTCCTGGCTGTCTGGTACATTTGGCAGGCGGCATATGTGCATATTCCGGAAATGGAAATTGGCATCGTTCAGGCGGCCGACGGCCGTTTTGTCCGATTCCTGCCCTCCGGCAACCATTGGCTGCGCCCCTTCACGGAACAAGTTACAGCCACGATTGCCGCTGAATCCACCACCATCCAGGGGCACACGCCGGGCCTGCAAACCATTGGCGGCCTATCTTTGGCGATTGATTGGCGGCTGTCTTATAACCTGAATGTGTTCCAGGTGCCGCCGGAAAAACAAGCCAAAGTGGCGCGGATGCTGGCGCGCAATCCCGCCGCCACCGTGCGCAATCACCTGGGCAACGTCTTGCAGCACATCGTCGGCGAATACACCATCGAGCAGTTGACCTTGCCGGGGGCGCACAAGCAGTTGGAGGCGCAGGTGAAGGCTGCGATAGGACAGCGGTTACGGCCGTTGGGCTTTGAAGCCAGCCGGGTCATGATCGGCGCCATCGAAATGCCGCCTCACGTCAAATCCGCCCTGGAAGCCGTCCACGAGCGGCAGATGCAGGCCGAAAACGAGGCCAAAGCCCTGGCCCTCTTGCAGCAGGTCGTCAGCCAATTCTCCGACGCCGACATGCAGCGCCTGATCGAGTTGGAGCGCATCCGCAACATGGGCCAGCACGGCGTCATCCTGCCCTACCCCACCCTGTTCGAGGCCGACCGGCTGAATGGGCAGGTGTATGGGCGGGTGGTGCAATAAACGGCCGTTTCCGGCATAATCGGCAGAAAAGTGCAGCGAGAGTGAGAGGAGTATTCTTTCTCTCGCTCTCGCTCCTGCTCTAGCTACGGAGGTACACGATGAAAATCGCCATAGGTTCTGACGAACGCACCCATCTGACCGACGCCGTACTGGCCGATTTGCAAGCGCGCGGCCATACGCTGCTACATTTTGGCCCGCTGGCCGGTCAAGCTGAATATTGGCCGTCCGTCGCCCGCCACGTCGCCGAAGCCGTCGCCAACGGCGCGGCTGACGAAGGCATTCTGTTCTGCTGGACCGGCACCGGGGTCAGTCTGGCGGCCAACAAAGTGCCCGGCATCCGCGCCGCCCTGTGCGACGACGCCGAAACCGCCAGAGGCGCGCGCCTCTGGAACGACGCCAACATCCTTTGCCTCTCTCTGCGCCGCACCTCTGAGATTATGGCCAAAGAAATCCTCGACGCCTGGTTTGCCCACAGCTACCAGCCCAACGTCACCGACGATACCTGCCTGGCCCAGGTGGCCGAAATTGAAGCCGATTACCGGCGATAGGAAGAGACCGGAGATTGGAGATTGGAGACCGGAGATTGGAGATTGGAGACTGGAGACTGGAGACTAGGTC
>JAKQCM010000031.1 GCA_029559155.1 Chloroflexota bacterium
ACTTGTATAACATTTTAGCGGCAACGGCCGTGGCCCGCGTGCTGCAAGCCCCGCCGGAAGCCATTCAAGAAGGACTGAAGAAGGTGTTTGGCGTCAGCGGGCGGATGGAGCGTATCACCGGCGGGCAGCCCTTCCTGACCATCGTCGATTTTGCCCACACGCCCAATTCCCTTGCCCGCTCCATTGCCGCCGCGCGGCAAATGGTGGCCGACCACGACGGCCGTGTCATTACCGTGTTTGGCAGCGCAGGCAAGCGCGACGTGGAAAAGCGGCGCATGATGGCCGAAGTGTCGGCCCGCCTGGCCGATGTGACCATTCTCACGGCCGAAGATCCGCGCACGGAGTCGCTGGACGATATTTTGGAGATGATGGCTTTTGGCTGCCGTAGCCAGGGCGGCGTGGAAGGCGACACGTTCTGGCGGATGCCGGATCGCGGCGCGGCCATCTATTTTGCCCTGACCCTGGCCCAGAAGCAGGACGTGGTGCTCATCTGCGGCAAAGGCCACGAGCAAACCATGTGTTTCGGCGTCACTGAATATCCCTGGGATGATCGGAAGGCAGCCCTGGCCGCCATCAACGCCTTTTTAGCCAACGAACCAATGCCCAACCTGGGCTTGCCGACGTTTAAGGAGATTGGAGATTAGAGATTGGAGACTAGAGATGGAGCTTCCAACAATCTCCAATCTCCAATCTCCAGTCTCTAGTCGCCCCAGTTAACAATTGACCATTCTTTGGAGGTAATCATGCTCTCAGAAACCATCAGCCGAATTCAACGCAACCACGGATTGGAACACGCAACAATTCACGTACTGAGCGAGAAACACAAAAATTTCAGCGCGCAGGGAAACTCGGACCACCTGGGATTCCACCTGAACATTTATGGCGACGTGGCGGAAGCGGATGTTTTCGCCGCCGTGGAAGAGGCGTACCGGCGCATGAAAGGCGGCGAGGCCAGCCTGGCGGTCCATCCCAACTGCGGCACGGTGCTGTTAACCACAGCGACAATGGCCACTCTGGCCGCGCAAACGACGTTGGCTCTGGAACAAAGACGACAGCGACGGCCGTCGCTCGATCTATCTATGATTGCCAACAGTTTGCCGACGGCCGTGCTGGCGGTGGTGGTGGCGCTGATTGTGTCACGGCCGTTGGGCATCTACCTCCAGGCCCGCTACACCACCGATGGCGATCTGCGCGATTTGCAGCTCGTCAGCATCGAGAAAATCCAGCCCTCACCCGTAACCCGGATCTTCCAACTCTTGCTCACCGGCGGCAGCAAAGACCGCCAGCCCACTGCCTACCGTATTCGCACCAGGGGATGATAAAACTCTATGCGGTTTGGTCTATTTTCGTGTTCATGCAGACCCTAAAGGTTTGCTCTTAAGAAGCCAGATTACCCGCGCCTTCAACTCTTAGTGTCTCTCCAGCGAGACCTGAACTGGTACTATTTTTCTATGTTCTACATTTTTCACGGCAAAGACACCCATGCACAAAAAGAAGCGCTGGCCGATTTGATCAGCAAGGCGGGTGATCCGGCTATGCTGGATTTAAACACAACACGCCTGGAGGGTCTGGTTTCGCTTAACAATTTGCGGCAGGCGTGCAGTGCCATGCCCTTCCTGGCCGACGTGCGGCTGATCATTGTCTCCGGGCTGTTTGCCGCCAAACCGGACAAAGCATATTTGAAGGAACTGGCCGACTACCTGCCGCAAATGCCGGCGACAACCCGGCTGGTTTTTCTGGAATCCGACGAGCTTTCCGGCAGCCATCCCATCTTGAAGCTGGCCGAAGCGGAAAAAACGGGGTTCGTCAAGCTGTTTAAGCCGCTGGAAGGTCCGCAGTTAGACCGTTGGATCCGGCAGCAGGTGGAGGCGAGAAACGGCCGTATCGCCCCCCACGCCATCCACTTGCTTTCAATCAACATCGGCAGCAATATGGAAATTCTGGAAAACGAGATCGAAAAACTGACGCTCTACAAAGGCGAGGCCGAAATCACCGGCGACGACGTGACTTTACTGTCGCCGTATCTGGCCGAGGCCAGCATTTTCGATCTGGTGGATGCGCTGGGAAATCGCAACAGCAAAAAAGCGTCGCTGCTGCTGCAGCAAAAATTCCAGGAAGGCGCCGATCCCTTTTACCTCTTCTCGATGTTTGTGCGCCAGTTCCGGCTGCTCATTCAGGTGAAAGAAATGGTTGATGCGGGCAGCCGCGCCCAGGCCATCAGCCAGCGTTTGAAGATGCACAGTTTTGTGGCCGGCAAGCTTTACCAGCAAAGCGCCCAGTTCAGCCTGCCCCAGCTGGAGCAAATCTACCGCCACCTGCTGGACGTGGACGTGGCCGTCAAAACCGGCCGCAACGACATGGTGACGGCGCTGAATCTACTCGTCGCGGCGCTGACTGCGCCGTAGGAAAGAAGGAAGAAGAGACTGGAGATTGGAGACTAGAGACTTTCCAATCTCCAATCTCCAATCTCCAATCTCCAGTCTTTAGTCTCCCGTCTCCAGTCCCGAAAACGCCCACAGCCCCGGAAAGCCCCCGGTATGCAAAAATATCACCGTGTCGTCGGGGGTGAAACGGCCGTTTCCCACCCCATCCATCAGCCCTGCCATCGCCTTGCCCGTGTACACCGGGTCCAGCAAAATGCCTTCGGTGCGCGCCAGCAGGCGCACGGCCGTGCGCGAAGCATCGGTCAGCACGGCGTAACCCGGTCCCACGTAAGTTCCTTCGATGAGAGGGATGTCAGCCGGGCGGAAGGTGTGGACCTCGCCTAAGGCCGCGCACAACTCACCCGCCAGGCGGGCCAGGCTGGCCGGAAACGCCTTCCACAATTTGCCCACGTCAATGCCCAACACACGAATCGGCGAGCCGAGCAGCGTGAAACCGGCCAGCAGCCCGGCCAGCGTACCGCCGGTCCCGGCCGCCGTGATCACCGTCACCCGCGCCAAATCCAGCCCCAAGGCCACCGCCTGCTCGTGGATTTCCCGCGCCGCGTCGACGTAGCCCAGGCAGCCGGTGACGGTGTGGCCACCCACCGGCATAAAATACGCGCCCGGCCCCACCAGCGCCGCCGAGACCCAACGCACCAGCCGGTTGGTCGTTTCCAGGGTCATGGAGGCGTCGCCGCCGCTGCCAAATGGGATGAAGTGCAGCTTCGCGCCGAGGAGCGCATCGAGGAAGAGATTGCCCTGGAGGGTGGACGGCCGTTTCTCAAAAAAGAACAGGTGGGCTTCCAAACCCAGGCGGGCGCAGGCGGCGGCCGTCATGCGGGCATGGTTGGACTGGAGGCCGCCGTAGGTAATGACTTTGCGCCGGCCCTGGTTCAGCGCCTCGGCCAGCAGGAAGGCCAGTTTGCGCGCTTTGTTGCCGCCGAAGGCCGGCCCGATATTGTCGTCGCGTTTGATGAGGAGGGATGGGCCGCCCAAAACGGCCGTCAGCCGGGGCAATGGTTCCAGGGGCGTGGGCAACTGCGCCAGCGGCAGGCGGGGGAATTGGGTCAGGCGGTCTTGCAGTTGGGCCGGAAGCATGGGCAATTGTCAACGGTGATTCATCAATTGTCAATTTTGCAAGGGGGGAATTTGGCCCGTTTAAAAAGCGGGGGCAGGACACCGCCCGATGTCCTGCCCTACAAAAGGACTTAACCACTATCTGATGAGCGAGATCAGATGGGTATCAGGGAAAGGCTCCTACCGCACCCAAAGGCGTCGGGTTGGCGTGTAGATGGAATCCAAAAGCAAGCTGTAACCCCGCCGCTGGGCAATATCATCGGCTGTTACCAACATGACGTTGGTGAGCGAATGCAACGTGGCAAACAGGGGTGATGGCAGATCTTTCACAGCCTGGGTTAGATACCCATCCAGAGCCATGAGGTACGATCGCAGCGCCGCCGAATTAGTTTCCACCACGACAAGCAAATTCACGGTGGGGTCCAGCGGCACGGCCGTTTCCGTTTGCGCGTCCGGATTCAGATTCGGATCGAAATAATGCACGGCCTGGACATGTTCATCCACACCGCCGATCGCCTTGGCCAGACCAACAGCCAGGTGGAATTTAAAGTATTCCACAAAATCAGGCCGCGCCATCAGCAGCGGCAAGTCGTAGGCGCGATAAGGCAGGGTCATCTTATGGCGCGCCTGATCCAGAGCGGCGTCGCACAGTTGTTCGGCGGTGATTGGCAGATTGGCAAATTGGGTATCGGGTAAAACGTTTTCTTCGACCAGTGCGGTTCGGGTCATGGGTAATGCTCTCCTTGAGAATATGGGAAATAGTGGGCTTGGGTCATAGGCAGCACTGTAGCATAACGGCCGTCAAAAACGCATAGAAAAACGGCCGTGGCCCATGAAAATTCTATGAAAATTGGCAGGTTTGGGGGATTAGCCGGAGCAGTCCAGCATGTAACCCACCCCCGGCACGGTGACGATCAGCGCCGGGTTGGCCGGGTCTGGCTCCAGCTTGCGGCGCAGATAGCGGATGTAAGCGCGCAGGTAATCGAGGTCGTCGCGGTATTCTGGCCCCCACACGGCCGTTAACAACTGTTCGTGCAGCAGCACCTGATTCTGATGCCTGGCCAATTCGTGCAGGAGGTTGTACTCCGTGCGCGTCAGATGCACGTTCTCGCCGGCCACGGCCACGCGCCGCCGCGCCAGGTCGATACGCAGCGGCCCGCAGACGATTTCCGCATCGGACGTCTCCCCCTCGGCGCGATTGGCCCGCTTCAGCACGGCCCGCACCCGCGCCAGCAGCTCCCTGGCGCTGAACGGCTTGGTCACGTAATCGTCGGCCCCGGCGTCAAAGCCGCGCAGGATGTCAGACTCCTGCACCTTGGCCGTGAGCAGGATGATGGGCACGTCGGAAAACTCGCGCACGCGGCGAGCCACGCCAAAGCCGTCCAGATCGCTGGTAAGCACTATGTCCAGGAGCAGAAGGTCGGGTTGGGATACGGCCGTTAACCGCACCGCCTCCTCCCCGTCCCCCGTCGTCAGCACCTCAAACCCGGTCGCCGTCATCACCTCGCGCACCAGGCGCACAATCTTCGGCTCATCTTCCACAATCAAAATCGTTTGTTTCTCGGTCATGGCTTTACCCTGCTGCGTCGTCGGCAAAAATTATTCGGGGCGGGAGATTGGAGATTGGAGATTAGAGATTGGAGATTGGAGATTGGAGATTGGAGATTGGAGACTGGCTGTCTCTAATACCTGGTAGTCTCTAGTCTCGGTAGTTTAAAAAACTGCCACAAATTACACCAATGGGGAGTTTTCTGTCATGCTGAGAGCCTGTGCTGAGGTCGCCGAAGCATCCTCCGAAGCATCCCGTTCACCGAATTATCCAGTTTGTCGGGATTCCCCCATTCGGCTGCGCTCAGGGCCGAAGACTCCTCAGAATGACGTAATTTTTTTAACTACTGAATCTCTAATCTCCAGTCTCTAATCTCCAGTCTCTAATCTCCAGTCTCCAGTCTCCAGTCTCCATCCCCGCCCTCAAAAATCATGTAACGGGATAGAAAAATTGAGCGTCGTGCCCTCGCCGACCGTGCTGTCGGCCCAGATACGGCCGCCGTGGGCCTCCACGATGGCCCGCGACACCGGCAGGCCCAGCCCGGTGCCGGGCACGTGGTAGCCGGTCGGCGCTTTGACCCGGAAATATTTATCGAACAATGGAATCAGGTCCTCCGGCGAGATGCCCACGCCCTGATCGGCCACGCTCACCACCACGTCCTCAGCGCGGACCCGGCCGCTGATAACCACCAACCCGCCATCGGGCGAATATTTGATGGCGTTGTCTAAGATATTGCGAATGACCTGCTTCATGCGCTGCGGGTCCGCATCAACGATGGGGAACTGGGCCGGAAAATCAATCACAAAGCGGTGTTTGCGCGTCTGCCGCTGCATCTCCTCCATGATTTCCTGGGCCATACGCGGCAGCCGCACCGGCTGCGGTTCAATCTCCAACTGCCCCACGTCGATGAGCGACGAATCGAGAATCTGGGTGATCATGCCTTCCAGGTTGTCGCATTCGGCCTCGATGAGCTGCAAAAATTCACGGCTCTTGTCCGGCGACCAGGTGACTTCCTCCAAAAGCAGCGCCGTGGCGTAGCCTTTGATGGCCGCCAGCGGCGTGCGCATCTCGTGGGACAGGGTGGCTAGAATCTCGGTGCGCAGGCGGTTGGCTTCGTGGGCTTCGCGGCTGGCGGCGGCGGCCGCATCCAGGCGCATGCGGTCAATCTCCAGCCCTATCAGGTCGGCCAGGGCCTGCACGAAGGGCACGTCGCCGGGCGCGAAGGTAAGCGGACCACGCAGGGTTTCCAGCACCAACACGCCATATTTCTCCTGGCCGGCGGTGATGGGCGCGGCGATGAGGCTGCGCGGCAGGGTATCACGGCCGTAAGCGCGGACCATCGCCTGTAAGTTGTCCGGGCGCAGACTGCTTTTTTCGGCGGCCACGGCCGTTTCCGTTTCCAGCAGCCGCGCCTTATTTTCCGTAAACACCCGGCCGGTCACCGATTCCCCCGGCTCCAGGCGCATCGCCAGCACCGCCGCCCGGTCGGCCAGCGCCGGCCCCCACACCGCCTGCGGCTGAAAAACCTGCGCCTGCGGGTCCCACAACAAAATCACGCCAAACTCCGCCGGTTCCAGCAAATCGGTAATCTTCTCAATCACCGATTGCAAGAGCTGGGGCAGGTCTAGCTGGGCGGTGAGCACCTCGGCCACCTCGATGATGGCCCGCAGTTTGTTGTTTAACAGGTCGTTGCTTGGGGTTGGATTAGGCATCATAGGCGTTCTGGATGTGGGCCGCCAGCCGTTTGGCCAGGGCGATGATGGTGAGCACGGTCGGCCGGGCCAGCGCTTCCGGGAAGACGCTGGCGTCGCAGACATAGAGATTGTCGATTTCGGTTTGCAGGTTGGTGTCCAGCATGGTTCCCAGGCGCACGGTGCCGCTGGGATGGGTGCCGCGAATGGGCGTGGTAAAAATGGTGTCCGGGTCGCAGCCGGCCTGGCGCAAAATCCGCCCGGCGACGGCTTCGGCGCGGGCCATGCGCTGCCGATCGTGGGCGGTGAGACCTTTGTGGATACGGCCGTCTACGCCCACCCCGCCGCTGATCTCATCCTTCAACTTGATCATCACGCCGTAGGTGCGCCCCCAGCGCTGCCAGGTCAGCGGGTAGGCCGGGCCTTTCAGGGCCATGATGAGGGGGTAGAGCAGCCAGGGGTCGATGAGCGTGGAAAAGAGCACGCCCAGCTCGTCGTCGGCGTAACTCCAGGTCATGGGCGGTTCCACGCCGTTGCCCTTTTCCGGCGCATGGCCGTAGACCATGACGGTGGTGTCCATGGTCATGCCCTGCCCGGCGGCGGGCAGGCCGCTGCGCTGCAAAATGCGCGGCGTGCCAATGCCCCCGGCGGCCAGGATGACGAGAGGGGCGTGGATGGTGAACGGCCGTCCCCCCGCCTTGCCCTTTATGCCTGTCACCACGCCATCTTCATGCAGCACCCGCTCCACCCGCGCCCCGGTCCACAAATCCAACCCGTCGGCCACCGCCTGGTCCACAAATTCGGCGGCGTTCCACTTCGCGCCGCAGCGGCAGCCCAACATGCAGGTGGCTGCGCAGTGGAACTGCGGCGCGCGCGCCGGAGACATGAACTTATCTTGCGGTTCCCAATCCAGGCCCAATTCGGCCGCGGCGGCGGCGATGCGGGTGGAGGCCGGGCCGCGCAGGTCGGCGGGCAGCGGGGCGATGTGCAGTTCGTCGCTGGTTTCGTCGGCGTAGGGGTCCAGGTTGATGCCGTATTTGGCCTGCCAGAAGGGCAACGGCCGTGCCGCGCAGCCGCAGTACATACTCGTTGCCCCGCCCAGCATGAGCGGGCGGATGATGTTCAGCCCTTCGGCGGTGAAGAGCAGCGACCGGCGGTCGCTGTAGAGCATCGCGCCGGGATAGGTGCCGTACAGGGCGCTGCCGCGCCAATCACGCCCGCGCTCCAGCAGGGTGACGCCTAATCCGGCGCTGGCCCGCGCCAACTCCCGCGCCACGGTAGCCCCGCCCGGCCCCGAGCCAACAATCACCACGTCGGTTTGTTTGCTGTGCGTCATGGGCTTATTTTATCACAGCCTCGTTCCCCCTTTGCTACCCAAACCTTCGCGGCCAGGGCAATTGCATATACGCGCAATTTAAATGCCTTGGACGGTTTCGCCGAGGCGTAAACGCCCCGTCTGCGCAACAACGCCGGTTGAAACCGGCTAAAAAAGATAAAGCCCCGTTTACGGGGCGTCGTTCGGCAGCCCGGCGCTTCAACGCCGGGCGATTCAGGCCATAGACCGAATAGGCGATAACCCTACCTTCGCGGCCTGCGGGGTTGGGGAAAATCGTTTTTGTGCAGGCAAAAGCTGCGCATGTGAAGGCAAAAGCTGTACAAGCGAAGGCAAAAGCTGCGCACGTGAAAGCAAAAGCTGTACGTGCGAAGGCAATTGCTGCTTTTGTGAAGGCAATTGCTGCTTTTGTGCTCTGCAATCCCGTCGGGCAAGCGGGAGAAGGCGGTGGCAGCGGGTGAAATTGGGGGTTCCCCTCTCCCCGGCCCTCTCCCAAAGGGCGAGGGAGCCAGATTATGGAGAGGGGAACAAGATGCACAGGGTATCAAACGGCAGCTGGGTGCTGATATATTCCTCGCCGTTGACCACGGCTTTGACGGCGTAGGGCTGGCCGAGCAGGGGATTGGGGAATTGGGCGGTGCAGAGCAGACGGCCGTTCGTCACCCGACACACCCCTTCCTGCCACGCCCCATCCAGCCAATACACCAGGGCCACATCGGCCAGACGCGTGCCGGACGGCACGGTGACGGCAAAATCCACCGGCGTCACAACCGGCTCGCCCTGGCATTCATCGGCCAGCGGATCGGTCATGATCAGCGGCCCTTGCTGGTCGACGCTCACCGGCGGGTAGGGGTCGCCGGTGGTCAGATCGGGGTCGGGAACGGCCGTTAAGCCGCGCAAATTGGGCAGCGGGCAGCCCACCTCATCGGGCGCGACGGCGAAGTCCAGGGTCAGGCGGTTGGCGTTCGCGCCGGTTAGCGTGCGCGATTGCGCGCCATAGCCCAGGACCACTGTATAAGGCGCCGGGTCATAGGCGATCACCCCGTCCACCACCGACAAGGTGCGATAGCCGGGCAGGCCGTCGAGGATCAGCTGGTAATTGCCCGATTTATCCAGCAGCAAATGGAAGGTCTGGCAGCCGTTGGCGTCGGCTTCGCAGGCCAGGGTGTCACGGCCGTTGGGAGTAACGGCCGTTACCGCCACCCCTTCTACGCCCACCGCCGGTTTCACCTGGATGGTTAGCGGGTCGGGCGTGATGGGGCACTCGGCCAGGGCCATTTGTAAAGTGACCGCCTGGGTGGTTACTTCGCAGGTTTCCGGGATGGCGGCGGGCACGATGACGGCCGTTTCTCCGGTCTGGTAACCCGGCTTTTCGGCGCGGATTTCGTAGCCGCCGCCGCCGCCGGGGATGCGGGCACGGCCGTTCACCCGCTCCGGCAAATCCTGCCAACCGCCGCCGTTGACGCGGTAACTGACCTGCACCCGGTCCAGGGGCGCGTCGTTTTCGTCGAGGAGGGTGAGGGAAACGGCCGTTTGGCCGGCATCGTCGCAAGGCACAGGCGTGGGCGAGGGCGCAGCGGCGCAGGCGGCCAGCCAGCCGCCCAGCAGCAAAACGAGCAGGGAAACGGATGGGTAAACTTTCATGGGCGGTATCTTCCTCGTTATGAGTTTGCCAAGATTGGTCCAATCTGGCAGATTGGACCAATCTCTCGACGCTCAATTGTAACGAGACCTGACAGGTTTGGGAAAACCTGTCAGGTCTGAGCCTTCTACGCTAAAATCAGGCGGTATGAAGCGCTCCTTTTCCTGTTACGCAATTTTAATTGGGCTGCTGACGGCCGTCTGGCTGTTGATTGGCTGCCGTCCCACCACGGCCACCGTTCTACCCACGGCGGCGGCGACGGCCGTTTCCCAAATCGCCACACCGACCGCCCCAACCAACCAACAGCCCATCACCCTGCCCCCCACCAACACCGCCCAACCCACCAACCAACCTATCCAACCCATCCAACCGACCGCCACCCTCCCCCCCACCTTCACGCCGGAACCCACAGCCACACTCGCGCCAACGATACGGCCGTTTGCCACCATGCAGGCCACGCCGCCAACGGCCGTACCCAGCCCCATGCCCCCCTTCCCCAAAAGCGAGGCCATCACCAACATCGTCCTGGTGGGCAACGACGTGGCTGAGCCGCAGGGCGGCCGCACCGACAGCATCATCCTGGTCTCCATCAACCGCGAGACAAAAACAGCCACCATGCTCTCACTGCCGCGTGATTTGTACGTGGTAATCCCCGGCTGGCAGATGACCAAAATCAACCTGGCCCTGCCCCACGGTCACGGCGTCGATTACCCCGGCGCGGGCGGCGGCTTGCTCAAAGACACCATCGAATACAACCTGGGCATCCCGGTCGATTATTATGCGCGCATCGGCTTCGACGGCTTCAAAAGCGTCGTCGACGCCGTGGGCGGCGTAGAGGTGGTGGTCACCTGCGCCCTGCGCGACTGGCGGCTGAAATCGCCAGAGCTGGACCAGACCATCGAAGAAAATTGGGAGCAGTTTACTCTGGAACCGGGCGTTTATGAGATGGATGGCGACCTCGCCCTCTGGTACGCGCGTTCGCGGCGCACCACCAACGATTTTGAGCGCGGGCGGCGGCAGCAGCAGGTGCTGCGGGCCATATTTGATCGCGGCCTGGACCAGAACCTCATCGGCGACCTGCCCGATTTGTGGCGCGTGTACCGGGATTCGGTGGAAACGGACCTGACGCTGCCGGTGGCGCTGGAACTGGCCGCCCTGGCCCCGGCCGTGCGCGCGAACGGGGTGCAGCATCTGGCCATCGCCGGGGATGCGGTGCGATCGTGGCAGGAACCGGGGACGGGGTGGTCGACGCAGCTGTTACAGCCGGAAACGGCCGTGCCCATTCTGCGCCGGGTCATGCAGCCGCCTGCCCTCAACCGCGCCACCCGCTCGCCCATCGTGGTAGAAATCGTCAGCGACAACGAAGACCTTTACCGGCAAATGGCTGAAAATTTGTCCTGGTATGGCTTTGTGCCGCGCTTTGCGCCCACAAACGACCCGCCGCCAGCGCATACGCGCATCGATTACTTCGGTCCGAATTTAAAGGGGTCATACAGCGATCTGTTAAGCTGGTTGTTCAAACAGACGTCTACGGCCGTAAACCTGACCCCCGACGCGACCAGCAGCGCCAACTACCGCGTCACCCTGGGCTACGACGTCGACCCCTGCCTGCCCTCTTTTGTGGCGCCGGTTGGGGAAAATCCTTAAAGTGTGCGTTACAAACCCCAAGGGTTTACTCCCGCAAATTTGGATTAGTTGGGTATCAAACCCTTGGGGTCTTGCTAGATAAACATGAACCGTTACCAAAAATAAATTTAGGAGGCTTTGATGACAAATCGGCAAACAGCGCTACGTGAGCAACTGGAAGAGAGCCGGCGAGAATTACTGCGTGTACTAGCCGGGTTGAGCGAGGCGGAATGGGAAACGGCCGTTTACGCCGAATCCACCACCTGGCAGGTCATCGACCTGCTGCGCCACCTCACGGAGGCCGAAAGTTCCATGACCCGGCTCATGGCCCTCATCCGCGACGGCGGCTCCGGCGTCCCCGACGATTTCGACCTGGATCGCTGGAATGCCGGCCGCATCAAAAAAACCCTGGGCAAATCCACCGACGACCTTTTGGCCGACATGGCGCAAAATCGCGCCAGTTTGCTGGCCTTTATGGATTCATTGGCTGAGGCGGATTGGGCAAAAAAGGGGCGGCATGGCAGCGGGCGGGTGATGACTATCGAGGAAATTTGCGCCGTCATCGCCGATCACGAGGCAACGCACACGGCCGATATTCGCGCGGCGCTCGGCAAATAGGCAAAAAAAAAGGAGATGCCTTGTAAGCGGGCGCTTACAAGTGCATCTCTCGGGGGGGGAGCCAAGTACATTGTAGCATATTCTTTATTTAATGCAAATTTATAATGTTAATTTGTTAAATCCCTTTGGAATAGATTTCCACCCGGCTTTTTCTCGGTTTCTCGGAAGACGCAAGGGCGATATTTTGCAGATAATCCTGGCGAGCGGGCAAGTCATTTTGATGATGCTGCGACGAAATCCTGGCGGAGAGGGCATGAGTTTGCTTAAATTCTGGTGATTTTTCAGGCGCCAATCTTTATGAAATGCGTACTGTGGGGTATAACAAGCTTTGTACGCCGAGTATATTTACCGGCGAGTTGTTAGATCTAAAAAGTTGAGGGAATACGATGACACAAACAAATCAGGCATTGGGCATGATGGTTTATTTGGACATGGATTATGAAACGGCCGTGGAAAAAGTCACCGCTGCCTTAAAAGACGAAGGGTTTGGGGTGCTGACCGAAATTGATGTCAAAGCAACGCTCAAAAAGAAGCTGGATGTCGATTTTCGACCATACAAAATTCTGGGCGCGTGCAATCCCCCTCTGGCCCACAAGGCGTTGACGCTGTCCCCGGAGATCGGGCTGCTGCTGCCATGTAACGTGACGGTGTCGGAGGAGGAGAACGGCCGTATCCTCGTTCATCTCATCAACCCCGAAGTCATGCTTGGCATGGTAGACATCCCCGAACTCGCCGATGTCGCCTGCGACGCCAAAGAACGCTTCGAGCGCGTAGCCGCCGCCCTGGCATAAAAAAAGACCTGACAGCTTTTCTGCTGTCAGGTCTTAAACGTTCATCAAAAAACATCAAGCCGTCGCTTCTGGCAAAGGCGGCGGCTCATTCATCAACCGCTCAAACGTCTCCCGATCCAACGTTTCCACATCCAACAGCGTATTGGCCAAAGCCACCAGGCTTTCACGATTCTTACGAATAATCGCCAACGCCCGTTCATAATTCCGCTGCAAAATCCGCCGAATCTCGGTGTCAATCGTCTGCGCCGCATCTTCGCTGTAATCGCGGTCGCCGCCCAAACCCCACTCCTGGCCTAAAAATGGATTGTTGCGCTGGCTGCCATACGTCGGTAGTCCCAGCGAAGCCGACATGCCATATTGCGTCACCATCGCCCGCGCCAGCCGCGTCGCCTGCTGCAAATCATTCGACGCGCCTGTGGTAATACGGCCAAAGAAAACCTCTTCAGAGGCGCGGCCACCCAAGGCCATCGTAATCTGGTCTTCCAAAAACTCGCGGCTGTGGACCATGCGGTCTTCCGGCAAAGGCATCACATACCCGCCGGCTCGTCCGCGAGGCACAATGGTAATTTTCTGCACCGGATCGGTGTACACCAGATTAAAACTCACCACCGCATGACCTGCTTCGTGGTAAGCGACTGTTTTCTTGTCGTCTTCGCTCATGACCCGGCTCTTACGCTCCGGCCCCATAACCACCCGGTCAAAAGCATCCTGAAATTCCAGCAAACCCAGGGTCTTTTTATTGCGGCGGGCGGTAAAAATGGCCGCTTCGTTGATCAAATTAGCCAGGTCTGCGCCAGAGAAACCGGCCGTAAGCCGCGCCAAATCAGAAAATGAAACTTCCGGAGCAATTGGCTTGCCGCGCGCATGCACATTCAGGATCGCTTCACGCCCGGTCAGGTCTGGCAAATCGACAAACACCTTGCGGTCAAATCGTCCGGGACGCAGCAGCGCCGGATCCAAAATATCGGCACGGTTGGTAGCGGCAATCACAATGATGTTGGTTTGATTGTCGAACCCATCCATCTCGACCAGAATCTGGTTAAGGGTTTGTTCGCGTTCGTCGTTGCCGCCGCCCAGGCCAGCGCCGCGCTGACGGCCGACCGCGTCAATTTCGTCCACAAACACGATGGAGGGCGCAACCTGTTTCGCTTTGTCGAATAAATCGCGCACACGGCTGGCGCCTACGCCGACAAACATTTCCACAAATTCCGAGCCGGAAATATGGAAGAACGGCACTCCCGCCTCGCCGGCAACGGCACGCGCCAGGAGCGTTTTGCCGGTTCCGGGCGGGCCGACCATCAACACGCCTTTGGGAATACGCGCGCCAACCTGGATGAAGCTTTCCGGTTCGCGCAAGAATTTGATCACTTCAACCAGTTCGAGTTTGGCTTCATCGGCTCCGGCGACATCGCCAAAGGTGACGGTTGGACGCTCGGCATCGTTCAGGTTTTTGGCGCGGCTGCGGCCAAACCCAAAGATATTGTTGCCGCCGCCGCCTTGCGACTGCCGGAAACCACGCGAAAAGAACCAGATCAGCAGCAGCAGGGGGCCAATGATCATGGCCAGGTTAAACAGATTGTTCCAGGTGGAGCGATCGACCACGATCAGGGTGACGTTGTTGTCGGCCAGCACTTGTTGAGTCACGCCAAAGTAGCTGAGGGTTCCATCCAGGCTGCCGCCGGGATCGAGAGTGGTGGCGACTTCGGTTCCATTTTTCATCATCAGGCGAATTTGGTCGCCGGTGACGTTTACGGTGTCTACTTTGCCGGTAGCGATGAGGTTCATGGCTTCCGGCAGGCTGACCTGTTCTGGTCCCTGGAAACGGCCGCTTAACCACAACTGCATCCCCAAGATAATGGCCAGAATACCGATAATCCACACCCACACCGGGATACCGGGGCGGCTTTGTTTGGGTTGTTCATTCATAATTTTAGTGTCCGGAAAATGTTTTGCTCGTCCTTAGAATTATCGCCTATTCAGGTGGCATTCGCACGTACCTTCCGCTACTTCTAATGTTTAATCTATGAAAAAGGCCCGAATGTTAAGAAATCCGGGCCTTTTTTAGGAGGATATAACAGGATTGGCGGGCAGTGAATCAGGAGGATCGCACGGCCGTGCGCTTTTTCTGCGGCAGCTGCATCGGTAGTTTCGTGCGACGAACGCCATCAAACTGGTATAGGGCGTTGGCGACGGCGCCGGCCGTAGGAACCAGACCAATCTCGCCAACGCCTTTGGCCCCGTATGGACCGTAGGGGTCCGGCACTTCTACGCCGATGATTTCCATTTCGGGCATTTCTTTGGCGCGGAGGATGCCCATCTGGCGCAGGCGAGTGGATTTGGGACGGCCGTTTTCCATCACCAGTTCTTCGCTAATCGCATATCCTAACCCCATGTGCAGCGAGCCTTCCAACTGCCCTTCAAACAAAGTCGGGTTGAAAATCTTGCCGGCGTCGTGAGCGGCCGTAATCTTCTTCACCTGCCCATCGTCATCCAAAATCACCAACTGCGTGGCATAGCTGTAGGAGTAATGCGTGTACACCTTCTCGACCATGGCGCCCGGCTTCGTGGTCCAATCCACCACCCACTCGCCGCGATACGTGTTGCCCACCAAATCGGCCAGCGTATTGGTCTTCAGATCTTCTTTGAGCTGCTTGCAAGCGTCGATGAGCGCATTACCCACCAACGACGTGGCGCGGGAGGCTGTCGTCATGCCTGCTTCCTGATTGGCGGCCGTGTCGATAACGACCTCAATCAGGCGCGGGTCGATGCCGGTTTCCGTGGCTACCACCTGCTGGGCGACAGTGTTCACGCCCTGCCCCATCTCGGTCCAACCGTGATCCACAATCACCCTATCCGGCGCGGCGATGGTTACCTGGGCCGACGAGGCGTCGGGCATGCCGTTGCCGATGCCTGTGTTTTTCAGGCCGCAGGCCAGCCCGGCGTATTTGGCAGCGTAAAATTCATCTTTCACAGCCAACAGCGTCGCCCGCGCCCCGGCTCCCGCTTCGATGACCTGGCCGGTGGCCGTCATGTTGCCATCTTGCAGGGCGTTGTCGTAGCGGAACTGCCAGCGATCGAAGCCACCCTGTTCGCACAAATCGTCGATCAAACTTTCCAGGCCAAAGATGGCCTGATTCACGCCAAAGCCGCGCATCGCCCCGCAAGGCACGTTGTTGGTGTAGACGGCGATGGCTTCGACATCGGTGACGGGCACATTGTAGGCTCCGGTGGCGTGGCCGGCCGAGCGTTCCAGCACCTTCATGCCGACGGAGGCATAGGCGCCGGTATCGCCCAGGAATTTCACGCGTACAAAGGTCAGCATTCCGTCGGCGTCGCAGCCGATTTCATAATCCATCCAGATGGGATGGCGTTTGGGGTGCATCATGATCGATTCATCACGGGTGAGGCGCACTTTTACCGGCGCGTCGAGCAGATGGGCCATCAGGGCGGCGTGTCCCTGCACAGTCAAATCTTCCTTGCCGCCAAAGCCGCCGCCATTGGGAACCATGATCACGCGCACTTTTTCGAGCGGCAGGCCCAATAATTTGGCGATCTGGATGCGGTCATCGTAGACGCCCTGCCCCTGGGACAACATTTCCAGGCCATTGTCGGTGGGGTAAGCGATGGCGGCTTCGGTTTCCATAAAACCGTGTTCGATCCATTGGGTTTCAAATTCGCTTTGGGCGATGTAGGTGGATTTGGCCCGCGCCTCGTCCACGCTGCCGCGGCTGGTGAAGCTGCGGGATAGTTTGTTGCCGCTTTCGTGGATGAGCGGCGCGCCGGGTTGCAAAGCTTTGTGCATGTCGATGAGCGGTTCCAACACATCATATTCTACTTTGATGCGTTCGACCGCCTGGCGGGCGATTTTTTCTGATTCGGCGACTACGCCGGCGAGGACATCGCCGATGTAGCGCGTGGTTTCGCCAATGGCCACCATCAGCGGCCAATCCTGGCGAATGAGGCCGATGATGCGGTCGCCGGGGACGTCTACGGCCGTTACCACCCGCACCACACCGGCCATTTTCTCGGCCTCACGGGTGTCGATGGACAACACACGGGCACGCGGATGGTCGCTGAAGCGGAGCGCGCCATACAACATACCTTCTAATTTGATATCATCGACATATTTGTGGCGGCCCAGGACAAGGTCTTGGGCTTTGTATTTGGGGAGGCGGGAACCGACACGGCCGTTTCCATTTGGCGGCGGAATCTCTTCTTCTTTACGAATGGCGGCGGCGGCATACTCCACGGCGTCGATAATCTTTTTATAGCCGGTGCAGCGGCACAAATGGGGCGTAAGAGCCTTGGCAATTTCTTCGCGGCTGGGCTCCGGGTTTTTGTTGATAAGCGCATTGGACTGCATGACAATGCCGGGGATGCAAAAGCCGCACTGCACGCCGCCCTTTTCCACAAATGCGTTGGCGTAAACCTTTTGCCGGTATTCGCCCAGGCCATCGGTGGTGGTTATCTGACCATTTGCAGCCTTTTGCATGGTGGTTACACACGATAAGACTGCCTTGCCGTTCAAATCAACCGCACAGCAGCCGCACGCAGCCTGTGGCGCGCAGCCATCCTTTGGTGTGGTGATTCCTTCGTGTTCGCGGAGATAAGTGAGGAGCGGCAGTTCGGGGTCTCCCTCGTAGACCCGAAGCTGTCCATTAAGCCAAAATTCCATGCGATTCCTCCATTGACGTCAATTTCCCCAGGTAAGAGCTGGCAGCCGAATGGCACGGGGAGTGTTAACAATCAGGTGGGTTTGGTTGATTGTTCCATTCGTCTCGCCAAGTACGCCAGCCAAAACAAGTCCACAAATTCCGGCGTGACTATCAATAGCGGATATGGAACTGCTTGCTACCGCACGGACGGCGAAGCAGTTTTTTTGAGGTTCGGTGGTCAATGTACGACCAATTCGTCTATGATAACATAAGGCACGGATGGTGGTAGAGGGAAACGGCCGTTTGATAGTAAATAGCACATATGTCACATTCGATTTATGACATTCTACATAACGGCAGCTTATCAATCTTAAAGTATATTTACAATTGCTTGTTATCTGTTTTTCCAGATAATACAACAAAACCGAAAAGCGAGTATATTCAAAAGTCTTAAACAGATGAGACACCACCTCCTTTTCACCTTATCAAACGGATCGTAGGTAAACACCGGCGCTCGCCGGCGTTACCCCCACGAGGCATTGCGTGCAGAAATCAAAGTTGAACCGACAATTCTTTGATCGACTTATTGATACACTCATGCCTGTTTTTGCCGTACTGGCGGCTTTTGCCGTTGGCGCAGTTATTTTACTCCTGCAAGGTGTCAACCCCCTCGAGGCCTATCAATCAATGATTGTCGGCGCGTTTGGCAGCAAAAATGGTCTGTCTGACACGCTGGTAAAAGCCACACCACTCCTTTTAGTGGGTCTCGGCATTGCCATTGCTTTCCGCGGCGGCGTTATTAACATCGGCGCGGAAGGGCAAATCATCATGGGTTCCCTTTTCACCACCTGGGTAGGACTACAGTTAGGCAATCAGGTCTCGGGCGTCATCGTGATTATCCTTGGTTTGCTGGCCGGCACATTCATGGGCGGCGTCTGGGGAGCAATTCCCGGTTATTTGAAAGCGCAGCTAGGGGTGAACGAAATCCTTAGCACCATCATGCTCAATCAGATCGCCATTCAGATTGGGTATTACCTGCTGCGCGGTCCGATGATGGACCCGGCAGAGATCGCCGCCGGAACCAACATCCCCCACTCCGCCCGTCTCATCAAAGACATCGACATGCCCCGCTTCACAGACATTGCGCGATCGCTGGGATTCACGCAGTCGGCCAAAGATTTAAACCTGCAAGGGTTTTTAGGTGAAGTGTACGGCGTGCTGACGGAGCCGACGCGGCTGCACAGCGGTTTTATTTTTGCCATCATTATGGCGATTGTGGTGTACATATTTCTCTGGCGTACAACAATTGGCTATCGGATCCGCGCCGTGGGGTTAAATCGCCACGCATCGCGTTATGCCGGGATGAATGTAAAACGCACGATGGTGCTCTCGATGACATTGAGCGGCGCATTTGCCGGCTTGGCTGGCGCTGTGGAAATTTTAGGGCTGCACCACCGGATGTTTGAGCCTACGGCCGTTTCCGCCGGTTATGGCTTCTCTGGCATTGTGGCCGCGCTATTTGGCAAATTGCACCCACTGGGCATCATCCCATCGTCGATCTTGTTTGGCGGCCTGCTGGTTGGCGGCGATAAGATGCAGCGAGCCATGCAGGTGCCACAAGTGCTCATCACTGCAATTCTTGGGCTGGTAGTGCTCTTTGTGGTCAGCACCGATTACGTCGTACGCAGGCGGCAAAACCGGCGGGTTGATACCAATTTGCGCGGCGAACAACCTGTGGAAGAAACGGCCGTGTCCGCCACCGCCCCGGAGGTCACCCCATGAGCGAAAACCTCACTTTGTTAGCCATCGTCCTGGGCATTCTGCATTCCGGCATCCGGCTGGCGACTCCCTATCTCTACGCAGCCATCGGCGAAACCTTCGCCCAGCGCTCCGGCGTCCTCAACCTGGGTGTGGAAGGCATCATGCTCATGGGCGCATTTTTTGGTTTTTACGCCACCTTCCAAACCGGCAATCCCTGGATAGGTCTGGTCGCCGCCGCCCTCACCGGCAGTTTAATGGGCCTGCTCATGGCCGTAGTCAGCATCACCTTCCAGGCTGAGCAAGGGATTAGCGGCATCGGCCTCTACATGTTTGGTTTGGGGATTTCCAGCCTGCTCTTCAAAACGATGTTAGGCACAGTCGAAGGGGTACAGGGATTCCGCGAACTGCAATTTTGCCTCACCAGCAGCTTTTGTCTGGCCGACATCCCGGTTTTAGGTGACGTGTTTTTCAGCCACAGCCTGCTTACCTACGGCGCGTACGCCCTCGTTCCCATCGCCACATACGTCCTCAACAAAACCACCTGGGGGCTGAAGGTGCGTTCTGTCGGCCAAAACCCGGAGGCCGCCGACTCCCTGGGCGTCAGCGTCTCAAGCATTCGCTATGCTTCCGTCATCCTGGGCGCGTCTCTGGCCGGTATTGCCGGCGCATCGCTATCCATCTCCCTGCTGAACATTTTTCAAGAAAACATGACCAACGGTATTGGATTTATCGCCGTAGCCCTGGTGTATTTTGGCAGTTGGACGCCTCTGGGCGTGATGCTTGGCGCGCTGCTGTTCAGTTCCATCAACGCCTTGCAATTATGGGTGCAAGTGCTGAATTTACCCATCCCCTCCGACGTCGCCGTGATGCTGCCGTACTTGCTCACCATCATCGCGCTGGCCATTCCCTTCCGGCGCTCCCTGCAACCGGCTGCGCTTACCAAGCCGTTCTCGCGCGGCGAAAATTAGATGCTCATGTTACGCAATGGCTCTGGAAGAAACCCCACGGGTTTTACTCAATCAGGATCGTTTTCCAGAAGGCAAATCAACCCCTAGGGTTTTGGGCGCGTAACATCAATTAGTTAGTAACCAGTTGATGGTTGCCGACAAATGGATTGCCCCAACACAAATCATCAACTGCTACCTATATATTTTGACAGAATGGAGAAGAAAATGAACAAAAAATTGTGGTTATTATTGATGACGCTTGTGCTAGCTCTGGCTCTGGCAGCATGTGGGGGTACAGCCTCCGAAACGGCCGTACCCGAAGTCGCGCCCACCGAGGCAGCCGCAGCACCCACCGAAGCCCCGGCAGCCGCGCCCACGGAAGAAGCAGTCTCCGACGTTTCCGCTGAGGCCGACACCTCCGGCATCGAAGCCATTCGTATCGCCATCGTCATGCCCAGCACGGTCACATACCTCGCCTGGAGCCAATCGATCTACGATGCCCTGGTGCGTATCCAAGAACAGGCCGGCGGCCCGGATGTGGTGGAAATCGCCTACACGGAAAACATGTTCAATGTGACCGACGCCGCATCGGCCATCCGCGATTATGCGGACAATGGCTACAACCTGGTCATTGCTCACGGCACGCAGTATGGAACCTCGCTGTTCGAAATTGCCCCCGATTTTCCGGAAACCAGCTTTGCCTGGGGCACGGCCGTTGATTATGGCGCAGACCTCGGCCTGACCAACGTCTTCGCCTACGAAGCCCGCGCTGAAGAAGGCGGCTTTGTGAACGGCGTCTTGGCCGCCAACCTGAGCAAAACCGGAATTCTCGGTGTGGTTGGCCCGGTGGAAGCCGGCGACGCCAAACTGTACATCGACGGCTTCGTCGCTGGCGCCAAATCCGCCAATCCCGACATTCAGGTCAACGTCTCCTACACCGGTTCCTTTGGCGACACCGCGCTGGCCGCTGAAGCCGCCAACACCCACATCGCCGCCGGCGCCGACGTGCTGACCGGTTCAGCGCAGCAGGTAGTAGGCGCGATTGGCGTGGCCAAAGAACAAGGCGTCTTGTGGATGGGCACCCAATCTGACCAAAGCTCGCTGGCCCCAGACATCGTGGTCGCCTCGCAGCTTTATGATTGGGACGGCATCCTGACGGACATGATCAAGCGAAATCAGGCCGGGGAATATGGCGGCGTAGCCTATGCCCTGACGCTGGCCAACGGCGGTCTGGTCATGAAATTCGCGGATGGTTTGGATGCAACGGCCGTGGCCGCTGCCAATGAAGCCTCTGCCCAAATCGTTGCCGGCTCTCTGGACGCCATGGCAGCAGCCGAAGCTGCTATGCCCGCCGAAGAACCCGCCGCGGAAGAGGCCGACATGATGGAATACCCGGAAATCGAACCGGTGCGCATCGCTCTGGTCATGCCTTCCACGACAACAGACCTGGCCTGGAGCCAATCCATTTATGACTCCCTGGTTCAACTGCAAGAGCACTACGGCGCAGACGTGATCGAAATTGCCTACACCGAAAACATGTTCAACGTGACCGACGCGGCCGCAGCCATACGCGACTACGCCGACAGCGGTTACAACCTGATCCTGGCCCACGGCGCGCAGTACGGCACCTCGCTCTTCGAGATTGCCCCCGACTTCCCGGAAACCAGCTTTGCCTGGGGCACCACCACCAACTTCGGCGCAGATGAGGGCGTGACCAACGTCTTTGCCTATGATCCGCGCCTGGAGCAAGGCGGCTATGTGCTGGGTGTTTTGGCGGCCAATATCACCGAATCGGGCATCATCGGCCTGGTTGGCCCGGTGGACGCAGGCGACGCCAAACTGCATGTGGATGGTTTTGTGGCCGGCGTACGAGACACCAACCCCGACGCGCAGGTCAACGTTTCCTTCACCGGCTCGTTTGGCGATACTGCCCTGGCCGCTGAAGCCGCCAATACCCAAATCGCCGCCGGCGCCGACGTGCTGACCGGTTCGGCGCAGCAGGTGGTGGGCGCTATTGGCGTAGCCAAAGAAGCCGGCGTCCCCTGGATGGGCGTGCAAGCCGACCAATCTCCATTAGCTCCCGAGATCGTTGTGGCAACCGTTTTGTATGACTGGCGGGCAACTCTGTTGGCCATGATTCAGGCCAATCAGGCGGGTGAATATGGCGGCAAAGTATTCCAACTGACCCTGGAAAACGGCGGCCAGACGATGATTTACGCCGACAGCCTGCCTGCCGACGCGGTAGCCGCAGCCCAGGCAGCGGAAGCCGGTATAATCGACGGCAGCATTGAAATCGTTCCTGAACCGAGAAATTAAATTCTGATGCGTGATGGGTGATGCGTAACGTTCCCGCGCATCACCCATCACGAACAACAAGTCTTTGACCTATGGATAACCATTCAAACCTTCTTCCATCTGGATTACCACGGATTGAATCGCTGGAGATGCGGGGCATTGTAAAAAAATTCCCCGGTGTGCTGGCTAATGACCACGTAGATTTTGACGTGAAAGCGGGCGAGATCCACGCCTTGCTGGGTGAAAACGGCGCGGGCAAAAGCACCCTGATGAAAATCTTGTATGGTATGTATCAGCCGGAAGAAGGGGAGATTTTGCTGAACGGCCGTCCCATCACCATCCATTCCCCCACCGACTCCATCAATCATGGCATCGGGATGATCCATCAGCATTTTATGCTGGTAGACAATGTGACTGTCGCCGAAAATGTCGCTCTTGGGTTGAAATCTACGCGCGGCTTGCGGTTGGACCTGGATGTGGTGTCGGCGCGCATCCGCGAACTGGCGGAGAAGTACGGTTTGCAGGTCAACCCGCAAGCTGTCATTTCTAAGCTGGCCGTAGGCGAGCGGCAGCGGGTGGAAATTGTGAAGGCGTTGTATCGTGGGGCGGCGCTGCTGGTGTTGGATGAGCCAACGGCCGTTCTCACCCCGCAAGAAGTGGACGACCTGTTTGTCATCTTCCGCCAAATGGCCGCCGACGGCCATGCGCTGATCTTCATCTCGCATAAGCTGAACGAAATTTTTGCCCTGACCGACCGCGTGAGCGTTCTGCGTGACGGCAAAATGATCGGCACGGTGAACACGGCCGATGTGACCAAAGCCGACCTGGCAAACATGATGGTCGGGCGCGAAGTGTTGTTAACGCGCCATCGCCCGCCGGTCACGGTCGGCGACGCCCGCCTGATAGTCACACATGTCAATGCACTCAATGATGATGGCAAGCCGGTGCTCAAGAACGTGAGTTTCGAGATAAAAAGCGGCGAGATTTTAGGCGTGGCGGGGGTGTCGGGCAATGGGCAACGGCCGTTAGCTGAAGCCATCGCCGGTTTACAAGCTGTGGCCGATGGCCAGATTTTGCTGGAAGGCCACGACGTAACCAATTTTACCCCGGCGCAAATGTTCACCGTTGGCCTTTCTTACATCCCCGAAGAGCGGATGCACGATGGCTGCATCAAGGATTTCTCCGTGGAGGAGAATGCCATTTTGCAGGATTATGTGAAACGGCCGTACTCCAATTGGATTTTCCTGGCCTTCAAACAAATCGCCGACCATGCCCAACATCTGATCAAATCGTTCAACGTGAAAACGCCCAGCCGGGACACGCTCATCAAAAACCTGTCCGGCGGCAACATCCAGAAATTGATTTTGGCGCGGGAACTGGCGCGGGAACCGCGTGTGCTCATTGCCGCCCAGCCGACGCGCGGCGTCGATATTGGCGCGACCGAATACATCCATAACCAGCTTTTACGCCAGCGCGCCGAAGGGCTGGCCACGCTGCTCATTTCCGAAGACCTGGATGAAGTAAAGGCGCTGTCTGATCGCATTATGGTGCTGTTTGGCGGCGAGGTGATGGGCATTGTTAAAAGTGAAGAAGTGACGGTGGAGCAGTTGGGCCTGATGATGGCCGGCGAGCGAGCCGAACACGTGTTTGCCTGATGGGGCAAGAGATAGAGATTAGAGATAGAGATAGAGATAGGTAGAGATTGGAGATTGGAGATTTGTTGTTCTCGTGAATCTCCAATCTCCAATCTCCACCCTTACAACCCCAACCCCCAGGTGTATTCCAAACTGCCAAACCCCTGCCCCATGGTGTCTTGGGTGATGGGTTGGCCCTGGACACGGCCGTTTAACCCCGCCATCCTGAACATAAACTCGTTGTAATTCCAATGGCTGCGCAGCCAGCCGCCCAGCAGCGGGCGGTCGATGTAGAGATTGGCGTGTCCGTAGGGCGCGGCGCGAAAATTAACAAAATCGCCCTGTTTGTTGCTCACCTGCACGTCGAATTGCGGATGGCGACCAAGCCCCAGGACAGGCGTGACCCGCGCGGTGGTGAATGTGATTTGTGCGGACGCGCCGGCCCAATCCCAAAAACCGGCGGGCAAAATGGAAACGGCCGTTTGCTCCTTCTGGTTGCTGTCAAAAAAATGATACCCGCGCCGCAGCAAATTCAACCCCACATACGGCACGTAGGCCGAAAACATCGAGCCATCCGGGAACAAGGCCCAAATCCATTTCCAGGGGAACGTGGGCACATTCAGGCACACGCGCTGGAAATAGCCCAATCCTTCCAGCGTTTCCCGGCCGGTGGGCAGGTCAAATTCGCCGCGAAAGTTCATGCGCCGCCAGGCGATGAAATGCGTCCCACCCAGCGGGGTGTCCAGGTTGATCGATTCGTGGGGTGAATTGTGCAGGCAGTCGAGATCGCCCCAGGCTTCAAAGTGCGCGGAACCTTTTTGGCCGTAAACGTGGGCCTCCAGGGTGAGCGGACGGCCGTTGCCGCGGCCAATTTCCAGGCCAAGGGGACGGCCATCCGGCTGAGTGGTTGTGCACTGAATAAAAGAGTCCGGCGCGGAGAGGGTGGCAACGGCCGTACTCCTCACAAAATCCTCATACACCTGACCGCCATCACAATACCAGCCATTCACCATGGCGCTAAACTGGTCCACGCCGCCTGTTATCGGCCGGTTCAGGTCCAGGCCGGGCAGCCAACGGTCATTGATGCGAATTTGTTCGCCTGCCCGCGCCGCGATGGAAAACATCATCTGTCGCGGACCGTAACCTTCTTTTTCTCTTGGGAACAGGATAAAAAACCACCAGGAAGAGGAGGTTGGTTTTTGCATTTCCGGCATTTGCGACCAGATCAGGTCATAGACACGTTGGTGTTCGGCCAGGGATTTGAATTGGGGGGAGGAATTGTTCATGCGTCTCCTTCTGGGTAGGTGTGGGCAGCGGCAGCCTATGGCAGATTAAAAAATTAATCCGGTAATCGAGAGACGTGTCATGCTGAGAGCCTGTGCTGAGCTTGCCGAAGTATCCTCCGAAGCATCCCATTTGCTTGAAATGACCGAGTGATAGGGATTCTTCGCTCCGAAGACTCCGCTCAGAATGACCAGTTCATTACCTGATTGTTTTCTTAAAGATCAATAGCATCTGGCGGAACGGCCGCAAAGTTTAGTATGCAATCGCCCTGTCTCGCTAAAACGGCCGTCCCTTTTAGCTCTTTTGCCTAAAGTGCTATAATCGCCCACATGGGTTTTCCGATTTGGACATTATGGGGCATGGCCCTGAGTTCTGTTGGCGCGTTGCTCGCGGTTGGTCTGGCGCTGGCCGCCCAATCGCCCAAGTTTCTGGTGCGGATGCGCCTGGCCGGGTATCGGCTGGATTTACGCGCCCGTGCTTTTACCGGCTACGGCTTTGCCCTGATCCTGCTGGCCTTTGGTTTTTTCCTGGCGGGCGTACCTATCGGCGAAGACGCCATCGGCGCGCCAACGGCCGTCGCAGAAATTACGCCGACGCCAGAAAATGATGGCCTGGAAATCATCGGCGGGGCGATTGAGACACCACTCACCCCTGCGGCCACCCGCCCCAACTCCCTGACGCCGGCCAGCGGCGCGTTTGGCGGCCCGCCGCCCAGCGCAGCCACCGAAACAGCCGCCGCTGCTCTGGCCTCGGGAAGCGAAATCAGCGCCACGCTGGAAACAACCACCGGAACCCTCACGCCCGGTCCGGCGGCTACGCCAACGGCCGTTGCCAGCACACCCACGCGCACGCCTTCCCCCACAGCAACCCCCACAGCCACGCCCACCATCACCCCTACGCCAACCCTCACGCCCACACCCATAGAGGGTAAAACGGCCGTCATTGATGTGGGCGGCGGCACTGTCTGGCTGCGCCGTTCCCCGGATGGGCAAAACCTGACCATTCTCAACCACGGCGATACGGTCATCTTGCTTGGCGGGCACGCCAATCGCGCCGGCAGCCTCTGGCAAGAAGTTCAAACCGTTCAGGGCGAGTTAGGGTGGATTCAGGCCAACTTCCTCATCAACACCAATTAGCGACAGTCGGCGGCGGTCACTTGCTGGCGGCTAAATACGCTTCCAGCGCCTCCACATTGGCCGGTAAGGTAAGCGGCGGGGTGGCCTGATCAACGGCCGTCGCCGGATCCTTCAGGCCATGACCGGTGAGAATGCAGACGGCCGTTTTACCCACCGGGTCAATCTCGCCCAATTCAATCTGCTGCTTCAACGCCGCCAGCCCGGTAGCCGAAGCCGGCTCCACAAACACCCCTTCCAGGCGGGCCAACAGCTTCCAGCTTTCCAGGATTTTGGCGTCGGTAACGGCCGTGATAATCCCCCCAGACTCATCCAACGCTTCCAACGCCTGACGCCAACGCGCCGGATTGCCGATGCGAATGGCTGTCGCCAGCGTTTCCGGTTTCTCCACAACATGCCCCAATACAATCGGAGCCGAACCGGCCGCCTGCCCGCCTAAAATGCGCGGCAAACCTTTGCCATACTGCTTATACCCCAGCCAATAAGCCGAGATATTGCCCGCGTTCCCCACCGGCAGGCAGTGCCAATCTGGCGCTTGCCCACCCAACTGGTCGATAATTTCAAACGAACCGGTTTTTTGCCCTTCCAGGCGCCAGGGATTCACCGAATTCACCAGAGCGATGGGCAGCCGCTCCACAATCGCCCGCACCATATCCAGCCCATCGTCAAACGAGCCATTGATGCTGATAACTTCGGCCCCATAGGCCAGAGAAGCGGCCAACTTGCCTAAAGCAATTTTGCCTTCAGGAACCAATACCAGGCAGCGCAGCCCCGCCCGCGCCGCATAAGCCGCGGCGCTGGCCGCCGTGTTGCCCGTGCTGGCGCAAATCACCGTCTTGGCCCCCTCGCGCACAGCCTGAGTGATTGCCGCCGTCATCCCCCGATCCTTAAACGAACCGGTCGGGTTCAGCCCTTCGTATTTCAGATACAGCTTCAGGCCAGCCTTTGGCGCAATCTGTTCTGCCAGCCGGTCGGCGCGAATTAAGGGCGTATTGCCCTCATTCAAGGTCACGATCTGCACGTCATCAGCAAAGGGCAAATATGCCCGGTATTGTTGGATAACTCCTTGCCACTTCATCTTGTTCACTCACCTTCCATGAAAAAGGTGCAGCGTAGGCTGCACCTTCTCTGAAATAATTAACTCATGTACCTTCTGGTGAAAACCCTATTGCAGATTAAAAAATTAATCCGGTAATCGAGAGACGTGTCATGCTGAGAGCCTGTGCTGAGGCCGCCGAAGCATCCTCCGAAGCATCCCAATTGCTTGAAATGACCGAGTGATAGGGATTCTTCGCTCCGAAGGCTCCGCTCAGAATGACCAGTTCATTACCTGATTGTTTTCTTAAAGACCAAAAAAACCCTTAGGGTTTACGCCCCGCGCCGTGCGAAAACTCACCAGTTTTTTCTGTCTTCATCCCACAAAATTTAAAAAGGCTGTTCGCAAACTAGACGGATGCGTCAGCGTGGACACCTGCTGTAATGCCGGGTTTTGTTTGTGTCACGCTTCCAGTTGGTAATTGGGGATCTTCGGGCTGAGATGGTGAATGTGGTGGAAGCCAATGTTGCCGGTAAACCATTGCAGCACTTTGGGCAGTTTATAAAACGAACTGCCTTGTAAAACGGCCGTGGCATAATCCCACTCTTCGCCGCCGGCCCTATAGGTGTCCTCGAATTGGTGCTGGACGAAAAAGAGCCATATTCTCACGGCGGAGACGATGAACAACAGCGGCAAATGGACCATCCGGAACGGCCGAAACCCAATGATCGAACTTCCGCCAGCATCGGCCAAAGCGAGGCGATCATCTGACTGTAACGCGGGCAGCCGGATTGGGAAATGGAGGACCTACGGCCGTTTAGCTTCTGTTCATACTGGCAAAAGAAAAACCGCCACTCGCCGAAGATACCAATGCGACGGGTGACGGTTGCAGGTTTATTCGTGGCGCAGCGCTTGCACCGGGTCCAGGCGCGCCGCCCGCGCCGCCGGATACAAACCGGCCAGCAGGCCGATCAGCGCCGCAAAAACGAGCGAGCCGATGGCCAGCCACGGCGGCACCACCGAAAGCTGCCCAATTCCGGTCACGCCCTGGTTGATCAGGTAGCGGTGGGCGGCCCAATCGACCACGCGCCCCAGCAGCGTGCCTAAAATCAGGCCAAACACGCCGCCAATCAGGCCGATCAACGCCGCTTCCGTGGTAAACATCAAGCGGATTTCACCTGATGCGGCCCCCAACGCCTTCAGCACACCGATTTCCCGTGTGCGCTCGTAAATGGCCATCATCATGGTGTTGGCTACGCCCAGCGCCGCCACCAACAGCGCCAGCGCGCCCACCGAACCCAACAGAGCTTGCAGCAGCGAGAGCACCTGGTTAGCGGCGTCGAGGATGGTTTCCAGCGATTGGGCTTGCAGATCGAGTTCCTGGATGGCTTCGGACACGGCCGTTACCATCCCCAAATTCTGTGCGCGCACTACAACCATGTTATATCCGTCCTCAGCTAAAATGTTGGGGCGGTCATACCACCAGGCCAAAATCGCCGCTGTTTCGCCCAACCCCAGATCAATTGTGCGGCTGCTAAAACTTTCGCGCACGCCGACGACCTCCGTTGTGAAGGTTTGCGATTCGCCGCGTGGCAGTTTGACTGTGAGTGTCGCCGTCTGACCCACCAGATCAGCATATTCCTGGCCGTCGGCCAGCAGCCGGTCGGCCAGACCAGAGGTCAGGACTATGCCGCTGTTTTCGCCGTCGCCAAAAAGTTGGCCGGCCAACGGTTCGTTGACGCCGCCAAACTGAAAGTTGCGCTCGCCCATGTCGGACGAGACGCGCACCGGCAGTGATTGGTCTTGCAGCGTCATGGTGAGGTCGACGCCGCTGGGGAGTTGGAGCTGAGGGGTAACGGCCGTTACTCCCGGAATCGCTCGCAGCTTGGCCACAATGTCTGGCGTGATGGGCTGCTGGGGTTTTGGCGGGGCAAAGGGATCAAAACTGTCCAGCGCCGCTTCGTCATACATCGGGTTGACAAAAATGTTCTCCAGGCCGATGGTCTCGAAGTTGCGCTGCACTTCCTTTTGCACGCCCACGCCAAACGAGACCATGGCTACCAGGGTAATGATGCCAATCAACACGCCGCCCGCCGTGAGTATGTTCCGCACCGGCCGTCGACCCAGGTTGCGTAACGCCGTGCGGGCAATATCGGCAAAGGAAAGGCGGCTGGAGGCGGAGTCAGGAGCAAGTTGTGGGGAGTGGGGCGTATCGGCATCAGGCCGCGCTCCAAATTCCGTGTCGCGCGTTCGGCGTTCTTCCTTCGCCACCTGCCCATCCTTCAGATGGACCACCCGATCGGCGTAGGCAGCCACGTCGGCGTCGTGGGTGACGACGATGAGGGTGATGCCCTGCTCTTTGTTGAGTGTTTGCAGCAAGCCCATGACTTCTGCGCCGGTAGTCGAGTCCAGGTTGCCGGTCGGTTCGTCGGCCAGGATGAGCGATGGGTTGTGGATGAGGGCGCGGGCTACGGCCGTGCGCTGCTGCTCGCCGCCCGATAGTTCTGTGGGGTAATGGTCCAGCCGGTGGCCCAGGCCCACTTTTTGCAGCATGGCGGCGGCGCGTTTGGCGCGTTCGGCCGGGTTGACACCGGCGAGGGTGAGGGGGATGGCGACGTTTTCGACGGCCGTTAGTCGGGGCAGCAGGTTAAAACTCTGAAAAATGAAACCGACGCGGTGGCGGCGATGGGCCGTGCGCGCTTTGCCGTCGGCATTGTGTAGGGGCAGGCCGGCCACCCACAGCTCGCCCGAAGATGGCCTGTCCAGGCCGCCGAGCAGATTGAGCAGGGTAGATTTACCAGACCCGGACGGCCCGACGAGGGCAACAAACTCACCCGGCGTGATGGTCAGATCGATGCCGCGCAGCGCCCACACGTCCATCTCGCCGCGCTGAAAGTGGCGTTCGAGGTTTGATATTTGAATTGTATTGTCCATGGAGTTGAAAAAGTTGGCGGTTAGAGATTGGAGATTAGTTCAATCTCTAATCTCCAATCTCCATTTACAGTTCAGTCCGTCTATTGCAGCGATTCGGCTAAAGCGAGCGCTTCGGCCGGGGTCAGGTCGCCGCCAATCCAGTAGGTGACGTCGCCTTCGGTCCAGGTGAGCAAGCTTTGCGCGCCGTTTTCATCGCGGTAGAGGGTTCCATCTACGCCGCGCACGCTCACGGTTTCGCCGGTTTGGTCACGTTCGGGCACGGCCGTTGCCGGGCCTTGAGCCACCGTAAAGCCGCCATCGGCGCGCGTGTAGCGCTGCACCACGGCCCCGCGTATTTCCGTCGCGCCAACAAAGGTGGCATCGGCGGGCAGAGGTGTCGGAGACAGGGCGTCCAGGTTGGCGGTTTGTTCGGCCGTTAATTCTTGCGGTTTCAGGTCAGCCAGGCGAACCACTTCTGCGCCTTCGGGAATGACAAAGGTGAAGAGGCTGTCATTAACGCCCTGGTTGAGTTCCAGGGTTGTGGCCGTGGCGCTGCCGGAACCCATCGCGCCTTCGGCGTACTCCACGGACAGCGGCGCGCCGTCTTCAGGGCGCACGTAAACTTTCAGGAAGCCACCGGCGGCGCGGACCTCGTCGGGCATTTGTTCCGGGATGGGGATCAGGCGCAGGCCGTGGGCGTTGCTGCTGCCGATTTGGGCATCGGTGATGCGTTCAGCGGTGAAGTATTCCAGCAGTTTGGCGACAGCTTCTTCCGGGGTTTCGGGATGGTCCATTTCGTCGTGGTTGAAGTTGGGATCGGCCTCGAATGGTTGATTGGCCATTTGCTCGGCGATGTAGGCGGCGGCTTCGTCAGCGTTGCCGACGAGGACTTTGTTTTCTTGTGGATGCCACAGCCAGAAGTTGTAGCCATCGGTAACGGCCGTTGTTCCCACCATCGCACTTTCGGTCGCATCCAACACTTCGGCGCGGAAGGCGGGTTCGCCGTTGGGTCCTACGGCCAATTTGCCCCACATCTCCACGGTTCCGCTGGCGCTCATATCTGGCGTGCTTACGTTAAACGTAGCCACGGCGTGCCCATCGGTGACGGTTTGCATGGTTTCCATGGCTTGCACCAGCAGGTCTTCGGCGGTGGGCTGCATGGCAAATGCGGCCAGGCCCAGGCTGACCAGCAGCAGTAAAACGATAGAACCGATCAATAGTTTTTTGTTTTGCATGGGTGACTCCTTGTGTGGCGCTTAAAACGCATTTCCGTGATTGCCTTGTCCTAAGCGCGTGTTTGAGAACGTCTCATTTAGATTTTAGAACGTTCACCCCTTAAACACCACACTTAGACGCTTTGTGACAGGCTTTGCTCATCAATTTATCAGGGCGTGGCTGATACGGCCGTGACCCAACCGCAACAAAAAGGGCAACCTGATTGGTTGCCCCGAAAAATTTATAAACCAGTAGTTTGTGAAACCAATAACCGGGGTTATCGGCAGAACAAATGGGAATTGTCAGGTGGGTTTAATCGTCGTAGGCGGCGGGGAAATCCTCGTAGCTGTTCTGGGGGCTTCGGGTACGGGTATGGCGTGGTTCTTCCTCGTAAGAGAGATCTTCAAACGCCCAGTCGAGTTCCAACGGTGTCAGATCGACAACCTCCAAAGCGGTCCCACATTCCCGGCATTGAATCCGCTGGCCCAGTCTTGGGGTACGCAGTCTTATCCGGGAGTCGCATTCAGGACAATAACTAAATTCTTTCTTTACGGTCATCCTTTCAACCTCACACTAACAACTCGTCTGCTCCGTTCATTTTGGGTGTTGATTTTAGGAGCAGCGTACTTACATATTGGGCCAAAATACAAGATTCGTGTGCGAAAGTTTGGGGCATACGTGTTTAAAATCCGTACAAATACAGGCAAAAACGTCTCAATTGTGTACCAAAACGGCTGTCAGGTGTTCTCCAGGGTAAATCGGTAGCCGACACCGGGCACATTTTGGATGAATTGAGGTGTTGAATTGTCTGGTTCCATCTTGCGCCGCAGACGGCTGATCAACCCTCGAACCAGTTCGCGGCTGCCCTGGCCGGTGTAGCCCCACACGCGTTCGACGATCAAATCTACGGGCACGACTTGCTCGCGGTTGACCATGAGGATGTAGAGCAGGCGGAATTCCAGTTGGGTCAGGCGGCGTGGTTTTTGGCCGAGAATGGTGACGGTGCGTGTGTCGGGGTCCAGTCTTACTTCGTTGACATCTAGTTGTGGCAGGACAAAGGTGGGGATGGTGCGTGTGCGTCGCAGGAGCGCGAGGATGTATTCGTGGAGGACGCGCGGAGCGACGGGGCGGGAGAGGACCAAATCGGCGCCGGCGTGAAGCAGCTGGCAGAGTTCGTCTTCGGAGGGGTTTTCAACAATGACCAGGCAGGGGATTTGGGTGACGTTGCGCAGTTCGAGGAGGTCGTTGGGCAGTTGACGGCCGTCTTTCACTGCCACCAAAACAAGATCGGCCGGGTGTTCTAACCATTTGACGGCGATGGCATGCAGATCACGGCCGTTGGCCACCGACAGCCCTGCATGTTTCAGAACAAAACTCAGAATATCACGTTCGTCAGGATTAGAAACAACCAGAATGGCCTGCATGACACAACCACCCGATTTACCCCGCTAATGCGGTTGGAGCAAAGTTATGATAGAGAAAAAGTGGCAAATACTGCCGCCCAACACAAAAAGGTGCCAGATGGCGTGATTGTAGGGTAATTTTTGCCAGGCGTAGAAGATGACGCCCAGGGTATATACTACACCGCCCGCCACCAGCATAAAAAGGCCTGTTGGCGGAATGGCGGCCATCATTTGTTTAAAGACCAGGACACACATCCAGCCCATGAGGACGTAGATGATGGTGGCGATAATCTCCAATTTGCCCAGAAAGAACATTTTCCAGACGATGCCGGCGGCGGCCATGCCCCAGACCAGCGCAAAAAAGGTCCAGCCAACGGCCGTGCCGCGCAAGCTCACCAACAAAAAAGGCGTGTATGTGCCAGCAATGAGCACATAAATAGAAGCATGATCAAATTTGCGCAGCGCGGCTTTGGCGCGCGGGCTTTGCAGGCTGTGATAAAGCGTTGAAGCCAGATAGAGCAAGAGCAGGCTGCTGCCGTATATGCTAAAACTGATAATGCGCCAGATATCACCGTAAACCACAGCCAAAACCACAAGCACAACAAGGCCGGCAACGCTTAAAGCCGCGCCAATGCCATGCGTGATGCTGTTGGCAATTTCTTCGTTACGGGTATAAAACGGATTTTTCCAATTGGGTCTTTCTTGTAACAACCACATGATGTGTTTCTTCCTGATTGGTAAGACCGTAAGGGTTTGATTTCCCCAAGGTCTAACCTTTCACGGGCTTACCCCTGAGGGTCTAATAGCCCCGAATGTACCGCAACGACGTTTGCGGCTGGCTCAGATATTCGACGCCGTCAGCCGTTACCAGCACATCTTCTTCCAGACTCATCATCCCTCGTTCCGGCACCACCACGTGCAGCTCCAGGGTGAATATGTTGCCTACTTCTACCGGTAGATCGCAAATACCGGCATAACGTTCCCATCGTGGCCCCAACACCGTGGCGCCGTCGTGGGCGACGCGGCCCAGCAAGTGACCAAAGGCGTGCATATATTCCGGGTAGCCGTTGTCGACGATGTGGGCGCGGGCAGCGGCGTCCACTTGCCAACCGGGCACGCCGGGTCGCAGGGCGGCTTCGCCAGCCTTGATGGCCCCCAGAACAACCTCGAAAGCGCGCTGCACTTCCGGCGGCGCGGCCGTTTCGCCATCGTCCAGCACGTACCACATGCGCTGGATGTCTGAGCAGTAATCGTTTTGCTTGACGCCCAGGTCCATGTGCAGGGTGTGGCCTTTTTGCAGGACCACATCTCCCGGCGCGGCGTGCCCGGACGCGGATTCCGGCCCACAGGTGACGATTGGGTTAAATGGTTTGGGCCAGGCATAACCAAGACCCAGGGAATCGATACGGCCGTGTACAAATTCCGCAATTTCCCGCTGTGTCATCCCCGGCCGCACAAATTCTTCCACTTCATCAAACAGCATTTCGGTGGTGGCCACCGCCTGGCGCACCCGCTCGATTTCCGCCTGGCTCTTGCGGCCGCGCAGGGCGGCGATGATTTTTTCGGCCGAAATCAGGCGGTCGGCATAGGGCGTGCCGGCAAGCATGACCTGCAGAGAGCGATACATGCCCAGGCTCAAGCCATCGGCGGCGACGTCGTTTTCGGAATAGTTGATGGCGATCTGGGCCGGGTCCAATTTGGCCAGCGCCTCGCGCAGCGGCTGGCTGATGCCCTGGTGGTAGTCGATGACTTCGTAAACGCCCAGATTGCGTGCGTTTTCGGCATCGAAGTGGCCGATAATGCACACATGGCGGCCAGAACGGCTGACGATGAAGGCTGTTTTCCAGGTCACGTCAATATCGGCAATGAGTTCCAGCGCCGGATCGGGCTGGAGGCTGGTTTCACGGACAAAGGTGAGCCAGGCGTCTACGTTTAGTTCAGCGAGGATGGCGGTGGCCTGGGCCAGTTTTTCTTGAATCAGGTGTAAATTGTTCATGGTTTTTGTGTTTTTAGCGGGTGCTTTGCGAGCGAACCGAGGACTTATTCCTCTTCGCCCACGATGGTTTCGTAAATGGATTGCAGCTCTTCGTCGGAGTAGTAGTGGATGACTACCTGGCCGCCTTTGCGCTTTTTGTTGATGGTGACGCGGGTTCCCAGGGAATGCTCAAACTGGGTTTGCAGGTCGGCCAATTCCGGCGGGAGTTTTTTCTTGGGTTTGGGCGCCGGTTTTTCTTCGGCCAGCAGGTTTTTGACGTGCTGCTCGGTTTGGCGCACGCTTAAATCCAGCTTCATGATTTGTTTCATGGCGTTGGTTTGCATTTCTGGCGTGGGGAGTGGGAGGAGCGCACGGCCGTGCGCCCCACTGATCAATCCATCACTCACCGCTTGCTGCACATTGGCCGGCAAGGTGAGCAGGCGCAGCAGGTTGGCCACGGTGGAGCGCCCTTTCCCAACGCGTTTGGCCACTTCTTCCTGCGTCAGGCCAAACTCTTCCATGAGCTGCTGGTAGGCGAAGGCTTCTTCCAGAGCGTTGAGGTCGGCGCGCTGGATGTTTTCGATGATTGCCAGTTCCAGCATGGCCTGGGGAGTGGCTTCTTTGACAATGGCCGGCAGCTGTTCCAATCCGGCCAACTGGGAGGCCCGCCAGCGCCGTTCGCCGGCGATAAGCAGGTATTTGCCGTCTTGCTGGGTGACGACGAGCGGTTGGATGAGGCCGTGTTCGGTGATGGAAGCGGCCAATTCGGCCAGTTGTTCGTCGTTGAAGGCGGTGCGGGGTTGATGGGGATTGGGGTAGATTTCGGCGACGGGGATCAGGCGGATGTCGTCATTGGAAACGGCCGTGTCCGCCGTCGGTATCAGTGCGCTTAATCCGCGCCCCAGTCCGTGTTTCTTGGTCATGCCGTTGTTTCCTTTACCTGGTCGCCCTTCAGAATTTCGGACGTCAGGACTTTGTAGGCCAGCGCGCCGGGGGAAGTGGGCGCGTAAATGTTGATGGGCTGCCCGAAGCTGGGCGCTTCGCTCAGGCGCACATTGCGCGGCACGATCGTGCGAAAAACTTTGCCGGGAAAGTAGTTGCGCACTTCTTCCACCACCTGCCGGCTCAGGTTGGTGCGGCTGTCGTACATGGTCATAATCAGGCCGCGAATAGACAGGGCGGGGTTAAGATATTTACGTACCAGGTCGATGGTTTGGGTGAGCTGCGATAAACCTTCCAGGGCCAGATATTCGCACTGCACGGGGATGAGTACGCCGTCGCGGGCGGCGGTGAGGGCGTTGACGGTGAGCAGGCTCAGGCTGGGCGGGCAGTCGATGAGGATGTAGTCGTAACGGCCGTTCAGCCCATCCAGCGCCTTTTGCAGCCGGTACTCGCGGCCGATCGCATTGACCAATTCCACTTCCGCGCCGGACAGGCCTGGGCTGGAAGGCACAATATCCAGCTTAAATTCCGGCAGGCTGATGCGCACGCTGTCGACCGATGCTTCTTCTAAGAGCAGCTCGTAGATGGAAAGGGGGACGGCCGTTTTATCTACGCCTAACCCGGATGTGGCGTTTGCTTGCGGGTCGATGTCCACCAACAGCGTGCGCCGGCCGCTGCCGGCCAGGTAGGCGCACAGGTTGATGACGCTGGTGGTTTTTCCGACGCCACCCTTTTGGTTCACAATCGCATAAATCTTGGTCATAAATAGCTCTCGGCTAGGAATTTTTGATGAGTTGTTGGATGGCGTTTAATTTTTCGTCGATGCCATCCAGTTCTACGGAGCGGGCGGCAATGTCGTTGGCAAAACGGCCCGCTTCCCAGGGGTTGCCGCCGGTCTGGTACAGGCGGATAAAAAAGGCGGCGGCAAAGATATCGCCCGCGCCGGTGGCATTGATTTCTTGGGCGCGGCGTGTGGGCAGGTGGCGAATTTCGTCTTCGAAATAGATGGTGCAGCCGTCGTAGCCTCTGGTGACTACCAGCAGGCGCGACCATTGGCGAAACTGGTCTAGCTGAATGTCATCGCGCAAATCTTCGTGGCTGAGGATGACGGCCGCGGCCAGGGGAAGAACTTCGCGCGCTTCGGGCCAGTCGGCGGGGTAGACACGGCCGTTCTTATCCCAGCGGCGCATCCAGCCTTGCGGCGTCAGCCCTACCAGGCTGTTGCTGAAGTGGCGAATGACGGCCGGGTCGATTTCGTTGGCGATGGGGGCCAGATGAACGATGTCGGCGCGCTGCCAATCGGCAGGGACGTGGGCGGGCAGGATGGGCGCGGCCTGGGCGTGCAGGGTTTGCATACGGCCGTTGGCCGTGTACACATTTGCAAAAGTGGTTGTTTGGTTGGCCACGATGGTGTGCAGGTGAATGCCTTCCAGGTGGCGCTGCCAGGAAAAATCGGCGCTGCTGCTGGTGAGGACGGCCGTTTTACAACCTAACGCCTGCGCCAGCCGCCCGGAAAAGGAAACCGTACCGCCTAATTGTGGCCCGGTTGGGGTAATATCTTCGCTAATATGACCAATTGCCAGGTAATCGATGTGTGTCATGCCGCAGAAATTCTAACATATAGCGAGAGCGTTAGCGAGAGCCGGGGTTGGCATCTCAGGCAGGGAGCGGGACGCAAGAAAAGAAAAAACGCGACAAAATTAACATAACACCCCCTCTATCTCTATCTCTATCTCTATCTCTATCTCTTCCTCTCGCTCTGACTCTAGCTCTAGCTCCCCGCTTCCTGTACAATAAGTTTAATTCACTCAGGAGAATCAGATGTCTTTTCGTCGGATGGTGCCTTTCCTTTTGTTGAACATTTTGGTGTCGGCGGCCGTGGTGCTGGCGATTCTGTATTGGTGGGATGGTCGCAATGGCGGCGGTGATAAGGTGGTGGTGGCGACGGCAACGGCCGTAATCCCCACACCAGACATCAGCGCCCAACTTGGCGAGGCGGCGGCTCCGGCAGCAGAGGATGGGACTGGTGTGGTAGAGGCAACGGCCGTTAGCGACGGCCCCACCACCCACACCGTGCAATCCGGTGATACCCTCGGTAGTATCAGCACGCGCTACGAAGTTTCCATAGAAGACATCATGGCCGCCAACGGAATCGATAACCCCAACTTCCTGAGTGTCGGCCAGCAGCTCATCATCCCCATCGGCGGATTGGCAACGCCAACGGCCGTACCCACCAACACCCCACCTCCAGGCGTACCGCCCACGCCCATCCCCACCGAAGCCGCCGCTACCCAGGGAGAAGCCATTCTCCAGATCGGCGACGTGATCGGCGCCGGTTCCATCACCGATGAAGCTGTGCAAATCATCAACTCCGGCACCCGCCAGATCAATTTGCTTGGCTGGACCCTCAGCGACGAAAGTGGTTTTGTGTATCGATTTGCTCAGGTGACGCTCTTTGGCGAAGGCGCGGGCATCCTCATCCACACCGAAACCGGCATTAACAGCCCGACTGATTTATTTTGGGGGTTGGAATCGCCTGTTTGGGAATCCGGAGAGACCGTTACACTTACCGACGATGCCGGGTCAATCCAGGATACCTTCACGATTCCTTAGCGCAGTGGTTGGCGGAAAGTTGATAGTGGCAGCATTGACCACAAACCATCCCCCCATTTCCCACTAACAACTCCTGGCCGACACCTGAAGGAGAGAAACTCATGCGTGGTTTGGTAGATAAAAAAGGCGAACAGTTTGCCGTGTTGCGCGGGCAAGTATTGTACGATCTGGAAGGTGTGGCCACCGGCAAGCGTGAAGGTGATTTTATTGTCGATCTGGCCGGCAAGCGGGTCTGGCGCATCGTTGGCGATGGCGTGTATACCCTGGACGGTTCAGAATCCATCGGCTATTTCGGCAGCGATATGCCCGAAAGAATGACGTGGTAAATAAACTGTTGGCTGAGCGGGTCAGGAACTGTTGCCCCGCTCGGTCACACAAATAAGGAAATCCCCCCATGCGATTAGGCGCACACATGAGTACGGCCGGTGGAGCATACACGGCCTTTAAACGCGGCGATGAAACCGGCTGTGAAACCATGCTGATCTTTACCAAAAGTAATCGCCAATGGCAGGCAAAGCCGTTGACCGACAAAGATATTGCCCAATTCCGCGAAGCGGCGCAGGCATACGACCACATTTCCCCGGTGGCCGTGCACGCCAGTTATTTGATTAATGTGGCCTCGCCGGATGAGGCGCTGTGGGAGAAATCTTACCAGGCGTTGAAGGTTGAGGTGGAACGCTGCGGGCAGTTGGGCATTCCGCTGCTTACGTTTCACCCGGGTTCTTTTGTGGGCGGTGATGAGGCAACCGGGCTGGCGCATATTGCCCGGGCTTTGCGGCGATTGTTGGCGGAAACGGCCGTTTCCGCTCCCCACGTCACCATCTGCCCCGAAACAATGGCCGGGCAGGGAACCAATCTGGGCTGCACCTTTGCCCAATTGGCCTGGATTTTGAACGAGGCCGGACCAGACGAACGCCTGGGCGTTTGTTTCGACACCTGTCACGTCTTTGCCGCCGGTTACGATATTCGCACGCCGGAAGCCTACGCGGCCACCATGGCCGAGTTCGACCGGCTGATCGGCCTGGACCGAATCAAGTTTTTCCACTTCAACGACAGCAAACACGAGCTGGGATCCAACAAAGACCGCCATGAGCATATTGGCCGGGGATTCATTGGCGAGGCTGGCTTTGCCAACTTTGTGAACGATCCGCGTTGGGCCAATCATGCCGCCCACCTGGAAACGCCGAAGACCGAAGAGGGCGAAGACGGCCGTGACATCGAAATGGATCCGGTTAATCTGGCGACATTACGCAGCTTGATAATAAACTAAAACCGCAAATCTAAACCCACAAAGCGAGGTTTCCATGGCAGTTTCCAGTATCTTTAATGATGCCATTGGCCCGGTCATGCGCGGCCCTTCCAGTTCACACAGCGCCGCCGGGTGCCGCATGGGTCTGCTCTTGCGCGACCTGATCGGTGGCGAGATCGAAGAAGTGATCATCGATTATGATCCCAACGGCTCCCTGGTAACCACGCACGAGAGCCAGGGAACCGACATGGGCCTGTATGGCGGTCTTCTCGGCTGGCAGGCCGATGATGCGCGCATGGAATCATACAGAGAAGGCATTCAGGCGGCCGGCATCGCCATTCAGGTGAATTACGTGAGTTACGGGGCGACTCACCCCAACATGTACCGCATTCGAATTTCTAACTCGCGGGTTTCGCATACGTTCACGGCCATTTCTACCGGCGGCGGCATGATTGAGGTGCAAGCGATAGACGGCACGGCCGTTTCCATAAACGGCGATTACCATGAACTGTTGATATACGGCCGTAACCTGCCCGCCATCCAGGCCCACCTGCCAACTGCCCTGGCGTATGATTTTCTCGAACACCACATTGGCGACAGGCAGTTTATCGAACTCAAAAGCGCCACTCCCTTTGCCATCGACGATATAGCAGCCATCGAAGCGTTGAAAGATGTGGATTTTGTGCGCTATTTACAGCCGGTTCTGCCCATCTTGTCGCGCAAGGATTTAGAAGTTCCATTTATTTACTGCGAGGATATGTTGGCATACGGCCGTAACCACAACCTGAACCTGTGGGAATTGGCTGTACGCTACGAAAGCGCGCGCGGCGGCATCTCAGAAGCCGACGTGTGCCAGAAAATGAGCCACATCGTCCGCCTGATGGATAATTCCATCCAACAAGGATTACGCGGCACCTACTACGAAGATCGCATCCTGCCTTGCCAATCCGTTGGCTTTAAAAAGCGGATGGTCAGCCAAACGCTCATCAACGGCGAACCGTTGAACACCATGATCCTGTATGTCACGGCCATGATGGAAATAAAAAGCTCAATGGGCGTCATTGTGGCCGCGCCGACGGCCGGGTCTTGCGGCGCATTACCCGGCGCTATTCTGGGCGCAGCGGCCGTCATGGGCAAGGGCGAAGAAGACATCGTCCACGCCATGCTGGCCGCCGGCATGATCGGCGTTTTCATTTCTGAACACGCCACTTTCTCCGCCGAAGTGGGCGGCTGCCAGGCGGAATGCGGCGCCGGCTCGGCCATGGCTGCGGCCGGTCTGGTCGTTTTAGCTGGCGGCACATTGGAACAATCGGTTGCGGCCGCTTCGCTGGCGCTGCAAAATTCTCTGGGCATGATCTGCGATCCGATTGGCAAGCGCGTGGAAGCGCCTTGCCTGGGGCGCAACGTCATGGCGGCCTCCAACGCACTCTCCTGCGCCAACATGGCCCTGGCTAATTATGATCCGGTCATTACGTTTGATGAAGTGGTGGCGACGATGCTGGACGTGGGCAACAGCATGACCCACGAACTGCGCTGCACAGGACTGGGCGGATTGGCCATCACGCCATCGGCCATTGCCGTAGAAAAGCGCTTGCAGCAGTTCCGAAGTTGTTAGGAAAGCGGCAACCTGGAGGAGAATTAGAGACTGGAGATTGGAGATTGGAGATTAGCTCAATCTCCAGTCTCAGTTTTCAGTTGCGCGAGCTGTTTAATTTTCGATCCAAAAGCATTCCGGATGGAGACAAAAGAGAAATAGATGATGGACGATAAACCAAAACCCAAGAATATTGATGAGTATATTGCTGCATTCCCTGAAGATATCCAGGTGATGTTGACCGAACTCAGGGCGACTATCCAGGCAGCCGCGCCGGCCGCAGAAGAAAAAATCAGCTATCAAATGCCCACCTTTGCCCTAAACGGGAATCTGGTTCATTTTGCGGCCTTTAAAAACCATATCGGTTTATACCCTGCGCCCACGGGTCTTGAGGCGTTTCAGGAAGAATTATCGGTCTATAAGACAGGCAAGGGTTCGGTGCAGTTTCCCATTGACCAGCCGCTGCCGTTGGATCTGATACGCAAAATTGTTCAGTACCGGGTCGCGGAAAATGCACAAAGAGCGGCGGCCAAATCGAAAAAATAGCCCATTGACCGGCCTCGTATAAACAAGGAACCCTTTTATGATGATTGTTGACGCCCATTTGGATATTGCTTATAACGCGCTGAATCACGGCCGTTCCCCCCTCCATCCCATTTCTTCCCTACGCGCACAAGAACAGCCAGATGGCGAGCGCGGTCAGGCCACCGTCTCATTCCCAGACATGCGCCAGGGCGGCGTCGGATTGGTCTTTGGCACGCTGTTTGTCACCCCCAGCCATGCTAAGATTCCCACCCTGGCCGACAAAATGGTCTACCACAACGCCAACGAAGCCTTTGGTTATGGCATGAAACAACTCGATTATTACCATCGCCTGGTTGATGAAAATCAATCCCTCCGTCTTGTCACCCATCAAACCGCCCTGGACGAAGTCCTGGCGAGCCAGCAAGAAGACAATCCTGCGCCGCTGCTGGGCATTGTGCCGCTCATGGAAGGCGCCGACCCCATCCGCGAGCCGGAAGAGGCCGAGTTGTGGTATGAACGCGGCCTGCGTCTGATTGGCCTGGCCTGGGACGACACGCGCTACGCGACCGGTGGCTGGACCCGCACCGACGACGGCCTGACCAAAGAAGGCTACCGCCTGCTGGAAGTGATGGCCGATCTGGGTTTTATTCTGGACCTGACCCACATGAGCGAGAAATCAACCATCGAAGCGCTGGAACGCTACGAAGGCGTGACCGTGGCCACGCACAGCAACTGTCGAGCGCTGGTTCCCGGCACGCGCCAGCTCAGCGACACGCAAATTCGCCTGATAGGCGAGCGGGACGGGGTGATCGGCACAGTGCTGTACAATGCTTTTTTGCAGCCCGGCTGGCGTAAGGGAGATCGCAAAGCGGCGGTGACGTTGGACCATGTGGTGGCCAACATCGACCACGTTTGCCAGGTGTTGGGCAGCGCCCGCAGCGTGGGCATTGGCAGCGACCTGGATGGCGGGTTTGGCGCGGAACACATCCCCGCCGAATTAGACAGCATCGCCGACCTCGGCAAAATTGGGGACGCACTGCTGGCGCGAGGTTACGAATCGTCGGATGTGGCAGGCATTATGAGCGGCAACTGGCTGCGCATTCTGCGGCGCGCCTGGTCTTAGAATCGCCCTAAAGATTGGTCCAATCCAGGAAGATTGGACCAATCTTGCAGCCGTTTAAATTGCCTTGACGTTGGCGACGCCTGATAGGCGGCGCAGGCTGCCGATCAGGTCCTGGCAAATTTTGGTGTGCTGGTTGGGGAAATCGATGGCCCAGCCATGCCCGGCCAATTCCAGGGTGAGGGCGTCTTCGCCTTCGTATTTTGCCGCTTCTTCCAAAGCGCGGCGGCACACATCCTTCCAATTCCCCACCGGCTTAATTTCTACCACCACCGTTTTGACATTGTTGGCTATCCGGCTGGCTTGTTTGTCGCCAAAGACGATGGGCGAGGCGGGCGGGGCCGCCGGTTTGGCGGTTTGGTTGGTTGGTGGTTGGTGTGCTGGTTTGGCGGTTGGTTGGTAGGTGGGCGGCGGGGCCACGGCCGTTTCCGGTTCACGCCTGGCTGTGGCTGGTTGCGGGTTCGACAACGGCCGTGCCACACTATCCTCGTCAAAATTCGGCGGCGGCGGCGGGCCGTCAAACTCATCGTTGCTATCCTGGTCGCCATCGTCGAGGTAATCGGGTTCGGCCGGTGGGGTGTAGGCGAGGAATGGTTCGTGCAAACGGCCGTTCCCGTTCCCATTCGCCGGTCGTCGGCCATTGCTCAGCAAATGCCCCTCATCATCGGCGGCAACGCCATTTTCCACCTTTGTTTGCACCCGATCCACAATGATGTTCACGTCGTCGCCTTTGGTTTGCACCTTGCCCGTTACCAGCATCACCTGGTCTACGCTCACCAAATCGCGGAACTCCTTCCAGGTGCGCGGGAAAAAGACCACGTCGATCTTGTGGTCCAGGTCTTCCAGCGTGCCAAAGGCCATGGGGTCGCCCTTTTTGGTCGTCAGGGTGCGCAAGGTGCTGATCATGCCGGCGACTTTGACGGTTTTGCCGTTGTCGGTGGCCTGAATTTCGCCGATAGGGCCGCTGGTGTGCGGTTGGAGTTGGGCCAACGGCCGTTCCAATGGATGTTCCGAAACGTGTACGCCCAAAGCTTCTTTCTCCCATTCCAACAAAGTTTTGTGGTCTATTTTTTCCACACTGTCTGCCGGATGCAGTAAATCGACGGCCAATTGCAGCGCCGGCGCGCCGGTCAGGCCGCCAAACAGGCTCATCTGTCCCTGGGCGGCGGCGTTGTGGGTGCTGCTGCTGTACCCAACGATGCGGTCGAGCGCGTCCATAAACTGCGCCGGCGTGCCCCATTCATCGAAAGCTCGCCCTTTAATCATGTATTCTAACGGCCGTTTGCCCACCCGCCGCAAATCTACCCGGTCGCAAAGGTCTTGCAGACTGGTGAAACGGCCGTTCGCCTCTCGCTCTTCCAAAATCAGGTTCAGCGCCGCTGCCCCGGCGTTCTTGATGGCGCCCAGACCAAAGCGAATTAACGGCCGTTCCTGCCCATCTTCAATCGTAAAATCCAGCCCGGAGCGGTTCACATCCGGTGGGGCCACATCAATGCCCAGATTCTTGGCCTCGGCAAAATAACGCCGCACCTTGTCTGTATTGTCCCGTTCCACCGAAAGCATAGCCGTCAGATATTCCACCGGGTAATGGGCCTTCAGGAAGGCCGTCTGGCAGGTTACCTTGGCATAATCAGCCGCGTGAGCCTTGTTAAAGCCATACCGCGCGAAAAATTCAATATCGCCCCAAATCGCGTCACATACCTGCCGGCTAAAGCCACGGGCCATCGCCCCTTCGGTAAACTGAATCTGATGCTCTTCCATCAGCTTCTTTTTCTTCTTGGCCACCGCTTTGCGGATCATATCCGCTTCGCCCGGCTCGTAACCCGCCAGGTCCGACGCAATGCGGATGATTTGCTCCTGGTAAACCAGAATGCCGTAGGTATCTTTGAGGATGGGTTCTAAGGCCGGGGTGTGGTACTCGACAATGTTTTTGTGGTCGTAAATTTCGGCGTGCATGCGCCGGATATATTCGGGAATGTTGTCCATCGGGCCGGGGCGATACAGCGAGATGGCGGCGATGATGTGGTCGAAACGGCGGGGCTTCATTTCCATCATCAGGCGGCGCATGCCGGCGCCTTCCACCTGGAACACCCCGGCCACGACGCCCCGACTCAGCATATCGAACAACGCTTCCGGCTTTTTGGTGGGGTCCGGGCCAACTTGTCCTTCGTCGTAAGGGATGTTGTCCATGGTGTAAACGGTGCCGTACCGTTCTTCAATCAGGCGAGCGGCCAGGCGCATCACCGTGAGGGTGCTGAGGCCCAGAAAGTCCACTTTGAGCAGGCCAATGGATTCGACAATTTCCATCGGCCACTGGGTCACGCGGTCCACCCCGCCCAGCCCTTCGTCGCCGCTGGTGGGTTTGTTCAGGGGCACATATTCTTGCAGCGGCCGGTCGGAAACGATGACGCCGGCGGCGTGGCTGGAGGCATGGCGGGCCACGCCTTCCAGGTTGCGGGCGGTGTCCAGGAGAGTTTTAACGGCCGTTTCCCCCTTATACCGCTCCTCCAATTCCACCGAATAAAACTCATGATCCTTATCCAGCACATTTTCAATTTTCACCGGCTTGCCCGGAACCGCCGGAACCAGTCGCGCTATGCTGTCTACCTCTGGCAGCGGCATGTCCATCGCCCGCCCCACATCGCGGATAGCCGCGCGCGCGCCTAACGTGCCAAACGTGATGATCTGCGCCACCTTTTCCGCGCCATACCGCCGTTTGGTATAGGCCACCATCAACCCGCGCACGTCATCAGGATAATCCAGGTCGATGTCGGGCATGGATACGCGCCCGGGATTCAGGAACCGTTCAAAAATCAGGCCGTTCACCAGCGGATCGATGCTGGTGATGCCCAGCGTATAAGCGACCACCGACCCAGCCCCGGAACCGCGCACATTCCACCAGATGTCGTTGTCTTTCCATTCCTGGTAGTTATCGTGGGGGAAAGGATCCTGATGCATTTCCCACCAGGCGTCGCTGCGCGCGGCCCACTCGCACAAATCCCACACAATGAGGAAGTAGGTAGCAAACCCCATCCGGCCAATAATGTTCAACTCGTGGTCCAGCCGGGCGCGCAGCGCATCGTCGCTTTGGGCGCGTGTTTCGCCGTAACGCCAGATTAGACCTTTCTCGCATAATTGGCGCAGGTAACTATCGGCCGTGAATCCCTCCGGGGTTTCAAATTCCGGCAAATGGTAGCCTTCGTGATCCAGATTGATGTCGCACATTTCGGCGATGAGCAGGCTGTTGCGCAAGGCGCCGGGGATTTCGCCGAAGAGCGCGGCCATTTCGCTGTGCGATTTCAGGTAATACTCTTTATCGGAGAAGGTGAGTTTGGGCGCAGCGATGGTAGAGCCGGTCTGGATGCACAGCAGCACTTCGTGCGGATTGGCGTCTTCGGCGCGGGTATAGTGGACATCGTTGGTCGCCAGGAAGTTGTTTTCCAGGCCGTAATGCCTCGCCATCTCGATGAGCTTTTTGTTGATGTCGGTCAGTTCGGGGATGTGGTGCTCTTGCAGCTCGATGAAGAGGCGATCTTTGCCAAAAATATCCAGGTATTCGCCCATCAACTCGTGGGCCAGCTTCATTTTGCCCGCGCCGATGGCCCGGGGAATTTCCCCGGCCATGCAGCCGGTGGTGGCGATGAGACCTTCGCTGTAACGCGCCATAAATGCCCGGTCGATGCGTGGTTTGTAATAGTAGCCATCTAACTGCGCCGCGCTGGCGATTTGCAGCAAATTCAGGTAACCGGTCTGGTTTTGGGCCAGCAGCAGCATATGGAAACGCTCTTTGTCTAGCTGCGCGTCTTTGTCTTGCATGGTGCGGTTCGCCAGGTATGTCTCGATGCCGATGATGGGCTTGACGCCAGCGCTTTTGGCGGCGCGGTAAAAAGGCATTGTGCCATACATCGCGCCGTGGTCGGTGAGGGCGATGGCCGGCTGGTTTAACTCGACGGCGCGCTGCACCAGATCGTTGATGCGGCTTAAGCCATCGAGCAAGGAGAACTCGCTGTGGACGTGCAAATGGACAAAGGGCTGTTGATCGGTCATAGGTTTGTTTGTCTTGTTGTAACTATATAGACCCCAAGGGTTTGCTCCTGAGAATTTAAATTATTTGGGTATCAAACCCTTGGGGTCTTGCCAGAGAAACCTGAACAGTTACGTCTTGTTGTGTGTGGTGGGTACGGGCGGCGGTAGGGCGTTTTGGTTGGTGTGCAGCCTGCTGCTGGCCTCCCGCAAATTTGTTGTGTTATCCCGCACCAAAGTATATCACACGGGGCTTTCTGTGAGAGAAATTTTAAGGATGGATTTGGCCCGACACGGCCGTCTGGTGATAGACAGCCATGTCCACGGCGGCTGGTTTGTTTGTTTGTCTGATGGTCTGTACAATGCTGCCTTATGGAATATGGCATCAGGTTTTTACGGCCGTTAGCCGAAAACGGACAGCGAGCCCATCTATACGTCGGACAAAATCGTCTGTCGCTGGTGGCCGATTATGGCACGCCCTGGCTGCTGCATGGCGAACCTGGCAAAGTTCGGCTGGCACGGCCGTCTGGCGAAGCGCTGGCTTCGCTGGAATATCCCGGCCTCAAAACCACCAGCAAGGGCGGCGTTCCGCGCATCAGTTATGCGCTGATCTATGATCATGCAGTCTATGCCCTCATCACCCAGCATACCTGGCCGAATTTAGACGACACAGACGCTGCGTCTTACTTTATGATTGAGGCAGAGGGGCAGCGCTGGGCAGCCTTGAATCGGGAGGTGAACGGCCGTTCCCGCCCTGACCAATTTGTTCTCTGCGACAATGCCCCGGCTGTGGTAGAGCCGCATGCCCAATTCCTGGACGATTGCCAGGCCGCTCCTGTCGGTCAGATCCAGCGGCCAACGCGCGCTGAAGAATATGAGGTGATGATGCCAGACGGCCGTTTCCGCCAACCGCAGCTTATTCTGCTGGCCCTGGTATTCCTCATCCACCAACTCCCCGGCTGATCAAATAAAAATCAACCCAGACTGGCAAAAACCTGTTCCGCAGCGGCGATGGTGGCTCCGATTTCCGTTGGGCCGTGCGCTGTGGATATAAAACCCGCCTCAAACTGCGACGGAGCCAGATAAACCCCCTGGTCTAGCATAGCCTGGAAATAACGCCCAAAACGTTTCGTATCGGACTGCACGGCCGTTTCCCAATTGATCACCGGTCCAGGCTGAAAAAACAGCCCAAACATCGTGCCTACCTGGGCTGCGCTGATGGGAATCCCTGCTTTTTTTGCCGCCCCGGCCAGCCCGTCAATAAGCTGTGCGCCGGTGGTTTCCAATTTGGCCCACACACCGGGTTCCTGAATCGCTTTCAATGTCTCAATTCCGGCCGTCATGGCCAGCGGATTGCCCGACAGCGTACCGGCCTGGTACATTGGCCCCGCCGGAGCCACCAACGCCATGATGTCGCGCCGACCGCCATACGCCCCAACCGGCAGCCCGCCACCAATCACTTTGCCCAGAGCCGTCAGGTCTGGCTGAATGCCGTACAACGTCTGCGCCCCGCCGGGATGTACGCGGAAGCCGGTCATCACCTCGTCAAAAATCAACAGCGCATCTCGACTGGCAGTCAGATCGCGCAGTCCGGCCAAAAAGCCGTCTACCGGCGGCACCAGCCCCATGTTCCCGGCCACAGGCTCCACGATGACGGCGGCAATTTGGCCAGGGAATTGGTCAAACAACTGCGCGACTGCTTCCAGGTTATTGTAAGGCGCGACGAGGGTATCGGCGGTGGTAGCCGCGGGCACGCCGGGCGAGTCGGGCAGGCCGAGGGTGGCCACGCCGGAACCGGCCTGTACCAACAGCATGTCGGCATGGCCGTGGTAATTGCCCTGGAATTTGATGATTTTGCTGCGCCCGGTAAAGGCGCGGGCCAGACGCAGGGCGCTCATGGTGGCTTCCGTGCCGGAATTGACAAAGCGGATCATCTCGATAGAAGGCATCAGGCCCATAACTTGCCGGGCGAGTTCGTTTTCCAGAGGGCTGGGCGCGCCGTAGCTGGTACCGAGGGTAACGGCCGTTTGTAACGCCGCCACCACCCGCGGATGCGCATGTCCCAAAATCAGCGGTCCCCAGGAGAGCACATAGTCCACGTAGCGGTTGCCGTCTACATCCGTCAGATACGCGCCCTCACCCTTTTGGATGAAAAGCGGCTGCCCGCCCACCGCCTTAAATGCTCGCACCGGCGAATCGACGCCGCCGGGCAGTAATGCCTTTGCCTCGTTAAACAATTCGATTGATTTCTGAATATCAGGCATAAGAAACTCCTATTCGGTTGACAAAATTATATTTAGTACGCCATACTTAAATTAGTCAGAATAATTTCCCGTTGTTGGACCAATCTACGAGGTGTATTGTGTTGGTGAAAGTCAGCCCGAAAGGGCAAATTACACTCCCTAAAGAACTACGACAATCTCTGGGCATTGAA
>JAKQCM010000085.1 GCA_029559155.1 Chloroflexota bacterium
CCTGGAGTTTTTCGGCCAGCGTTTCGCCGGGGATATATTCCAGAACCATGTAGTAGATGCCTTCGTGGTGGTTAAAATCGTGGACCTGGACGATGTTGGGGTGATGCAGGCGGGCAACGGCCGTGGCTTCTTGTTCAAACCGCTGGACGAGTTGGGGGTCGTCGGTAAGGTGGGGGTGGATAATTTTGACGGCGACGGTGCGCTGCAAGTTGGGGTCAGTCGCCCGGTAAACGGTAGACATCCCACCTTGTCCCAGGAGAGATTCGATGTGATAACGGCCGTTTAGCGTGCTGCCAATCCAACTGGTGGGTAATTGCCTGGAGGGTAATTGCGTCATAAAAAGTTTCCCCTATGATTATAACATAATGACTCGGGCGTACTTCTTTTTTCACCAATTAGGCTACCGGCGGAATCCGTTTGGGGCGCTGACGGCTGAGGAATGGGCGGCGGTGGCGGTGCTGCCTACGGCCGTTGCGCCATTGTTTCAGATGACGCAGGGTCATGGCCAGTTATTGGGGCCGATGGGCAGCGGCAAGACGACTACGCTGCTGGGCTTGCGGGCGCATTTTGCCGCCCGGGGCGCGGCGGTGGTCTATGAGTATTTGCCCCAGGGCCAGACCTGGTTCGAGACGGAACCGGCGGGGTTGGATTTGTTTTTGTTGGATGAGGCGCAGCGGCTGACGTGGCGGCAGCGGCGGCGGCTGATGAATGGGGTGCGAGACGGCCGTTTGCGGCTGATTATGAGCAGTCATGAGGATTTGACGCCCTTGTTTGCGCGGCGCAAGCTGCCGCTGCTAACCGTTTCGCTGGCCGATCAGGCGTCGCCGGCGCATTATGCGGCGGTATTGGCGCAGCGGCTGGCCTTTTTTGCCTTGCCGGATGCGGCGCGGGTGACATTGGGGGAAACGGCCGTGCAATTTTTATACGATACCTTTGGGCAAAACATGCGGGAGGCGGAGTATTTTTTGTACGAGGTGTGGCAGCGGCAAGAAGCGGTGGCCGAAATTAGCGGCGCGCAGTTAGCGGCTATGTTCCAGTCGATGGCGGCGTAAGGTGATGGGGGGACGGGTTACGGCCGTCGCTGCGGAGATAACACAAACGGCTCATAAGACTTCAAATCAATGCCCCAGGGCACGTCAATCTCCACCTGAACGCCCCAAACAATGCTGATGTAATGCCCCTCATAACTCCAGGGCTGCTGCGGCAGAACAAACGCAAACTCATGGGCCGACGGCATAGAGGCAGACAACTGCCCCTGGAAAACATCCAATTCCTCAACCTTTTCGTTAAATTGCGAGCCGCGTCCCTCCGTGTGCCAGGCCAGACGTATGTAAAAATGTTTGCATTTTACGACTTCGTCCGTGTAAACAACCACAGTGCCGCGCAGTTGTTCGCCCGGGCGAAAGATTTTTGCAGGTGATACACCCTCGCCGCCTTGAAGTGTGATCTGAAAATCTGCCTTAGCCATGAGTCACCTATAACACTATTTCCGGAACGACATTCAATTCAAACTCTTCAATAAAGTTGGGTAGTTTAGGGATTTCGGCTTCGAATTTAAGATGCCAGGTTAGTTCATTGCGCCGGACTTTCAGGGTGTGCATGGAATCCGGCGGGATGAGAAAGTCGTAGGATTGGCTGAACAGTTGCCCTCCCTGAAATTGCCTTCCCGGTTCCTCGAATGATTGGATGAGATGGTTGTGGGTCACGGTTGTGGTGTCGGTTCCTTGCTGGTACGTGGCTTTTTCACGAAATATCAGATCGGCGCGCATACGGGTGATCTCGACGCTGCGCGGGAAAGTATGGCTGACGCTGAAGGCGAGATGGTCGCCCACGCGCAGGGTGGTTTGTGAGAGGACAAAATTAGGTTTGCCGACCTTGAACCGGGTGAAGTAAGCCATCAGCGCATACAGCAGTATGGCCAGGCCAATAGCCACAAACAACAAACCAAACAGCGTGAAAACAATGCCGGCTTCGGTTGTCAGGCCGATGAAAACGAAGATGCTGGAAAAACCGATCCAGAAAAGCGCAAAACCTAACAAACAACCTGGACGGGATGTATTCATTTGACCAGATTTGCCAAGAATTTGATAGCTCATAGGTGGAATCCGTTTCTGCGGTTAAGCGTCCAAAAGTCCGGTAAAAAATGCGACAACTTGCGCGCCAAGTGATGATAATGAATAGCCCCCTTCCTGAACAACCACGATGGGGACATGCGTCTGGGCGATTTGCGCGCCGATGCGTTTGAAGGAATCGTTTTGCAAGCGGAAACAGCCGCCCGGATCGCCTTCGGCGATGTTGGCGCCAAAGGAAACGAGCAAAATATCGGGCACATACAGGCGAATTTTGATGAGCGCCGCCGCCAGGGTTTCCAGGTAGGCGGTTTCTTGCGAGCCACGAGAGAGCGGGAAATTGTAGTTGTAATTCAGCCCGCTGCCGACGCCGAATTCGTCGGCGAAGCCCCAGAAGTATGGGTAATCGTAGAAGGGATCGGCGTGGATGGAGCAAACGAGGACGTCGGAACGGCCGTAAAACACCGCCTGTGTCCCATTCCCATGATGAAAATCGATATCCAAAATGGCGACCCGCCGGCCTTGCTGGACCAACCAGTTGGCGGCGATAGCCGCATTGTTCAGGTACGAGCGCCCTCCGTAATAACTTGGCCCTGCGTGGTGACCGGGTGGGCGGCATAAGGCATACACGAGAGATTCTCCACCGGCAGCTAGGAGGGCGGCGGCGCTGACGGCCGTTTGCACACTCCAATACGCCGCTTCCCAGGTGTGCGCCAGCAGCGGCGAGGCCCGGTCGAAGGCATAATAACCCAACTGCCCCTGAATAGAGCGCGTCTTGTGATCCGGCCGTGCGCCGGCGATGAATGTTTCCGGCAGCGCCACCTCCAGCCCGTTTTGTGTCGACAGCCGTTCGTACCCATCTTGCAAGAGGTTGAGCATGCCATATTCATGGATGATTTCGATGGGTTCGCTGCCAAAATCGCCGGGAGGGGTAATATCGCCCATGCCTGCATCGGCAATAGCCTGGCGGATTAGTTCACTGCGTTGTGGTAAATCTAGCAGGGGGGAAGACCCTGGCTCATCGTGGCGGATGTGCCGGGAAGGATCGTGTTGAAGGTGACCGGGGTGATAAAAAGTGTGCATGGGTATGCGGTTTAAAAATAATGTTACAGGACTCCGGTACTACACCGCATAATTAAACACCGATTTCCTGCTTTCGCCAAGTTTATTACCGGGCGCCTCTGGTTGACGGGCAAATCGCAGTTTTTTACCGCAAAGGGCGCGGAGAACGCGGAGATTTGCAGGCATTCAGCCAGGCGTCTGGCGAGATAGGTTTTGGCGATGAGGGAAAAAGTTGACAGATGACACAAGCGGACTAGAATCGACTTAGAATTTGTGATATGTGAGTAAATGGACTAAACACTATGGTTTCTGAAGATGAAACGGCCGTTTTCGATGATTCACCCACTCCCGACCCAGCCGATGAACTGGTGGAAGAAGCGGCAAGCGCACCCGTGGTCGCCGAAGCGGAACAGGAAGAAGATTGGTCTGGCGCGCGGGAGCCGCGCTATCAGGTGGAAGAAGTGATTGCTTGTTTTTCTCCGTGTGGTCGCTGTGGCTATTTTCTGGCGGGGTATTGGGCGACAAACGGCCGTAAAAATTTTACCACGGCCGTGCGCCGGGCAAAATCCGGCTGGATTACCCTCTCCTGGAACATGACCGTGCGGGAGCTGGTTTTGAAATCATTTGGCAGTTACATCGAAGAGGACAACCTTCATTTTGAAGGGTGCTGCAGCGAGTGTCACCGGCACTTCATTTACCGCGCATCGCGCACGCCCAACCATCCCCACACGTTTCGCATCGAGATTAAGCCGCGCAAAAGATAGTAGACGCGTAAGCCTGCCTGCATTTGGTCGCTTTGCCAAAGTAAGTTAGCGGTTTAGCGGTTACTTACCACCCACTGGCCTGGAAAACGGCCGTTAACGCCTGCGCCCGTTCATCCGCCGTCATCAGGCGCGGTTTGGCGTAACTCTCAATCAGCCCGGTCCACAAATCAACATTGAGTAAACGGCCGTCGTACACCGTGTACGTGTCGACAAACGTTTGCCGCGTGCCCAGCATGTCCATCTGATCGAAAAAGAGATTGCCCGGCCCGTAGTGGATAAAACTCCCCTGGTAAAAACCAAACCCCTGCGCGTGATGGCCCTGGCTGCCGGAAACGGCCGTGGCTCCCGCCGCCGCTAACGCCTCAAAATCCACCACCTGCTCTGGGGTAGGCGGATATTGGTAATATTCCGTATATTGCAGCGTGGCAATGACCAGATAGCCCTCGTCGGCCAATTGGCGGATTTGCGCGGCCATTGTGCCATCACATTGGCGCGCGCCTGGCTCGTCGGCCGTGGCCCAGGCATACGTTGGCCCAAACGAGTTGCAGCCCACAAGAGCGATCCGGTTGCCATTACGTTCAAATAAGGCCGGTTCGGCCGCATCCGCCGCATTTTTGCCGCCGCCAAAGGTCACCATGCCGGCCGCGTCGTACATGTCGATGGTGCGCAGCAGGTTTTCGCGGCCCCAATCGTTCAGGTGGTTGCCGGTTAATTCCACCACGTCCGTGCCAATGAATTGCAGCAGTTCGAAATAATTATCGCGCGAGCAAAATGTCGTGCCGCCGATGGGATTGGGGTAGGGGCAGTCGGGCGCAAACGAAACCTCGTTGCTGACGTGGGCGATGTCGGCCGCTTGCAGCACGGCGGCCACGTCTTCGGCCGGCCAGAGGATGCCGTTTTGTTCCATGTTGTAGGCGGTGGCGCGCACCAGGGCCGTGACGCCGGTGAGGGCGATGCGGGTGAATTTGTCTGGTTGGTAGTTGCTGGCCGGTTGGTTCCAGGCGGCCAGAAAACTGTTCACGGCCGTTTCCGCTCCGCTGACGCCAAAGGGCACGGTTAGCGGGTACCCGGCCGGGTCGAAGGCCCGATCGAGCGGCGAAATGCCATCTAAACGCAACGTTTTTAGCTCCGGCTGAAGCTGATCGAAGGGCATAATCGTGAGCGACGGCCGTTCGGCCCATAAGTCGTCTACCAGTTCTGCCGGGCTAACGATTTGAACAGATGGCGCGGGCGCGCCCCAGACGGCCGTCAGCGCAGCGGCTGTGTCGCCGGTCACAAGCAGCGGTTCGCTGCCGGATTGCCAGGCAGCTTGCAGATCGGCCAGGGAAATGGCGTCGTCGATGGTGGCAAAGGGGGCGGCGGCAGCGTAAACGGCCGTGAAGAACGGCCGTGCGCCATTCACGTCAACCAGCACATCGCCTTCGCCGTCGCCGACCCAGGTGAACTGCCCGCCAGCGGCCTGGATCATATCCTGGATTTGCGTTTGGAGGGTGAGGGGAACGGCCGTCGAGACGGCTACTCGCCAGGCGGCTCCCCCTTGGGAATCACCTGCGGGTTGGGGAAGAGGCGTGGGCAGCGTCTCCGCCGCGGGGCTGGGCGCGGCAGGGTCGTTGGTAGCCAGGGGCGTGATGGGCGGCGTTGGTGGGGCGGCGTTGACCGGCGACGGCGTGTAGTTGGCCAGAGCCGCCGGCATGATGGGTGTGGGGTAGACAATTTCTGCTTGTTGGCACCCGGAAAGGATAAGAAGGAGGCTGAGAAAGGTGAAGAAAAGGGGAGAACGGCCGTTCATTCGTCTGCTCTTTTGCCGAAATGGTCTATAATGTCGGTCGGCCACTGGACAACAATTGCATTCGCATTACAATTAAAACCCAAACTCTACATAAAAAATGGAGCGCCCCATGTCGGAAATCGACTTGAGCAACCCAAGTTTATACATCAACCGCGAATTGAGCCACATCGAGTTCAACCGTCGGGTGCTGCATGAATGTTACAAAGAAGAAAACCCTCTCCTGGAACGCGTAAAATTCCTGGCCATCTTCACCAGTAACATGGATGAGCTTTTTATGGTGCGTGTGTCCGGTCTCAAGCAGCAAGTGCTGCTGGGTATCACCCGCACGCCCGCCGACGGCTTGATGCCGCGCGAGCAACTCGTGGCGGTCTATCGTACGGTCACCCAGCTTTTTGCGGAAGCCATGGGCGTGTGGCGCGAGCTGTTGCATCCGGCTTTGGCTCAGGCAAAAATCCATGTGCTCGACTACGATCAATTGAAGAAAGGACAGCAATCGAAGCTGCGGGATTATTTTGAAGAAACGATTTTCCCGGTTCTCACGCCATTGGCCTTCGATCCTGGCCACCCATTCCCCCATATTTCCAACCTCAGCATGAACCTGGCGGTGGTAATTCGGGATATTCAAACCGACGAGATGCACTTTGCCAGAGTGAAAGTGCCCGCCAGTTTGCCGCGCCTGGTGCCGCTGAAGCCATTAGACCCCGACGAACTGCTGCAGCCAACCACGCAAAAATTTGTCTGGGTGGAGCAGGTCATTGCCGCCAATCTGGACAGATTGTTTCCCGGCATGCAAATTGTGGCTGCCTATCCATTTCGCGTCACGCGGAATACGGATATGGAAATCCAGGAAGAGGAAGCCGACGATTTGCTGTTGACGATGGAGAAGAACCTGCGGCAGCGCCATTTTGGCTTTCCGGTACGCCTGGAAATTGACGAAAATACGCCTGACAACGTCCGCGATTTGCTGCTGTCTAATTTGCAAATGAGCGCGTATGACGTTTACACCTTCAACGGCCCGCTGGGGTTGAGTAGTTTGTGGGAGCTGCACAAATTGGAACGGCCGGAATTGAAGGATTCATCTTTTCGCGCCAGGTACCCGTCGTCGCTGCTAACAGGCGAGAACATATTTCAGACATTACAGCGGCAAGATTTGCTGCTGCACCATCCATATGATAGTTTCGCTCCGGTGATCGATTTTATTCGGGCGGCGGCTGAAGATCCGGATGTCCTGGCTATTAAGCAAACGTTGTATCGTGTTGGCCCGAATCCGCCAATTGTGCAGGTGTTGATGCGCGCCAGGGAAAATGGAAAACAGGTCTCTGCCCTGGTGGAGTTGAAGGCACGGTTTGATGAAGAGAGCAATATTGAATGGGCCAGGGCGTTGGAAAACGCGGGCGTTCATGTGGTGTATGGCCTGATCGGCTTGAAGACGCACTGCAAATTGTCGTTGGTGGTGCGCCGTGAGCGTGATGGTATTCGGCGGTATGTCCATGTGGCCAGTGGGAATTATAACAATCAGACGTCTCGCCTGTATACCGACCTGGGCATGATTACCAGCCAGGAAGATATTGGCGCAGATGCATCGGAATTGTTCAATTATCTAACGGGGTATTCCAAGCAGACGGTTTACCGCAAGTTTTTGGTGGCGCCGGTGAATTTGCGGACCAATATGCTGCGGTTTATTGAGCGGGAAATTGCTCATGGGGAGCGTGGGCGCATTATCATCAAGGCCAATTCGCTGGTTGACCCAGAGATAATCCAGGCTTTGTATCAGGCGTCGATGGCTGGGGTGCAGATAGATTTGTTGATTCGGGGGATTTGTTGCTTGCGGCCAGGGTTAGAAGGGGTGAGTGACAATATCCGCGTGGTGAGTATTGTCGGCCGATTTTTGGAGCACAGCCGAATCTATTATTTTCACAATGATGGCGCGCCGGATTTGTATGTGGGCAGCGCGGATTTGATGCCGCGGAATATTGACCGCCGGGTAGAGATTTTATTTCCAATTGAAGACCAGCAAATGCGACATCGTATTGTGGATGGTATTTTGGAGGTGTATCTCAAGGATACGGCGAATGCGTGGCTGCTGCGAGCCGACGGCCGTTACACCGCCGCCGCCAACCTGGAAGAAAACAAACCGTTGTTTAACAGTCAGAAGTGGTTCTTAGACGGCCGTTCCTCCGCCAGCGCTGACTAAAAAAAGACTGGGGATTTGCCCAATCCCCAGTCTCCAATTTCCAATCTCTACTCTCCAATTTCTGCTCAAATCACCAAACCTGCGCTCCTAACAGCACAGCCACAAACCAGATCAAAAAGTCATATTTCATCAGTTGGCTCAACCGCTCTAACTGCGGGCCGGTTCGGTAACGGTTCACCTTCACCAGAATGTAAACAAGCACCGGGTAAACGCCAAAAACCACAATATAGGCATAAATCGGACTGTAGACTCGGAACAAATAGGGCAGCATCATCATGCCCAGGGTGATCCAGGACAAGACGAAAAAGATTATGCGCGCCGGACGGCGTCCCCAGACCGTGGAAATCGTGCGGCAGCGCTGGCGCAAATCCCCTTCGTAGTCGGCCATTGTTTTTAGCACTTCGCGCCCCATGATGGCGGTGAAGATAATTGCCGCCAGCCACAATGAGGGGATGACATTGCCGGCGGCGACGCCGCCAAAAATGGCGCTGAGCGCGGAAATAAAGGCGACTGTGGCATTGCCCAAAAGGACCGTACTCTTTAAGCGCCAGGAGTAGATGTAGAGCAATATGGCGGAACTCAGGGCGATGACAAACGCTGCCGGGTTAATGAAGGCGGCGATGATGATCGACAAGCCGGCGGCGATGAACGAAAACACCAAGACAACGCGAGGGCTGACCATACCGGAGGGCAACGGCCGTTGCGGTTGATTAATTTTGTCGATTTCGATGTCCATGTAATCATTCCAGGCATTAGCCGCAGAGGAAATAAGAATCGTGGCGACGGTCGCCAGGAAAATATTGCCCCAATTGCCAACGCCGGCCACATACCCGCCTAAGACGACGGCCAAAGCTCCGGACAAAGTTGATAAGGGCCGGCTGATTTTGTAAAGCCCACGTGCTTGATTCATGCGTTCTCCTCAATCTTCCAAGATAGCCCACTGCCGGACCGGTAGTCTGCTTTGGCAGTGATTGCGGACCATTTTCTAAGTCATGGTACCGCTGTAATTAAATATGTCGTTTCACAGTTCCCACTTTAAGTAACCCGCCAGCGTTAAAAAAGATACAATATCTGCCTCATGATTACCAGTAACAAGAATTCAAAAGTGAAATATGTGGTTCGTTTGCAAGCAGAGCGCCGTTTTCGTTGGCGAGAACGGGCCTTTGTTGTTGAGGGGACGCGGTGGTTAACGGAGTTGGCGGCAGAAGAACATCCGCTCAAATTGGTGTTTTGTACGGAGGATTGGCGCAGCAGCGACAATCATGAAGCTATTTTACAGCAAGTTGTCGCCCCGGTACAGATGGTTAGCCCGGAGGTGATGGCTGAATTAAGCGACACAGAAACGGCTCCGGGCGTTTTGTCTGTGGCGGATATGGTGTTACGGCCGTTTCCCCCAGCCCCCACGCTGGTATTGGTTTTGGATGGCGTCGCTAACCCGGGTAACCTGGGAACTATGCTGCGTACAGCCGCCGCCGCCGGGGTAGATGGGGTGCTGTTAGGGCCAGGCTGCGTGGACCCATTTAATCCCAAAGTGCTGCGTGGCAGCATGGGCGCCCATTTACGCCTGCCAATTCAAGATGCGGATTGGGCTGAGATGGGCGGTGTGTTGGCCGGGTTGACGGTGTGGCTGGCTGATGTGGTGGAAGGAGTGGCGTATACGGCCGTTAACTGGCGTTCGCCCTCGGCTCTGGTCATTGGCAGCGAGGCGCGCGGTGTCGGGAATGAAGCGGTAAGGGTAGCCAACGGCCGTTGCACCATTCCCATGCACGCCGCCACCGAATCGCTCAATGCGGCTATGGCCGCCGGCATCATCCTCTTCGAGGCTGCCCGCCAAAGACAAGCTGTTGACGGTTAGGCGTCGACCTGGGCAGCAGGCGCAATTTCTTGCCCTGGCTCAGGCGTAAGCTCTTGCTGGAGCCGGTCTTCGCCAATTTGCTGCACCAAAAAATAGGCAATCGCGGCTTTCTGATTGGCCTCAACCGTGTTGTTATTGGTTGTCGCCGCCTGGTTCACCCAGTCGCGCACTTTGTTGTCTTCTGTGAGTATGCCTGTTAATTCCACCAGGCCATCCAGTGAATAATTGTTGATGAGCTGCCAGACCAGCTTTTCTTGCAGCGCCCGCCGGGGCGTTGCTCCATTGGCCTCGGTCATGGCCTGACTGAGCAGCATTTCCACATAAGCAGGCCCGCCGTTTTCCAGAATTGTCAGGGCCATGCTGTTGCGTGAAAATTGTTCCGGCGCTTTGGGATCAATAAGCGTTTGTAACTGCTCGATGCGCGCTTTTTCTTCTTCTGGCGTCAGGGTAGCGCGGGCGATGATGGTGTAATACGCAATGTCGTACAGTTCAGCGATGGTCGGGTAGTATTGTAAAATCTGGGTAACGGCCGTGCGCCGATTTTTCATCAGTTCCAGGTCTATTTGGGTCCGGCAGAGGTGTTGGAACTGCTCATACAACCAGCCCAAATTTAAGCTAACCTCGTTCTCATCCCCTTCTTTGGCGCCCATGGCTCTGGCCAGCACAAACCGCGTGCGAATAATCGCCTGAAACCCAACCCCCACGCCAATCACCAGCAGCACCGGATTTGTCTCCGGCACGGTGACACGGGCGATAATGAGCGCCAGAATTGCCGCCACCACATTGACCAAAACCAAAATACGCGCCCAACGGGTACGCAGCGCTTCGCGCGGGTAGGTGGGAAACGTGGAGGCCAATTCGGCAATCGCTACCACCGTTCCCAAAAGCGCCACGCCAAAATAAGGCGAAACAACCGTCAGGATGGCTCGTAGTTGGCCTTGAACCGCCGGAACCCAGTCGGGTGACATGAACAGGTCGCTGGGATACAGCAGAAATGCACAGGCAATAATGGCAACCAGAACGAGAAAAAATAGGCCGGCCCGTACTGCTCCGCTGGATTTAGGAGCGGTCGGCGGCAGAGTTGGCGGAGGAGTTGATAGCATGTTGTACCTTTGCACCTGTTGTTTTGTGGCGAACTACTGAACGAGGCTAGGCGCGTGAAAGCGCTATTTTTTCGGGCCGCGCACGTTGGAATAGCCCAGGTAGGAGCGCGCGTTTTGGGTGATGGCCACGACCATGCCATCAGGGCTGCGCGTATCATTGCGCAGCAGAACCAATCCAGCGCTGGAAAGTGATTCCAACATGGTTAACGTCTCGCCGGGCAGCAGCCAGGTTGAAGCCGATACCTGGCTCGGACTCATAGCCCCGCGTTGTTCGAGTGTTTGCAAGACTTTTAGCTCTTTGTCTTCTAATTGAATTTGTTTCATGCGATATGTTGCCTTACCTGACAATTTATGCCCCTGATTACGCCGATTATAACATAGAAAGCCAACCGTTATGGGTTGATTAAATTGTTTGCCGCCAAAATTTGATTATACTTCATGCTCATGAAAATTCTTCGTGGCAGCATCCCAAACCAAAAAAAATGGCGTGTTTTATTGTTGTTAAATCCGCGCAATAAGCTGGGGCGAGCGTGGCAGTTGGGGCAGGCGCTGGCGCGCGCCAATGGCGGCCAACTTCTGGTTGGGATAATTGTGACCGAAGAGCGTGAGGAGACGATTGCGTTTTGCGAGTCTGCCTTATCTGGCGCGGATTCGGAGACCGATCTGGAGATAGCCACTTTGCTTGTGAGTGGGGTGGATGCGACGCAGACATTGGTGGAATTGGTTGAAACGGCCGAGATCGATTTGCTGCTGGCACATGTGGACAGCGAAACGCGGGTGGATTTGAGCCGGGTGACCTGTAGTGTGCTGGCCTGGCGCGGAGACCGGGAGGAAATTGAAGGCGAAACGGCCGTTTCCCCCTCCCATGAAGTTCGTCGAATTTTAGTCCCCACAGTGGGCGGCCCCAACACAGCCCATGCGCTGACATTTTTACTCACCTTACCCGATGTGCAAATCACGGTTTTATATGTTGTTACGGGAACTCATTCGCATGGTGAAACCGCCCTGGGAAATGCTCGCCTGCGGCAGTTGTTGGATTTTGTGGATGCGGGCGACCGCGTACACAGCAAAATAGTGAGCGCCGAATCCGTTTCTGAAGGCATTATCAAAGAAATGGAATCCGGTTATGATCTGGCGCTTATCGGCGCGAGCCAGGAAAGCTCTATCGACAAAGTTTTATTTGGCGACATCCCGGGGGCTGTGGTGCGGATGAGCAAGCGGCCGGTTGTCATTGTGCGCGAACCCAACAAGCGGTTTACCAACATGCTTGGCCGGCTGTCCTGGTGGCTGCAAACCCTGATCCCTCGCCTGAGCTTAAAGGATCGTACCAGTGCGTATGTGCGTATTCGGCGCAATGCCCGGCCGGATGTCGATTATTACATGCTCATCTCCCTGGCCTCGATGATTGCTTCGCTGGGTTTGATTGTAAACAGCCCGGCGGTGGTTATCGGCGCGATGTTGGTGGCCCCGTTGATGTCGCCAATTATCGGCACAGGTCTGGCGACGGTTTTGGGCGACGGCCGTTTTCTTAAACGTTCTCTGGTTGCCGTCTTACAAGGCGTGATGTTGGCCATTATGGTCGGTTGTGTGGCCGGCCTGATCACCCTCAACCGACCACTTTCTAATGAAATACTTGCCCGTACCCAGCCCAGTCTGATCGACCTGGGCATCGCGTTATTTTCCGGGCTGGCTGCTGCGTATGCCCTGTGCCGCTCCGATGCAGCGGGGGCGCTGCCCGGCGTAGCCATTGCCGCAGCGCTCGTCCCACCGCTCACCACAGTCGGCGTGACTCTGACGGTAGCGGTGGCCTCTATTTTTCGGATGCCTGTGTTTAGTTGGGCGGAGATGTGGTCAGGCGGGGAATTTTTACGGCCGTTAGGCGCTATGTTGCTGTTCACCACCAACTTTGTCGCCATCGCTTCCGCTTCTTCGTTCATGTTTTTGGTCTTGGGTTTTCGCCCGGCAACCGCCCGCAAAGACCGGCAGCAAGTTCAGACACGCGCTTTTCGTGTCTCGTTGTTATTTCTGGTCCTGGTGACGGCGCTTTTGGCCTTTTCCACCTATGAATTGGCTCAAGGTCAGCGAGACCAGGCGCGCATTTATGAAGTCACCGCACAGAAGGTAGAAGAAGTTGTCGGCGCAGAATTAGCCGATTTGCAAATTGTTTCCCTTAAAAATGGCAATTTGCGAATGGATCTCGTGGTGCGTTCGACCAGTTCTATTCCTTATTTTGCCGTGCAAAACCTTCAGGAAAGCATCGGCTCCACCTTGTCCAACGAAGGCATTATCGACACCATCGGCTTAACGATGACGGTTATCGAGGTGACGCAGTTAGATCCGCTGGTGCCGCCAACTGCTACGGCAACCCCCACCGAGACGCCCACATTGACGCCCGGTCCAACGGTCACCCCGACGGAGACGCCCACGCAAACGCCGACGGTATTGCCTACGGAAACGCCCTTGGCCACACCTACCAGCACAACGGAACCAACGGTCACGCCGTCACCCACAGATACGCCGACTGCTACGCCGAACCCGACAGCGACGCCGGTAACGGCCGTTGTCAATTACCCCTTTGGCCTCAACCTGCGCGCCGAGCCATCTCAGGACGCCGAAGTTTTACAGATTTTAGCGCAGGGAGAGATTGTGGTTGTGCTGGAAGGGCAGACAGAGGCCGGCGGCATTGTCTGGCAGCAGGTAGAAGCTGCCGGGCAAATTGGCTGGGTATCCGTCGATTATTTGTCTTTTCCGTAAACCGCTGCGGGAGGACTTAAAAACCGGTTGCCAGAGGCAGGAAAATCTGTATAATTCCCTTCCGTTGTTGGGGACACCCCCCTTACCAACAAAAAAGGCTCCGTAGCTCAACTGGCAGAGCAGGGCACTCTTAATGCCGAGGTTGAAGGTTCGAGTCCTTCCGGAGTCAACAAAAAAAACCGCTTCAAAAACTTTGTGAAGCGGTTTTTTTATGCCTGAATTGCTCTTGTGTTAAGACGAATTTCCTGTCGGCTCATCCAATATGGCGCGTAATTTAGTGGTTAGATGGCCCGAGTCGAACGGTTTTTGGATCCAGGGCACATTACCCATCGTCTCATTATCTTCTTGAAATGGGTAGCCAGTCATAAACAACATTTTTTGTCCTGGATAACGTTCCGCAACAGCCTGCCTCAATTCGAGACCATCCATCTGGGGCATCACCATATCGCTCAGGATGATAGACGGCCGTATTTCACTTTCGGCTAACAAGGATAACGCCTCAATTCCATTGCTAACTTCCAATGTGTCATACCCCTGGTTACTTAGCATCTGCGTGATGGACTCGCGCAGGATTGGATTATCTTCCACGACCATGATGGTTTCATGGCCTTTAGCCACCCCATAGAGAGGCCTTTGGACAAAAGCAATAGCCGGCTTGTTGTTCATAAGGGGCAGGTAAATGGTAAATGTAGTGCCCACTCCGGGATTACTGGTGACGACGATCGAGCCATCATGCTGTTTAATAATACCGTGAAGTTGCGCTAGCCCTAGTCCGGTGCCTTTGCCTATTTCTTTCGTGGTGAAAAACGGCTCAAAAATGTGCGGCAAGTGTTCCTCTTTGATACCTTCGCCTGTGTCAGTGACGGTTAATTTGAGCCATTTGCCAGTGGTCATGTCGGGTAATGGGACGTTTTCATTGGCGTAGATGTTGAGCGTTGTGAGGGAGAAGATAAGATGTCCTCCTTTGGGCATGGCGTCACGCGCGTTCAGGGCGATGTTCATGATTGCTTGTTGAATCCGCGTAGGATCTGCAAAGACAATGTAATCTTCTGAATCGTGTAGGAATTCGATGTGAATGGTTTCGGGCAGGGTGTTTTGCAGCAGCTTCACCATTTCTTTGAGTAGTGGCAGTAGATTGATTGGGGCGCGTTCGATCATGGATCGGCGGCTAAAGTCTAGTATTTGACTAATCATATCCGCGGCATGTTGGGCCTGGCTGCCAATGGTTGTGAGATGTCGTTCGGTTTGTGGGGGAAGCTGATGGGCGCTAAGAAGCATTTCGGTGTACAGGATGATGACAGCCATCACGTTGTTAAAATCGTGGGCGATGCCGGCGGCAAGTTGGCCGACCGTGGCCAGGCGTTCTTGGGTTTGCAGGTATGCCTGTCGCTCGTGCTCTGTGGTGACATCGCGTATTAACAGGACTGAATTGCTGACGTTTTTATCCAGGGTAATGGGGTGGGAAAGGAGTTCGTAATAGCGGTCGGCATGTTTTATAGCATGGGTTTGGCCCCGACCGGCGGGTTGGAGGAATTCGTGGAGGGAACGGCCGTTTATTTTTTCTAACTTTTCCCCGACACCACTGTCACTCAGGGTGCGCAAAACCTCTCGCCCTAATGGATTTACCAAAGTCACCAGCCCATTCTTATCTAGCACGGCCAGCCCTTCAGGAATGGTGTCTATAATTTGCTGCAACCGCTGCGCCTGCTGGAAAAGCTCGTTTTCTGCCCGCACGCGTTCCGCAAGTTCTTGCTGCGCTGCGCCTACAGATGAGCGTTTTTTATGGCTAATCCAGCCAGGGTGGCCACGCTGCTCAACAGGTCTGCTTCGGCCATCGTGTACACGTTGGCCTGATAGTGCTGCAATTGCAGCGTGCCGATCACCTCTTCGTTGATGATCATGGGCACAGTAAGCATGGAGCGAGTGAGTTGCCGTTCTTTTGAAGGCATATTGATATGCGTTTTGGGCTGCACGATGGCTTGCTGCAAATCGGCCACAATATCTGGCGCGCGATTAAGTACAGCACGACTGTTCGGTCCGGTGCCCGGTTCTAACGGGGCAAAGGGCAGTTTGCTGACATCCAGTTTTTCGCCATCGGCCATAATGAAGAGAGGGTGGATTCGCCGCAAATCGCTGTCGTACATAAAAATGGCAAAATTAGAGTTGGCGACCAGATTTTGCAGTTCCTCATAGGCGATCTGGCAAAGTTCACCCATGTCCAGTGTGCTGCGCAGCCGCAGGCCAATACGATTAATGGCTATCTGCCGATCCAGTACTTTTTTGCGCTCCGTCTCCGCTTGTTTGCGTTGGGTCACATCTTCTTTGATGGCAATGAAATTGATGATCTGCCCTTCTTCGTTTACAACAGGGGTGATTGTTTGTTCTTCGTCATAGAGCGTGCCATCTTTGCGGCGGTTGATGATTTGACCGCGCCATACTTTGCCGGCGAGGATGGTTAGCCACAATTGTTCGTAGAACTCACGGCCGTGTTTGCCAGATTTGATCAGCTCGCGAGGGTTACGGCCGAGGGCTTCTTCTGCCTTGTAGCCGGTAAGCGTTGTAAACGCCGGGTTGACCCATTGAATGGCGCCATTTAGATCGGTGATGACGATGCCGTTGGCGGCGGCATTGAGGGCAGTGATTTGTAAATGGAGCTTTTCATTCGTTTGTATGCGGTCGGTAATGTCTCGCACGACGGAAACTAGCGAAACAACTTGCCCGGTCGCGTTTAATTCTGGGGTGACATTGGCCTCGAAGTAGCTGGTTTCACCGGAAACGCCGGTAAAGTGAAAGGAAATTGTCTGTGGCACGGCCGTTGCCAAAACTTGCTTTAATTCGCGGTTCCAAAAGGCAACCTCTTCTGCGCCCATGCCTAATTCTTCATTGGTTTTCCCCAGATAATCTGCTTTGGAGATGCCGGTTAGGTTCTCTACCGCCCGGTTGACAAAGCGGTGGCGCAGGTCGGTGTCGAAGTAGACAATCAGATCTTTGGCATTATCGACCAGGCTTTGGAAACTGACGCCAGTTTCTGGCAGACCGTTATTTTTCTGGCGTTGGGCCACGCGAGCCACACGCTGAAAGTAGGCAGCTACCATGATTCCAGGGAGAGTGATGAGGGTGTCTGGGTTAAGGACGAAGTAGTTGTCTGCTCCGGCCTTGGTGGCGCAAACGGCCGTTTCCGGCTCGTGGGCACTGGTGTAAAGAATGATGGCAAACGGCCGTTCCGCTGCATCAATCTCGGATATAAAATCCAGGCCATTGCCGTCTGGCAACTGCCCTTTCAGCAAGACCAAATCATGGTCAAAAGTTTTAGCGAGTTGTTGTCGGGCGGAAGAAAGGGATACGGCCGTTTCTATCTCGCTCTCCGGTAATGCCTGACCTAAATACTGAGCCAGTAAGAGACTCTCTTGGGGATTATCCTCGACAATTAGTACTTTCATGATGTTTCAATGACTTGCTCGATGATTTTAGATATGCCTGATACGACTTTTGCCAAGGCGGTGCATCTGGTGTGTCCAAACTCCAACAGAGTGCTCCCAGAAGAAAGATTGAGCCTAACCCGAGGAACAGGAGAAAGAATCCTTGGTGGGAATGCGAACAGGTGGCTGTTGCTGCTACGACGGCCGTATTTCCAAATAAGGCCACCTTGATGACCGTCAAGTAACCAACTCATATTGTAAGGTGCAATACCCGGCTTGTAAATTGTTCTGTAATCCTATCGAGTTGCGACAATCGCTTCCCTTGAAGAAAAACCAGTGGCTTTAAAACAAAACTGGCAGCTCCTTACAAGCTGCCAGTTTGTACTTTGGGCTGATAAAGTGTTTCGGCTGTTACTTATTGAATGCCAAACGTCACCTGCACCTGGACGTTGTAACTGAGTTCTCCAGGAGAAACACTGGGCGCTGCGGCCATATCGGCCATAGCCATGCCGCCGCCGTAGCCCATCGGGGCGATTGGTTGGCCGATGATTTCGCTGATGACCACCACATCACCCAGAGAAACATTTGCCAAATTGGCCAGCGATTCGGCGCGGACGCGCGCATCGGCAACGGCCGCCGCGCGGGCTTCCGCTTCCAGAGCGGCCGGATCGGCAACGCTGAATTGGATGCCATAAATGGTGTTCGCTCCGGCATCAATGACGCTCGCCAGAACATCACTCACCTGGTTGATGTCACGAATGGTTACGTTCACCTGATTTGTTACGCGGTATCCGGCAATACCTTCCGGCCCTTTATCGCCGTAGATTTGTTCGGCCCAGAGGCTGTAGTTGGTTGTCTTGATGTCTGTGGCCGGTATGTTCAGGGCAGTCAGGGCAGCCATGATTTTTTCGATGGTGGCCTCGTTTTGGCTGGTGGCTTCAGCGACGGTGGGGGCGAAAATTTCTACGCCCACCTGGACCTGAGCCTGATCAGGCGTACCAAACGCCTCGCCTTGCCCTACGACGGTAATGCCGCCAACGTTAGCTGCGCCCGTCGGACTTGCGGCAGACGCCGGGTTGCAGGCGACCAAAACGGCCGTCAGCGCCAGCAGCATCCATATAGCAATCGTTGTTTTAAATTTATTGTTTGACATCGTAGTCACTCCTTGATTAGATTTTGCGCTATGCAACAGCGCTTCACCCACTACAACGCTGCATGGTTATTTTTTGTTCCCCAATGTATCAATCCGATTTGCCGGCCGCCTATCATGCTGGTCGCCTGAATAATTCCGTTATAATTTGGCTATGGAAACGCAAAACATTGTTCTAACAGGGTTTATGGGAACGGGGAAATCAACCGTTGGCCGGCTGCTGGCCGCGCGATTGGGCTATCAATTTGTGGATACCGACGAGCTGATCGTGACCCGTGACGGCCGTACAATTGCCGAAATTTTCCACCAATCCGGCGAAGAGACATTTCGCCGCCTGGAAGCCGCGGTAGCTCAGGAATTGAGCGACGCTGCCGGCCTGGTCATCGCCACCGGTGGGCGGCTGATGGTTGATGAGGCCAATGCCGCCGCGCTGCGGCGCAACGGCCGTGTTTTCTGCCTGACGGCCGAACCGCAGGAGATTATCTCCCGGCTGGGCGATGATGATCGACGGCCGTTGCTCAACGTGCCAGACCCTGTGGCCCAAATCCAACGTCTGTTAACCGCGCGCCAGGCGGCTTACGGCCGTTTCCCCCAAATCAACACCGGCGGCAAATCTCCCGAACAGGTCGCCCAAGAAATCGAGACGCATTGTATGAACGAAACTTATCTGCCAGTTACGCATCCAACCGGCCAATACGAAATCATTGTTGGCGACAACCTGCTGGCGCAAGCTGCCAATTTAGCGCAAATTCGCGGCCCCTTTGTGGTCGTCACCGACACCCACGTGGCTCCGCTTTATGCAGCGCGCTGCCAGGGCGCAACGGCCGTTATTACCATTCCCGCCGGTGAACAGCACAAAACCCTGGCCAGCATCCAGACAATCTACGATGGCCTTTTAGCGGCTAATTTAGACCGCAAAGGAACGGTTATGGCTCTGGGCGGCGGGGTGGTGGGCGACATGGCCGGTTTTGCCGCCGCCAGTTTTATGCGCGGCGTCGATTTTGTGCAGTGCCCCACCACGCTGTTGGCTATGGTCGATGCCAGCGTGGGCGGCAAAACCGGCGTCGATCTGCCCCAAGGGAAAAACCTGGTCGGGGCGTTTAAGCAGCCAACGGCCGTGTTGGCCGACACAACAACCTTGCTCACCTTGCCCCCGGCCGAATTTGCCTCCGGCATGGCCGAAGTGGTAAAGCACGCGCTCATCGCCAGCCCAGACTTGTTGGCCAGATTGGCAAATGGTGACTGGACATTGCATCCCGAAAATCAATTCCTCCTGAACAGCCTTCGGTCATTGGTTGTGGAGGCTGTCCAGGTTAAACGGGACATCGTGCAGCAGGATCCTTTCGAGCAGGGACGGCGGGCAGTATTGAATCTGGGCCACACTTTCGGCCATGCTGTCGAGCAGGTCAGCGGTTATGCTGTGCGGCATGGCGAGGGGGTAGCGATGGGTCTGGTCGCTGCGGCGCATCTCTCGGCGCGACTGGGCTTGTGCGACCCTGCTTTGCCGACGCAGATCGAAGATGTGCTGCAAAACGTGGGATTGCCCACGCGTATTCCGGCCGATCTGTCGCCGGTTTCCTTGTATCAGGCCATGGGCCACGACAAGAAAAAGGCTGCGGGGCGGCTGCGTTTTGTTTTGCTGCGAGGCGTGGGTGATGTGTTTGTCGCCGAATCTGTGGCCGAAACGGCCGTATTAGACACGTTATCCGCCCTGCAAGCGGAAGGAGAGCAACAGCAATGACGCGAATTCTGGTTTTGCACGGACCGAATCTTAATTTATTGGGTACGCGGGAGCCGGGCGTGTACGGCCGTCATACACTGGAAGACATCAACCAGGCGCTCACCAATTACGTCGCCGGAAAATCGGTCGAACTGCGCTTTCAACAGTCCAACCACGAAGGCGATTTGCTCGACGCCATGCATGTGGCCCGTAATTGGGCCGACGGCATTTTGCTCAATCCCGGGGCGTTCACCCATTACAGCTATGCCTTGCGCGATGCGGTAACGGCCGTAGCTTTGCCCACCGTAGAGGTTCACCTGTCAAACATCCATGCCCGCGAAGCTTTCCGGCACAATTCCGTCATTGCCGCCGTCTGCCTGGGGCAGATCAGTGGATTTGGTTGGCGGAGTTATTTGCTCGGATTGCAGGCGTTACTGGATCATCTGGCCGACAGTCGTAAGCCAACCCCGCGAACCTGAGATCGCCAGAGAAAAGCTGTACCCAATCACGGCTGAAGATTGTCGTGCCCAGGTTATCAGGCGATTAGCCAAATCCAGGCATGAAAAAAGAGCTTAGAACCTAAGTTCAAGCTCTCTCTTCGTAGTTGGTGTGGCGCTTAAACAGTCTGCGATGTGGCTGCAATGCTCAAGGATGCGGCAGCAGTGTGGGCGACAGTGTAAAAGCGATGTGGTCAGGATGCGGTTGAAGAATGGGAACAACTAGAGCTGCGATTTGGCTGCAATGTGGCAAAAATGGTGTAAGAGCGATGTCTGTGATGGAACGGCGATGTGGGCTGCAGGTATGTTGCTTGGAGGTATGTAAAGATAATGTTCTCTGTTTTGTTCCTATACTGTTAACGCCACCCCATTGGGTTGTGTCAGAACTATATCTTGCTTAGGTTACATTTTTTGTTAATGGCGCAAAATCGCAAGTACTGGTTCGCTGGTACCTGGGCGTTTGGTCCTATTTGGCGTAAACCCAGGTGTCGAACAGTTCCGTTAGCTGGCATTGGCAGGTTGCCTCTGCCAGGGTTTTAAAGGATTCAGTTGTGGCAATGCCCCATTTGTTTTGGTTGGTGTATGCTTGCAAGAAGGTTGCGAACGTGTCCTGGCCCATTTCGGCGGCCAGAGCTTCTACAAAGAGCGGGCCACGGCCGTAAATGATAGCGCTGTAAGCAGCTCCATCGTAAACGCCGACCGGCTGACCAATGGGCGTATCGGCGTAATTTACATGTGACCACCGATCATCCCACGATTGCCGGTAGGATTCTGCCGCCGGTAGACCATACAAATCTTCGTAATACAAACCGGTAATATATTGCGCCATTGCTTCGTCCAGCCACGGCTCCAGCAATTGATCGTTACCGACGATGTTATAAAACCACTGGTGCCCCATTTCGTGCGCCACTGTGGTTTCCAAAAAAACGCTGTTGGGCATGCCATCATAAATGGGCGTTTCAGGATCGTATTCGCGCTGCGTGATGGCGATGACGCCCGGATATTCGATGCCCAGCGCCAGCGTTGGCGTGGCGACAATATCCAGCTCCGTGTAGGGATAGATTCCCAGGCGTGGATTAAAGACTTGCAGAGCGTTGGCCGCCACTTCCGCCGCCTGTTTTGCGCCCTCAGCAAAAGCAGCTGGCGCATAACTGTGGATGGTAGTCGCGCCTACGGTCACTGTTTCGACGGCAAAATCGGGGCTTAGGACCAGGTAGAAGTCGCGCGCTGGACCGGCGGCCAGGGTTTGTGTGCGGAAACGGCCGTTATCCCGCTCATCCACCACCACACCGCTGCCCACCACCACCTGGTCGACGGGCGCAGATATGTTCACCAGATAGAATCCGGCATCCGTAAATGTTGGGTCGCCAAACTCGACCGGTGGGTCGGTGTGCCAGCCATCGTCATCATACACAACGAACAGCGGGTAAAAATGAGCCAGGGCCATCACATTATCCACCTGGGCAAAAACGCCATAATTACGCCCAACATCTTGCGGCACGGCCGTTACAAAGTCCATCGTGAGCAGCGCCGCCGCGCCCGGCTGGAGCGGTTCGGCCAGGGGCACGCGCATGACGCTGGCGTGCGAATTTTCGTATAACCACTCCACCTCTTGTCCATCCACCTGCAAATGGCTTATTTCGATAGACCCGCCTAATAAATTGGGAAACAGGTGGAGAAAAATCTCGTCGAGTGGAACGTTTTCATTATTCGTGTAGCGAATTAATTGGGAACCGATCACAAGACCGTCTGCCGGGTCGATGTTCACCGTCATGCTGTAAACAGGCGCAGTAGCGAGCAAATCCACGTCGTCTTGCGCACTGGGAATTAAGCCTGACCGATAAATTTTCGGATCGTTCCAGGCGAAGGACGGCGACCCAGACAAATCGGCGGTGGGATTAGGGGGTGTTGTTATTTGAGTAGCAGGCGGCACGGCCGTTTCTGTGCTGGTGTCTGGCGACAGGGTGGGGATGGCCGATGGCGCGAGGGAAGGAACGGCCGTGCTCGTGGCAGCCTGTGGCGTATGTTGGCAGGCGACCAGGAAAAGAATGGCCAGGGAAGCGAGAGCACTCTTGAATGTAATCATTGAAAATATCTCCATCAAACGTAAAACCCGCGTTGCCGCAGCTTTTTCCTATACGGTTCCAGTCGGCAATTGTTTTATCCCGCGCCGCAAAAAGCGGCTATATTTCTTGACACGCTCTCATCTCCATGCTACCATCTTCCGCAATTGAACACGAAAAAACGTTGAATCGGATTAGTAATCTGCGAAGCGGGTCCAAGAGAGTTGGCCCAAGGGCGGCAAAGCCCAGGAGCTGAAAGGCCAACGTCGGCGCAGCAGGTGAATGGACCGAGGAGTTGTTCAGGCGAACGTAAGGATACCAGTAGCCTGTGCCGGAAATGCCACCGTTATCAGGGCAAGGTAGTTGATTCAGTAAAACGAAACGACTACACCAAGTGAAGCTGGCTTTAACACCAACCGACGCGCTTTCACAGGCGCGTTTTTTGTTGATGGGGCGGCTTAATCAGGGTGGCACCGCGGGAGATTTGGCGCTCTCGTCCCTAACGATGTTAAGGACGAGAGCTTTTTATTTTAAAACCCAATCAGTGGTAAGGAGCAAGACATGAGCGACCAATATAAGTTTCTTTTAGACGAAAGCAAGCTGCCGAAGGCATGGTACAACATCAATGCCGATTTACCCGTGCCGCCGGAGCCGGTGTTGAATCCTCAAACGCTGGAACCCATCACGCCGGATTTTCTGAGTGTTTTATTCCCGATGAGTTTGATTATGCAGGAGATCAGCACTGAGCGGTACATTGAGATCCCTGAACCAGTGCGAGACATCTACAAATTGTGGCGGCCAACTCCATTTTTTCGGGCGCATCGCCTGGAACGCGCTTTGGATACGCCGGCGCACATCTATTACAAATACGAAGGAGTCAGTCCTGTTGGGTCGCATAAGCCGAACACGGCCGTTCCCCAGGCTTTCTACAACAAAGAAGCCGGCGTAAAGGCGCTGACAACCGAAACCGGAGCCGGTCAGTGGGGCTCCGCGCTGGCCATGGCCTGCAACTTCTTCGGCATGGACCTGGAAGTGTATATGGTGAAAACTTCCTACAACATGAAGCCTTACCGGCGTATTGTGATTGAGAGCTTTGGGGCGGAAGTGTATGCCAGCCCAACGGATCGCACGGAATACGGCCGTTCTGTCCTGGCCCAAGACCCCACCAATCCCGGTTCGTTAGGCATTGCCATCTCCGAAGCTGTTGAGGTTGCCGCCAAATCGGGTGGACAGAAAAAATACAGCCTGGGTTCTGTGCTAAACCACGTCCTGCTCCACCAGACTGTGATCGGACAGGAAGTGCTGCAGCAGTTGGAAATGGCCGGCGAATACCCCGATATGGTCATCGCCTGCACTGGCGGCGGCTCGAATTTTGGCGGGTTTGCCTTCCCCTTCCTGCAGCAAAACTTCACCAATGGCAAAAAGACCCAGGTCATTGCCGCCGAACCGGCCGCCTCGCCCAGCCTCACCAAAGGTACATACACCTTCGATTATGGCGACACGGCGCAAATGGCTCCGGTTGTTAAAATGCATACGCTGGGGCACACATTTATACCGCCGGAAATTCATGCCGGCGGGCTGCGATATCATGGCATGTCGCCCCAGGTGAGCGCACTGGTGAACAATGGCGATGTAGAAGCGCGGGCGGTGAAGCAGATGGATACCTTTAAGGCCGCCCTCACGTTTGCGCGCGCCGAAGGCATTATCCCAGCGCCCGAACCGACTCATGCGATTGCCGTTGCCATCGAGGAAGCCTTGAAATGCAAGGAAAGCGGCGAAGAGAAGGTAATCGTCTTTAATTTATGCGGCCACGGCCATTTTGATATGGCCTCCTATGAAGCATACTTGAAGGGGCAATTGGTCGATTATGAATATCCTCAGGAAGCGATTGCCGAGGCGATGACTCATTTGCCCAAAATCGGCTGATGAGGTTGCTTAGTCTGCTAGCAACAAGCTCTAAACCGGCTTGTTGCTAGCAGACTATGGCTTTTGGAGGACTTATGATAGCGGTTGAGAATGCTTACCACCCAACGTTAGACGATTTCCGCCAATTGGCGGCCGGGACGGCCAACTTGGTCCCGGTTTATCGCGAATTTGCGGCTGATTTGGAAACCCCGGTTTCCGTGTATATCAAGCTGTTGGATGAAATGGGGCCATCTTTCTTGTTGGAGTCGGTGGAAGGGGGCGAACAGGTCGGGCGGTATTCGTTTGTGGGCGTGAATCCACGGGGAATTGTGGCGTTACACGGCCGTTCCGTAACCGATATGCGCGCCGACCAGACAACCACCCGTGACCTGGCAGAAGGTGAAGACATCTTAGATGTGCTGAAAGCGGAGTTGAGCCAATTCTCTCCGGCCGATTTGCCCGGCCTGCCTCGTTTCCAGGGCGGGGCGGTTGGCTATTTGGGCTATGATGTGGTGCGTTACTTCGAGCGGCTGCCGGAAACGGCCGTGCCCGTTCTGGACATTCCCGACGCTGTTTTCCTCCTGGCCGATACGCTGGTGGTATTCGATCACGCGCGTCACCGGCTGACCATTCTGGCCAATGCTCAGATTGGCGCAGACGTGGAAGCGGCATACGTCGATGCAGTGCAGCGCATTGCCCGGGTGAGCGAGAAGTTGTTACGGCCGTTGCCCGCCATACCCCAACGACGTTATGGGGTGAGAAATGGGAAAAACGGCCGTATCGAAGCCAACATGAGCCAGGCGCGTTACGAAGAAATCGTCGCCGAAGCCAAAGAGCACATCGCCGCCGGTGACATCTTCCAGGTCGTGCTCAGCCAACGTTTCAGCCGCCAGACCAGCGCCGATTCCTTCGCCATCTACCGCGCTTTGCGGATGCTCAATCCATCCCCCTACATGTTCTTTTTCAATTTGCCTGAATTTGATATGCAGGTGGTCGGCGCGTCTCCAGAGATGCACGTGCGTCTGGAGGACGGCGTTGCCAGCGTGCGCCCCATCGCCGGAACGCGATGGCGCGGGGCGTCGCCCGAAGAAGACAAAATCCTGGGCGATGATCTCCTGGCCGACCCCAAAGAACGCGCCGAACACGTCATGTTGGTCGATTTAGGCCGCAACGACATTGGCCGAGTCAGCGAATATGGCACAGTCCATGTACGCGATTTGATGGTTGTGGAGCGGTACAGCCATGTCATGCACATGGTGAGCCATGTGGAAGGGC